>JBAWFB010000182.1:0-47169 GCA_049591495.1 Solirubrobacteraceae bacterium
CTCCAGGTCGTTTCGCACTAATTTCAAAGACCCATCATTCCTTGATCGATGGCATTGCGGGCGTCGATCTGGCGACTGTGCTGTTCGACGTCGAGAAGGAACCTGCGCCGCTGCGCCATTCGGGTAGACCGTGGAAACCGAACCCTGAGCCCGACACGGCCGAGCTGGTGGCTGTGGGCGTGCGTGGCGCGGTGCGCGCGGGAGCCGAGATGGCGGGCGCGGCGCTGAGCGTGCTGACCCATCCTGAGCGCTCGTTGGAGCGCGCGCGCGAGGCCGCCGAGGGCATCGGGGAGATCGTGTGGGCCGGACTCAACCCCGCGCCTGCCACGCCGCTGAACGTGGAGATCGGACCGCACCGCCGTTTCGTCGGGATCGCGGCGCAACTGGAGGACTTCAAGCTCGTGAAGAACGCGTTTGGGGGAACTGTCAACGATGTCGTGCTGACCGTGGTGACGGCGGCGCTGCGCTCGTTCTTGATCGCGCGCGGGGTCCGCACCGAGGGGATCGAGATGCGCGCGCTGGTGCCGGTGTCGGTGCGCACGATCGGCGAGCGCCACGAGGGCGGCAACCGGATCGCGGCGATACGCGGCCCATTGCCGGTGTATATCGCCGACCCGTTGCAGCGCTTGCGCTTCGTCAGGCACGCGATGGACGGCCTCAAGGAGTCAAAGCAGGCGCTCGGCGCCGAAGTGATCGCGGGCGCCCAGAACTTCGCTCCCCCCACGATCCTCGCGCAGGCGTCGCGACTGAACTTCTCCACGCGCCTGTTCAACCTGATCGTGACCAACGTGCCGGGACCACAGTTCCCGCTGTATGTGCTGGGACGCCGCATGGAGCGCGCGTTCCCGGTGGCGTTCCTGCCCGAGAACCACGCGCTCGCAGTGGCGATCATGTCCTACGCGGGTGAGATGAACTTCGGCCTGCTGGGCGACTTCGACGCGCTGCCGGACATCGATTCGATCGGCGAGAGCATCGAGCGGGAGCTCGCCACACTGGTCGCCCTCGCACAAAAGCAGACCCAAAATAAAGACCAACCAGCTACTGGCGTCGCTGGGCAAGCGAGACAAGGACGCAGGACCCGCGGTGTGCTGCGCACATAAGGGTCCGAGGACGCCGTATCGCGCCGCCCAGCGGCGTCAGTAGCCGAGGGCGAACTTCGCGTCCTCTGACATCTTCTCGGGCGACCACGGAGGCGTGAACACCATCTCCGATTCGACGCTCTCTACGCCTTCGAGCTCGCCGACGAACTCTTCGATCTGCTCGGTGACCTGAGGCCCGATCGGACAGCCGGGCGTGGTCAGCGTGAACGTCACCTGTACGTCCCCCCCACTGACCTCAACGCCATAGATCAACCCCAGCTCCACGAAGTCCAATCCCAGCTCGGGGTCGATCACGTTGGACAGGGCGTCCATGACGTCATCGACGGTGATCGCAGTATCAGGCATGGACACAGTCTAGTTATAGGAGCCGAGGCGATCCCACTGATACAGCTGGATGCACTCCCCTGCCAGCTCGATTGCCCGCTCACGCGATAGGCGAGGGAGCACCGTGTCGAGCGCCTGGTCCTCGGCGACGCCGGCGTTGAGAGACTCCTCGCCCCTGAAGCCCGCCGCGATCTTCAGAGCCTCGCGGCGGTTCTCTCCGAGGCTCGGGAAGACGCCGACGAGGAATGCGGTGTTGGGGATCGGCTGGCCTACCTCCAGCGATGCGTGCCAGGCGGCGAGCAGGTGCAGGTCGTCCTGATCGAGGTCGGCGATCGCTTGCGCGTAGTGGAAAGACAGCTCTTGGTCGGGCAGGTCGTCAACCCACGCGCGCACCACCTCGCCGACGAGTTGCCGGCGGGCCTCGCGTCCAACGGAGTCCGCGATGACTCGGATGGCGTCGTGGGGCTCGATGAAGCAGAGCGGCATGGCGGCTCCCTGATCTTGCGGGAAGTAGGACGTGACATGCAGGACTCTAAGCGTCGGTGTGGACGGCAAATTCGCCGCCGTATGCGTGGGGGCGTCCAGAGGCGCGGACGGGCACGACCGGTCCTACAGCTCGAGCGCCGCCTCGGCCCGTTCGAGCGCGTGGGGGTCGTTGGCGTCGCTTGGGAAGCCGAGCGTCACGCGCTCCTCCGAGGACCAGTTGGCAAGCGCGAGGTCGAGCGCTTCGATCGGTGTGGAGAGGGCCTGTGCGAGCGTCGTCGCGCGCCGCTCGATGTGAATTGGATCACCGATCCCGAACACGCGCTTGGCGGCCTGCGGCGTGGGGTCCGACGTGCTCGCGGGCGAGCGTGTGACGAGATGCAGCGCGTCGGCGCGCAGCTCGTACAGTCCGAGCCGCCCCAGCGTGATCAGCAGGTCGTAGCGTCCCATGCGCCCGAAGCCCGGGAGCGCGAGCCGTTCGAACAGGCGCTCGAAGCGCCGTTGCGGCGTCCACTCCGGCTCGCCCATGAAAGCCGCCTGCTGCGAGCCGGTGTGCTCGGCAAAGCGACGGTAGGCGGTCAGCGTCTCGGTACCGCGCGCGGGGTCGTGCGAGCTGCGAGGACCGAGTGGCACTTCGTCGAGATCGGGCACGGTGCCCGACGCCCAGCTTGAGAGCAGCGCCTGGCGGATACCCGCGAACGGCTGCTCGCCTTGAAGCGGCGAGAGGTAGGCGGCCAGGAAGCACATCCAGGTGGCCTGCTCGATGTCACCGCACTCACGCGCCTCCGCGTACAGGCTGGGCGGTGCGGCGGTCAGCGTCAGCAGGCGTCCACTGGCAAAGCCGATCTCCTGCGCGAGCCGCTTGGCGTCCTCGGAGGAGTGCAGGCCGGGGACCAGCTCGCAGCGGTAGCCGTCGTCCTCGGAGCGCGTCTCGCGGTGGACGCGCACTTCCTGCGTGCGGCGGCTGTACACGCGAACCCCTGGGCGCGCCTGCCCGGCCGCACCTGTGCGCGAGCTTGTGACTGGCCTGCCCGGGGTCCGTGTGCCGGCCTGCGCCCCGGAGGCTGCGCTGGTCTTCCGTTTGGGCTTGGCGGCATGGCTCGGTTTGTGCCCGGGCACGGTCTCGCGGCAGATCGGGCAGCGTTGGACGAAGCGGTTGTGGCGGCAGAAGGTTTGTGTCACGTCTACACGCTAGCGAGCTGGAGTCGATCTTCCAGGGCTACGGGCTGTGTGCGCACCACCATGAACAGTCCTGGAGGCACGCGAGCAAGACACTGCGCCATTGCAGGCTGGCGCGCGCCCGGTGCGCCGCTCAGCCAGAGGCCTGAAGCGCAGCTGACCCCGCGCGCGCGGGAATCGGCAACGCATAGCCGCGTGCCCGTGCCCGCTCTGCCCCGGCGCGGCGCTCGGCGTCCAGGGCGTACAGGTAGTCGTCGAAGTCGACCTGGATCGTGTGGCGCTTGGAGGCGATGTAGCGCTTGCGCATCGCGGCCTGGTCCTTGGCGATGTCCGCGCGCAGCTGCGCGGGCGAGGGCAGCGCGTACTCGCCGCGCAGGTGATCGCCCACCCACGCCCCCTGGGCCTCGGCGAGCGGCATGATCGCGCCGAGTGGCTGCAGCAGACCGATGAAGTACAGGCCGCCGATGTCGGGGTGAAACACTCGGCGGAACAGCTCGATGTGATTGTCGGGCGCCGCGAGGAAGTCGGGATCGAAGAACGGAAAGGTGATCTTGTAGCCGGTGCAGTAGACGACCACGTCGGCGTGCGCTTCGCTGCCGTCCACGAAGCGCACCGTGTCGCGGCCAAGCGCTGCGATGTTGGGCTTCGGCGCGATCGTGCCGTGCGCGATGCGGTCGAGGATCCGCCCTGAGACGGTCGGGTGGGCCTCGCCGAACTTGTGGTCGGGCTTCGGCAGGCCATAGCGCTCCGGCGGACCGGTCAGCGTCTTGATCGTCTGGTGGATCATGCGCTGGCGGATCGCGAACGGGATGCGCGGATTGTTGGGCAGCTGGTCGACCGGCCGGCCGAACACGTACTTGGGGATGATCCATGCGCCTTTGCGCGCCGCCAGGTAGGTGTTGGCGGCCACGTAGGAGGACTCCACCGCGATGTCCATCGCGGAGTTGCCCATCCCGAGCACCACCACGTCCTTGCCCGCGAAGATCGAGTTGTCCACATAGGAGTGGGCGTGCAGCTGCGTGCCTTCGAATGTGTTGGCGCCGGGAAACGCGGGTTCGGGCCAGCGCGGATCCCAGTGGTGGCCGTTGGCAACCAGCAGCGCGTCGTACAGCCGCGTTTCCCCCGTGTCGAGCTTCATCTCCCACACCCCGTCCTCGCGCCTGCTCGCATGCTCAACGGAGGTGTCGAAGGTGATGTGCTCGCGCAACCCGAAGTGGTCGACGTATCCGTTGAAGTACTCCTTGATGTGGGTGTGGTGGGGGAAGTCGGGGTAGCTGCTCGGCATCGGGTAGTCCGAGTAGGACATGCGCTCGCGCGAGACGTTGATGAACAGGTCGCGGTAGGCGGCCGACATCCCGTTGCGGTTGCCGAACACCCAGTTGCCCCCCACCTGGTCGGACTTCTCGATGCAGTCAAACGGGATTCCCCGCTCGAGCAGTGCCTTGGCGACCGCTATCCCGGAGGAGCCCGCACCGATGATGCAAACGCGCGGAAAAGCGCCTGCCGGCGCCTGGCCAGGCGCCTGGCCGTTGGCGGCGGCTGGGCTACCGCTGTTGCTTGACAGCGCATGCCCATTCTCAGAGGAGTTGGCCATGCAGCCAGCTTAAGGCATATGCGCTGCGAATACTCGGTGAGCGCCGAGAGCCCGACCGCTATTCAGCCGGCACGCCGGGCCCGACGTGCTGCGGTGGGCCTTCGGGCCCGCTATCGGCGTCGGCGTGGCCGAGGATGGCCCCGTCTTCGGGCAGCCCAGAGCCGTTGCGGGCACCCGCGAGATAGCGGTCCACCATCCGCGCGCATTGGCGACCCTCGTTGATCGCCCACACGATCAGCGACTGTCCGCGGCGCGCGTCGCCGGCGGCGAACACGCCCTCGACCGAGGTCGTGTAGGGCTTGACCGCCTTCACGTTGCCGCGCGGGTCCTTCTCGACCCCGAGCTGGTCCAGCAGCGACTGCTCGGGGTGCAGGAAGCCCATCGCCAGCAGCACCAGCTGAGCTGGCAGCTCGCGCTCTGAGCCCGCCACGGGGCCAAACGGCGGCGCGGGCTCGGCTTGGGCGATGTGCAGCGCCGCAACGTTGCCGTTGGCGTCGCCGGAGAGGTGGGTGGTGGTGATCGAATAATCCTGCTCGCCGACCCCCGCCGTGCCGGCCTCTTCCATCGCGTAGGACATCCGGTACTTCAGCGGCCACTCCGGCCACGGCGTGCGCTCGTCGGGACGGTGGGCGGGGGGCTCCGGAAGCAGCTCCAGCTGCACGATCGACGCGGCGCGCTCGCGCAGCGAGTTGCCGACACAGTCCGCGCCGGTGTCCCCGCCACCGATCACGACCACGTGCTTGCCGGCGGCGCTGATCGGCTCATCGGCCGGGGGCGCGGCCACGGTTGGCGCGGGCAGGGTGGGCGGGGGACCGAATTCCTGGGCGACGAAGCGGTTGCGCTGGTAGAGGTAGTCCATCGCGAAGTGCACCCCGTGCAGCTCGCGTCCGGGCACGATCAGGTCGCGTGGCACACGCGAGCCGGTGGCCAGCACGACCGCGTCGAAGCGCTCGCGCAGCTCGGCCACGCTCACGTCCGTGCCGACGTCCACGCCGCAGCGCAGCTGCACGCCCTCGGCGATCAGTTGCTCCACGCGCCGCTGCACGACCGTCTTGGAGATCTTGAAGTCGGGCACTCCGAAGCGCACGAGCCCACCGGCGGCCTCGTCGCGCTCGAACAGCGTGACGCTGTGACCGATGCGGCGCAGCTGCTGGGCGGCAGCCATCCCGGCCGGGCCTGAGCCGACAACCGCGACCGATTGGCCCGTCTCGTGTCGGGGCGGCTCGGGCTTGACCCAGCCTTCCTTGAAGGCACGGTCGATAATCGAGTGCTCGATCTGCTTGATCGTGACCGAGTCGCCCTCGCGGATCTCGAGCACGCACGCGGCCTCGCACGGCGCGGGGCACAGCCGGCCGGTGAAGTCGGGGAAGTTGTTGGTGGCGTGCAGCTGCGCGATCGCCTCCTGCCAGCGGTCGCGATAGACGAGATCGTTCCAGTCGGGGATCAGGTTGCCCAGCGGACAGCCGTTGTGGCAGAACGGCACGCCGCAGTCCATGCAGCGCGCGCCCTGGTCGCGCAGCTCCTGCGTGGGGCGCTCCACGACGAACTCCTGGTAGTCGTGCGCGCGCTCCTGAGGGTCGCGGTAGGTGACCCCGTGGCGCTCGATCTGCAGGAACCCTCCAAGCTTGCCCATCAGACCGCCTCCTCTTCGGGCTCGGGGGCAGTTGCGGGCGCGCCGACCGCGTCGAGTGGCTGCGTGCGCGCGCCGCCGTTGCCGGACGCGTGGACGGCTGCCTCCGCGGCCTCGTGTTCGGCCAGCTCGCGCAGCACACGCTTGTAGTCGTGCGGCATCACCTTCACGAACGCTCCCGCTTCCAGCAGGGCGTCGAAGCGGTCGAGCAGCTCGCGCGCAACTGGAGAGTCGGTGCGTTGCGCGTGCTCCTCGAGCATCGCTCGCAGCTCGATCGCGTCGGCGTCTGAGATCTCGTCGAAGCCGACCATGCCCATGTTGCAACGCGCGGGAAACTCGCCGGCCTCGTCCAGCACGTAGGCGATCCCACCGCTCATGCCGGCCGCGAAGTTGCGTCCGGTGGGGCCGAGCACGACCACGCGCCCGCCTGTCATGTACTCGCAGCCGTGGTCACCGACGCCCTCCACGACCGTCCACGCGCCCGAGTTGCGTACCGCGAAGCGCTCGCCCGCAAGGCCCCTGAAGAACGCGCGCCCGGCGGTGGCGCCGTAGAGCACGGTGTTGCCGATGATGACGTTGTCCTGCGCCTTGAAATGACTGCCCACCCCCCCCACCTCGCGCGGCGGACGCACCGACAGCACCCCGCCGGAGAGGCCCTTGCCGGTGTAGTCGTTGGTGTCGCCTTCCAGCTCGAACGTCACACCCGGCGCGAGCCAGCCGCCGAAGCTCTGGCCGGCCGAGCCGCGCAGGCGCACGACGATCGAGTCGGGCGCCAGGCCCTTCGCTCCGTGGGCTTGGGCGATGTGGCTCGAGAGGATGCCGCCGACGCAGCGGTTGACGTTGCGGATCGGGAACTCAACGCTGACCTGCTCGCCACGCTCGATCGCGGGGCGCGCGAGCTCGACGAGCTCCCAGTCAAGCGCGTCCTCGAGCACCGCCGGCGGCGCCTTCACGCGATGGCGCGCCGCGCCCTCGGGCAGCTCGATGTGGGCGAGGATGTGGGTCAGGTCCACGCCACGCGCCTTCCAGTGCTCGATCGCGGGCTGGGCTTCCAGCAGGTCCACGCGGCCGATCGCCTCATCGAGTGTGCGCAGACCCAGCGAGGCGAGGATCTCGCGCACTTCCTCGGCGACGAAGAAGAAGAAGTTGACGACGTGCTCGGGGCGGCCCTTGAAGCGCTTGCGCAGCTCGGGGTCCTGGGTGGCGATCCCCACCGGGCAGGTGTTGAGGTGGCAGGCGCGCATCATGATGCAGCCGGTGGCGATCAACGGCGCGGTTGAGAAGCCCATCTCGTCGGCGCCCAGCATCGCGGCGATCACCACGTCGCGGCCGGTCTTCAGCTGCCCGTCTGTTTGCACCACGATGCGCGAGCGCAGATCGTTGAGCAGCAGCGTTTGCTGGGTCTCGGCCAGCCCGATCTCCCATGGCACGCCGGCCGCCTGGATCGAGGACAGCGGCGAGGCGCCGGTGCCGCCGTCGTGGCCGGCGATCAGCACGCGGTCGGCGTTGGCCTTCGACACGCCGGCGGCGACGGTGCCGACACCGACCTCGGAGACGAGCTTGACCGACACCTGCGCGCTGGGGTTGGAGCAGCGCAGGTCGTAGATCAGCTGCTTGAGATCCTCGATCGAGTAGATGTCGTGGTGGGGCGGCGGGGAGATCAGGCCTACGCCGGGCGTGGTGTGGCGGATCGAGCCGATGTAGGCGTCGACCTTGTGGCCCGGCAGCTGCCCGCCCTCGCCGGGCTTGGCGCCCTGGGCCATCTTGATCTGCAGCTCGTCGGCGTTGACGAGGTAGTGGATCGTCACGCCGAAGCGCCCTGAGGCCACCTGCTTGATCGCCGAGCGGCGGCGGTCGCCGTTGGGGTCGGGCGCAAAGCGTGTGGGGTCCTCCCCACCCTCGCCGGTGTTGGAGCGCCCGCCGAGGCGGTTCATCGCGATCGCGAGCGTCTCGTGGGCCTCGCGCGATATGGAGCCGAGGCTCATCGCGCCGGTGCAGAAGCGCCGCACGATCTCCTTGGCCGGCTCGACCTCCTCCAGCGAAATGGCCTCCCCAGCGGCCCCGCGATCCTCGCTCGCAAACCTCAACAGGCCGCGCAGCGTGGCCTTGCGGGCGGCGTCGTCGTTGACCGCCGCGGCATACTCGCGGTACTTGGTGAACGCGGGGCTGTCACGGACTTCCGCGCCCGCGGCCGCGTCGCCCTGAAGCGCCGCGGCGACATTACCGTTGGCTGAACGTACGGCGTGCTGCACGAGCGAAATCGTCTCGGGGTTCCACATGTGGTGCTCGCCGTCTCTGCGCCATGCATACACGCCCCCGACCGGCAGAAGCTCGTCGTGAATTGATGGATAGGCACGTTCGTGGCGCTGCAATGCCTCTACCGCCAACACGTCTAGGCCGATGCCCCCGATGCGGGAGGCGGTCCCTGTGAAGTGGCGGTCGATCAGCCTGGGCTCCAAGCCGACCGCCTCGAAGATCTGCGCCCCGCGATAGGACTGGATCGTGGAGATGCCCATCTTGGAGATCGTCTTCAGCAGGCCCTTGCCGATCGCCTTGATCGTGTTCTGAGCGGCCTCCTCGGGCGACAGCGACACAGGATCGCTGCCGTTGGCACCGGCACGCACGATCCGTCCCTGGGCCACGAGATGATCGAGCGTCTCCAGCATCACGTAGGGGTTGATAGCGCTCACGCCGTAGCCGATCAGCGTGGCGAAGTGGTGGACCTCGCGCGGCTCTCCGGACTCCAGCACGATCCCTGCGCGCAGGCGCGTGCCCTCGCGCACAAGGTGGTGGTGCACCGAGGAGACCGCCAGCAGTGAGGGGATCGCCGCGCGCCGTGGCCCGAGCAGGCGGTCGGACAGGATGATGATGTTGACGCCCTCGGCGATCGCCTCGTGTGCCTGCTTGCAGACCTTCTCCAGGGCGCCCTCCATCCCGTCCGCGCCCTCGGCGATCGGCCAGGTGATGTCGAGCGTGCGCGAGGAGAACACGTCGTGGTCGATGTGGCGCAGCGTCTCCAGCTCTCGGTTGAGCAGGATCGGCTGGTCGAGCAGCAGCTTGTGGGCGTGATCGGGCGTCTCGTCGAACAGGTTGCGCTCGGTGCCGAGGCTGGTGGCGAGGCTCATCACGATTTCCTCGCGGATCGGGTCGATCGGGGGGTTGGTGACCTGCGCGAACAGCTGCTTGAAGTAGGAGAACAGCGGCGGTGCCTGGTCTGAGAGCACCGCGAGGGACAGGTCGTTGCCCATCGAGCCGATCGGCTCGGCGCCCTCGCGCGCCATCGGCTCCAGCAGCACGCGTAGATCCTCTTGGGAGTAGCCGAACGCGCGCTGGCGGCGGTGCAGTGGCTGGTCTGAGAGCGTCACCTGCTCGGATGGGGGCAGGTCGGCGAAGCGCACCCCGTTGCGCGCGTACCACTCGCCGTAGGGCTGTTGGGTGGCGATCTGGTGCTTGACCTCGCCGTCCTCGACCACACGTCCCTGCTCGAGATCGACGAGGAACAGCTTGCCGGGCTGCAGGCGCCCCAGGCGCTCGATCTCCTCCGCCGGCACATCGAGCAGCCCGATCTCAGAGCCGAGCACGACGTGGCCGTCCTTGGTCAGCACCCAGCGTCCGGGGCGCAGGCCGTTGCGGTCGAGCGTCGCGCCGACCACGCGCCCGTCGGTGAACGCGACCGCAGCGGGGCCGTCCCACGGCTCCATCAGGCAGGAGTGGAAGGCGTAGAAGCCCTTCAGCTCCTCCGGCAGATCGGAGCGGTTGCGGTAGGCCTCGGGGATCATCATCATCACCGCGTGCGGCAGCGAGCGCCCGGCGAGCAGCAGCAGCTCGAGCACGTTGTCGAACGTGGCGGAGTCGGAGTTGCCCTGCGTGACGACCGGCAGGATCTTGGCCAGGTCCTCCCCAAACAGCTCGCTTGAGAGCTCCGACTCGCGCGCGCGCATCCAGTTGACGTTGCCCATCACCGTGTTGATCTCGCCGTTGTGGCAGATCACCCGGTAGGGGTGCGCGAGCTCCCAGCTGGGGAACGTGTTGGTGGAGAAGCGCGAGTGCACCAGCCCCAGCGCGCTCTTGCAGCGCTGGTCGCGCAGGTCGGGGTAGAAGGCGCCCAGCTGATAGCTGATCAGCATGCCCTTGTAGTTGATTGTGCGCGAGGAGCTCGAGGTGACGTAGAAGCCCGCGTGTGCGTCCTCGGAAGCGCCAACCGCCTGCTCACAGACGCGTCGGATCACATACAGCTTGCGCTCGAAGGCGTCCTGATCGAACCCGTCGGCCTGCCTGCGTCCTTCAGGGCGCGACCCGTCAAGCCCAGCCTCGCCTGACGACACGTCCAGCGACCCACCAGACTCCGCTGCGCCCTGCTTCGCGGTCACGCCACCTGCAATCGCCCCGGCCCCCACGAACAGCTGACGGATCACGGGTCGGGAGGCGGCCGCGGTGGCGCCCGTGTGCTCTGGGCAAACGGGCACGTCGCGCCAGCCGAGCACGCGCTGATCCTCCGCCGCCACGGTCTGCTCCAGCAGCGCCTCGATCCGCCCGCGCGCGGCCGGGTCGGTGGGCAGGAAGCACATCATCACGCCGTAGGCGCCCGGCGCGGGCAGCTGGAACCCGGCGAGTGCGCGCAGCAGCTCGTCGGGCATCTGCATCAGGATCCCCGCACCGTCGCCGGTCAGCGGGTCCGCTCCGGAGGCGCCGCGGTGCTCCAGGTTCTCAAGCGCGGTCAGCGCGCGGTTGACCACCTCATGGGTGGGCACGTTGTCCAGGCGCGCCACCATGCCCACGCCGCACGCGTCGTGCTCGTAGCGGGGGTCGTAGAGTCCAGCGGCCTGGGATGGCAATGTGTGCGAAGTCATGTGAGTGCTCCCGCTGCACGGCGCTCCCAGAGGGCTGCGACGCGTTCGCGGGCGTGAGGGGTCGGCACCTGAGGCGGAGCAGAAAGCGTAGCATCGCGCGCGCCCCGTGGACGCATGGTCGACGTGTGAAATCCGTCGTCTGCGGGCATCATCATTGACGAGACGGCAGGCACGATCAGCACGACAAACGGCCACGGAGAGGCGATGGCGTCGGACATGGAGCTTGCGCTTGCGGCGCGAGCGGAGAACATTGCGATAGTTCGACACGCCCTCGGCGGTCTCGGCGAAGCGTTCGGCGTGCCCGAGCCGAAGCTGTCGGACATCCGCCTGGCGGTCACGGAGGCGTGCGCGAACGTCGTTGTGCACGCCTATCCGGAGGGCCGTGAGGGCCCGATGGAGGTTTCGGCCAGCGTGCAGGGCGACGAGCTGACCGTGCTGGTGCGCGATTGGGGACGCGGCATCATGCCGCGCTCGGACAGTCCCGGTCTAGGGCTCGGGCTATCGATGATCGCGGCGCTGGCCGAGCAGGTGCAGTTGGGCCATGACAGCGCCGAGCACACTGAGGTGCGGATGACGTTTGCGCTGAGCGGGAACGCGGCGAGCACGAACGGACGGCACGCGTGATTGCACCGGTAAGGGCCCGCGCGCGATTCGCGCCGGCGCGTGGGACAGGTTCGTGAACGGCCCCGCGGCGGACGAGCAGGAGCGCGCCACCGACAACGTGACGCGCGTGCGGATCGCCAACGGGCCGCTTGTGGGACCGTTGCTGTGGCGGGTCGTGTCGATGGTCCTGGCACGCGCCGACTGGTCGGTGGACCGGCTTGACGATGCGCTGCTGGTGTGCGACGCGCTGTGCGCGCACGCCCCCGCATATGCCACCGATGGTCGACTGGCGTTCAGCGTGCAGGCCGATGAGCACAGAGCGGAGCTGCGTGTGCTGGAGCTGACGGCCGATGGCGCTATGGGGCTCGTCCGCGACACGATGCTGCCCGTTGTGGGCAATGTGCTGGAGCGAATCGCCGACAGTGTGTCGGTGGAGCCCGAGGAGCGGGGCGAGGGCTCTCAACTCGTGCTGGTGCTCAAGGGCCCGTCGGCGACTAGCTGACCTTCTCAAGGCTCGCTTCGAGCGCCTTCATCACATCGGGGGAGTCCGGCGGAGGCTCGGCGCCCGAGCCGAGCGGAAGCGGCTCACCGGCTGCCTTGCGGTCAACCAGGTCGAGCACGGCCTCGCGGAAGGTGTCCTGGTACTTGTCGATGTCAAACGGCTCGGCGATCGACGCCACGAGCCGCCGAGCGACGTTGAGCTCGCGCTCGTCGAGCTCAACTTCGGCCCCTTCAAGCTCGCGCAGCCCGGTCGTCGGTTTGACCTCCTCGGCGTAGTTCATCGTGAGCATCAACAGCGCGTCCTCGCGCGGGCGAATCGCCACCAGCCGTTCTTTGGAGCGCATCACCATGCGCCCGATCGCGACCTTGTCGGTTTCGCTCATCGCCCGCAACAGCAACCGATAGGCATGAGCGCCACCAAGCCCTGGAACCAGGTGATAGGGATGGTCGAAGTAGATCGGGTCGATTTCCCCCAGAGCGACGAAGTCCTCGACCTGGATCGTGCGCGTGAACAGCGGTTCCAGCGCGACCAGCTCGCGCGTCTCGACCGGCACGTAGCGATCGGGCGCTATCTCATAGCCCCTGACGATCTCGCCGAGTGGGATCTCTTCGCCGTCGAGCGAGCACACGTGCTTCTGGTGGATGCGCCCGCTGTCGAGCGTGTGGATCTGATGGAAATGGACCGTCTTGCGCGTGACCGCGCTGTAGAGCTTCACCGGCACACTGACCAGACCGAAGCTGAGCGTCCCCATCCACATTGCCCTTGGCATTTGGGGACATACTGACTTCTAAATGAGACATTGTCAAGCACTGTTGTCAAGCAATGGGCCTGGGCCACTGGAACACGGTGGCTCACCGGCTCATTCACCGGTTCAATGTCACCGGTTCAGACGCCTCAACCTCACCGGTTCGACGCCTCGACGTCACCGGTTCGGCGCCCAGACGGGGCGCCGCGGCCCAGAGGTCAAAGACCGCTCTGAACTCCATGGCCCATGGGTTCGACGCCCGCACGCAGGCGCGCGAGCGCTTGGCGTATCAGGCGCGACACCTGCATCTGGGAGACGCCGATCCGCTCTCCGATCTCCGCCTGTGTGAGATCGTCGTGGAAACGGAGCCTCAACACGGTGCGCTCACGCTCGGTGACGCGTGTCATCAGCGGCTCGATCGTCGCGCGCTCCTCCGCCCGCTCGAAGCCGCGATCGGGCGTTCCGAGCGATTCGGCGACGCTCTCCAGCTCCTCCTCGCGCGCCGAGCGCGGAGCGTCCAGCGAGCTCGCCCTGTAGGCGCCCATCGCCTCGAGCGCCTCGAGCACCTGCTCCTCGGATACCTCCACGGCCCTCGCGATCTCTCCCACAGACGGGGAGCGGCGTTGGCCCAGCGACAGTCTCGCAACCGTCTGGTCGACCCGCAACGCCAGCTCCTGCAGATCGCGCGGGACACGCACCGACCAGGTGCGGTCGCGGAAGTGGCGCTTGAGCTCGCCGAGGATCGTTGGCACGGCGTAGCTGGAGAACATCACTTCGCGCGAGCAGTCGAAGCGATCGACGGCCTTCAGCAGCCCGATCGACGCGACCTGGATGAGATCCTCGATCGGCTCGTCGGTGTGCTGATAGCGGCGCGCCAAGCGGCGAGCGAGCGGCAGGTAACGCTCCACCAAGAGCTCGCGCGCGTGGAGATCCTGGTCTGTTCGCACGCGCGCGAACAGCTCGAGGTCGGATTGGCCCAGGGACGTTTGCGTGACCGTAGCCGCTGATCTGTCCGTCGCCGTCGCCATCAGCTCCTTCCGCCTCGTTGATCCCCGCGTGGTAGCGCGGTCAAGAGATTCAGGAGTTCAGGGTACTCGCTCCTACATCAAATTCCAATGTGGCGGAACGCGCGCTCATCGTGCGGGTTTCCCCCCATGAGCACAAACCGCCACGGGCGGGGCATGTGAGGCAGACATCGCGATGTGGCGTCTCCGTGACGGCGAACCCCCTGGCACGGACTCGCGCCACGCGGCCGACCAGGTCTTCACGCAGACGGTCACGTTCGCCCGATACGAATCGTGCCGTCACCCACTCGCCGGGGCGTTCGAGAAACCAGTGGGCGACTTCCACCTCGCGCGCGCCGCCTTCGATCGCCGCGAGCGCGTACAGCAACCGCTGGAAGCTGTAGTCGCGCCGCACGAGCCCCTCCAGATCCTCGCCGCCGGCGAGCCGGTCGCTCTTGTAGTCGACGATCAAGCTGGCGCCGCCCGGTTGCTCGACGATCAGGTCGAGCACGCCCGTCACCAGCGGCTCGCCGGGTGCAAGCGAGAAGGCGAACGGATGCTCACTGCGCGCACGGCGCACCGCGCGCAGTCGCTGTGCCGGCTCGGCCGCCAGCGCCCCGGCGATCAGCGCTGCGATCTCCTCGCGCGCGGCAGGGCCAACGCTCACGCCGAGCCCCCGGGCGGCAAGCGCCACGTCCTGCGCGGACGGTGGCCGTGGGTGTGCGAAATCGATCGTCTCCAGCAGCATGTGAACGATCGTCCCGCGTACTCGCGCCTCGATCCCACCCTCACTCTCATCGGATCCACCCGCTCGCGCCGCCGCGCGGTTCTCGGGGAGCCGCAGGATTCGTTCGAGGTAGTAGCGATAGCCGCAACGCTCAAGCTCAGCAAGTGAGGTGTAGCTCATGGTGCTGTTGGGGTCGGCAAGCGGTGTGGGCATCGACATGCCCGCCTGCACGGTCGGCGCCGGCTTCGGCTCTTTCGGGATCTCGTGCACGAGCGGCACTGGCTTCGACTCCATCGAGATCTCCTGCGCGAGCGGCACCGGTATCGGCTCTGTTGAGATCTCCTGCACTAGTGGCACCGGTATCCGCTCTATTGAGATCTCCTGCATGGGCGGCACGGGTATCGGCTCCATCGGGATCTCCTGCGCGGGTGGCACCGCCGGGCTCTGCAGACTTATCTTCTCAACAGCGTTGCCTGGCGAGTTGAGTGTGCACCGCACGAGCAGTCCACCGCCGGCGTCGACCGTGATCGGATCGACCGGGACCCGCTCGGACGCAGCCAGCTTCGGGACATCGGACACGAGCGCGGGTGCCAGCCACGCGATCGGCGCCATGCCGGGCTTGGGTGCCGGCCAGCGTCCGAACGCGACTGCGCCGCTCAATAGCAGACGGTCCTCGGCACGTGTGCAGGCGACGTATAGGACACGGTCCTCCTCGTCTTCCTGTGCACGACGTCGCTGCTCGCACAAATCGTCGTAGTCGAGCGCCGCCACTGGCTCGGGGTCTTCAAGCCCGCGCAGACGCAGCCCCACGCGCCCGGCGGCGCCGTCGACCAGGAGGTCGCCCATCCGCAGATTCGGTTCGCGGCCCAGATCCGCTACGCACACCACCGGGAACTCGAGCCCCTTGGCCGCGTGGACGCTCATCAGGCGCACCGCATCGAGCTCGCCGTCTGCGCCCCCGCGGGTGTCCCCGACGGGAGCGTCGGCCTCGCGTGTGACCTCGACGTGGGCGACGTGATCAAGAAAGCCGCGTAGATCGCGTCCCTCGCGCGCTTCGAAGCGCCGCGCGAGGCGCACGAGCTTGTGGATGTTGGCGAGCCGCCGCTCACCCCAGCTGAGCGACAACACATGCGCTTCGTAGCCGGTGGCGACGATTACGCGGCGCAACAGTCGGGGAATCGGGTGCAGCGCGGCGGTGGCGCGCTCCGCGAGGAACAGCTCGCGGAAGGCCGCCAGCCGCCGGCGATCGGGGTCCCGCAGCACGCCGTCCAACTCTGCTGCGCCGTCCTTCAAGGTCTGCCACACCCCGCCGCGTCCCTCGCGGGCTGCGCGCGCGATCAACGCCAAGCCGTCGCTCGATATGCCCACCAGCGGCGCGGCGAGCGTCGAATAGAGCGCCGGCTCGTCAAGCGGGTTGGCGAGCGCGCGCAGCCACGCGAGCAGATCGCCGACCTGCTGATGTCCCCAAAAGCCTCCCACTCCCGCGAGCGTGCGCAGGCCGTGGCTGCGTAGCGCTCCCTCGTACACCGGCAGGTCGCCCAGCGCGCGTAGCAGCACGACGATCTCCCCCGCGCGCGCCTCCCCGCTTGCGACCAGCTCCGCCACCCGGCGTGCGAGCAGCCGCGCTTCGGCCTGACGCCACGGGGTCGCGTCGGGCAGTCCCTCCAGAGCGTCGTCGGAGGACACGCTCTCCCAGCCTCGCTTGTCGGTGAGCAGCAGCTCGACGATCGGCTCGCCATCCCAGTCCACCCGCGACCCTCCACCCAGGTCCAACGGCAACCCTCCACCCGAGTCCACCGGTGGCTCTCCACCCAAGCCTTGCGCCGCGCGTTGCTCCTCGGAGGCCTCACCGACTCCTGTCCCGTTGTCCAGGCGTCCCGCCGCAAGCGACGCGAAGCGCTCGCCCATGCGCTGCGCGAACACTCGCTCCACAGCCGCGAGGATCGCCGGGCGGCTGCGGAAGTTGCGAGTCAGCGCGAGACTTGCCCCCTGTTCGGCCAGGCGCGCGTGACGCTCGCGGAAGAGACCCACGTCGGCGTGACGGAAGCTGTAGATCGACTGCAGCTGATCGCCTACGGTGAACAGGTTGTCGCGGTCGAGTGCTGCCAGGACCTGCAGTTGACGCGGGTTGGTGTCCTGGAACTCGTCCACCATCAACATCTCGAAACGCTCCGCCCAAGCTTCGCGCACATCCGCCCGCCGTTCGAGCAACCCGCGGGCGTCGAGCTCCAGATCGTCGAAGTCGAGCGCCGCGCGCGCATGCTTGCGCTGGGTGTAGGCGGCGCCGAAGCGCCCCAGCAACTCGTCGATCAGCACACACGCGCGCACGGCGTCATCGCCACTTCCAGCAGCCTCATCTCCCCGAAGAGCCGGCTCGTCCTGCTCCGCCCGCTCGTCCTGCTCCGCCCGCTCGTCATGCTCCTGCCGTCCACCTACCGGCATCGGCAACCGCGGCTCGCTCTGCCCCTGGCTGCGCAACTGCGCATAGGCGCCAAGCACCATCGAGCGCAGCGGGTCGGCGCCGTAGGCGGCCACGAGATCGACCGCCTCGGCGCGCTCCCCCTCGAGGAAGCCCGCGAGCGCATCGCTGAAGGCAAACGCTCGCAGGCGACCGGCAAAACCCTCCTCCAGAATCTCAAAGCCCGGCTCGACACCGGCCTGTAGCGGGTGCACGCGCAGCAACCGCGCGCAGAAGCCGTGAAACGTGCCGATGAAGGCAGCCTCGGCTTCGCGGGCGGCGTCGCGCTCGCCGTGCTCCAGCAGGCGCGCCCTGACCCGCTCGCGCAGCTCCCCAGCAGCGCGCTCGGTGAACGTGATCGCAAGGATCCGCCCGGGCGCCATGCCATCCTCGCGCACAGCCCGCACAAACCGCTCGACGAGCACCGAGGTCTTGCCGCTACCCGCACCCGCAGCCAGCAGCAGCGACCCATCGCGCCGGGCAACCGCCTGCTGCTGCTCGTCGGTCAAGTGCGTCAACGCTCACACCTACAGATCGTGGGGTAGGCACAACCGCCGCCGTATGCGCAGGTGTCCGGCCGTGGCTCCAGAGCGCCTGACTTCGCCTGTTTGGCGGCGTCTCGCGCGGCCGCGAGGCACTCCTCCAACAGCTCCTGCATCCGATCGTGCTCGAACCTGTCGGTACGTACGCAGTCAAGCTCCACCCCACCGTCGCCGTCGAGCACCCCGCGCGCCCTGATGTCCCTGCCGGCGAGCGGCTGGTAGAAGCCGCCTACGGGCGTGTGCGCAAGTAGGCGCTGCGCCGCGCGCATGTAGAGCGCCACCTGCCACGCTCCGCCGGAGGCCCACTTGGCGGCCGGGGGGGCTGAGCGACCCTTGTAGTCGTAGACAACCGCTTCGCCTTCCGGCCCGACGTCGATGCGGTCGATGCGCCCACGCAACAGCACTCCCTCCCCGAGGTCGAGCGGCGGCAGGCTGCTCTGCTCGAAGCCGAACTCCAGCTCCAGGTGGGTGGGCTCGAGCGGACTCGCCTGCTCCGCGGCGCACTCCAGGTAGCGCTCCAGATCGACCGTCAGCCGTCGGCGGGCACCTGGCAGGCGCTCGGGCGCCACCGACAACGGGTAGTGTGGCTCCTGCTCGACCAGCGCCTCGCGCAGCAGCCGCTTCGCGGCAGCCACACTCGTCTGAGTCAGACGCGCCGAGCCGGTGCTCTCACGCAAGCGCTCCAGCGTTTGCTTCAGCGCCGCGTGCGCAAGGCCGCCGCGCGCGATCGGCTCGGGGTCCGGCTCGATCTGCTCGCCCCGCAGCAAGCGCTCGACAAACCACTTGACGGGACAGCTGGCCCAGCTCTCAAGCGAGGAGGCCGACCACAGGGCGCGCGCGCGCAGGTCTTCGAGCACCAGCTCGTCGCGCAACGGCGCGATCGGGCGCGAGCGTATGCCCTCTGCCGCCGATTCGATCAACTTGCGCGTGGTCCCATCGCGTAGCGTGTCGGCGAACAGGTCGCACACGTCCTCGACGAACAGCGAGCGAGCGAGCGGCGTGCCGTCCTCGCCCGCGGTGTGCCAGCTGAGCGTCAGCCGCTCCTCGGGGCGCGAGACGAGCGCGTACAGCAGGTAGCGCTCGGCCGCCAACGCGTCCGGCTCGCCGCGCAGCACGAGCCCCGAGGCGTGCGCGAGCCGGCGCCGGTCCTCCTCGCCGAGCAGCGGATGCGGGGTTGCCGGCGCCGGGAACACGCCCTCCTGAAGCCCACACACGAACAGCATCCGCACACGGCGCGCACGCAGCGACAGCGGGTCCACGACCGCGACTCTGCCGTCCCCGGGGCGCTTGCCGTCCGCCTGCTGGCGCCTGTCGCTCTCGAGCTCGAGCCGATCGAGCACACCTGCCAGCTCATCGGGCATTGGGGCCAGCTCGGGCGCCGAGCGCGCCAACTCACGCAGCTCCTCCAGCACGCGACGACCACCGGCGAGCGCGCGTGCCTCCTCCAGCTCGTCCTCGCCGAGCACCGCCGCGACAGCGCTGCGGGGAGCACAAAACAATCGCTGCAACTCCGTCACCAGCGCCCGGATCAGCGTCGGCGTTCCCTCCTCAGCCGCCTCGCGCACACGGTCGATCCGATCCAGCGGCCAATGCTCGGACTCCCACAGTGCCCGGGCGGACTCGGCGCCAACCGCGCCCCGCCGGCGCGCGTGCACCTCCAAACGGTCGGCCAGCTCGGGGCGCTCAAGCACCCCGGGGGCACGCAGCCACGCCAGCAGATCGGCGAGCGTGCCATCGCCCAGCGCGCAGCGCAGCAGTCCAAGCAGCCCTCGGCCAACCGCCGTGTGGGCGAACACCACGCGCTCGCCCATGGCGTAGGGGACGTCGAAGTCCTCCAACACTTCGCCGAGCACACCCGCGATCGTGTCGGGGGCCCTGTGCACGATCGCGATCTCGCCGGCCTGCACGCCCGTGTCGAGCAGCGCCCGCACCTCGCCCGCGACCAGCTCCAGCTCGGCGCGCGGGGTGCCTCCCTCCAGCAATCGCACCGCCTCACCCGGCTCGACGCGTGTTGCGTCGTCGCTCAGCAGCGAGCGCTCCAGATGGTGCAGAGCGTCGCGCGACCGCGGCGCGTAGTACTCGGCACGCGCCCGCAGCTCGGTGTGAGCCTCGGCGATCGGGGCCAGCCGTTGGAAAGTGGTGGCGCGGCCGGCAAACACGACGCGGCCGGGCTCGTACGCGAGCGACACGGTGACCCGCGCTCCGACAATCCCGCCAAGCGTCTCGATCGCATCGAGCTGCAGCTCGGTGAGATCGTCGAACCCATACAGCAGCACGGGCGTTGAACCCCACAGCGCCGGCTTGCGGCGTAGGGCATCGAGGGCTTTCGTCTCACGTAGCTCCCGATCGGCACGCCGCATCCGGGTGAGAGCCTCGTCGTAGGCCTCGAACACATCGCACAACCATCCGAGCGTGGCCTGCCCGCCGTCTGGCTGACCTTCCGCGGATCGCCACGCCTTGAGCGCTCCCCTCAGCCGCGCGGGCGTAACGCGCTGTGTCTCCAGTTCGCCCACCAGCCGCGCCAGCGCACTCGCCATGCGGGGACGTGCGTCGGCGAGCCGCGCCAGCATCGCCTCGCGAGCGAGCGGGCCAAGCGTTTGCTGCGTATCCCCGGCACGCGCCAGCGCCTCGCGCATCAATCCGTCGAAGCGCTCGACCCGTACACCAAGCACAACCCCTCCCTCGGCCAGCTCGCGCCTATATCGAGCTTGGTCGGCCTCGGTTGGCACGATCAGCATCGGATCCCCGCCGTGGGCCACATGCCCCCGCACGGCGTCGAGCAGGAAATGCGCCTTGCCCGCGTTGGCGGGTCCTGTTATGAGCGCGATCGGCACACGTTCATCCTCGCGCACCCACCCGACGTGGGCTACGCGGCGCTTGCCGCCACCGCCTCCTGCCCCTCCTCGGCCGTCTCGGTCTCGGACTCTGGCGGCTTTGCGCCCTCCTGCGCCCATGGCTCGTTGAACTCGACGCGCCACTTGCCTTCCTCGTTCTGGCTTAGTGCGAGGTGTCCGCGGAAGCTGCGACCGCTGCGTGCCTTGAAGCCGGTCACCGCTCTCGCGGTGTGCCCGGAGTGGATCAGCTCCTTGGCGATCGCCACCGACAGCTGCTTGCCGGACTTGCCCTTCCAGATCACAAAGCCGCAGCCCGGATCGTCGCGCGCCCAGCAGGAGTAGCCCTTGCGGTTCTCTTTGATGTCGTTCCCGCAAACCGGGCACGGGCCGAGATTGGCGCGCGGGATGCGTACGTCCTTGAGTTTCTCGTCTAGCTCTTTGACGGTCAGCTCGGCGAAGCCGGCGATGTCGCCCATGAACTTCGCGCGCGAATCCTCGCCACGCTCGATCTTCTCCAGGCGGTGCTCCCATTGGCCGGTCATGTCGGGCGAGGTGAGCGCGTGCTCGCCGAGCAGCCGCACCACGTTCAGTCCCTTGTCGGTGGCCACCAGCGAGCGCGCTTCGCGTTCGATGTAGCCCACCTGGATCAGCCGCTCGATGATCGCCGCGCGCGTGGCGGGGGTGCCGATCCCGGAGTCCTTCATCGCCTCGCGCGTCTCGTCGTCGTCGACGAGCTTGCCGGCGGTCTCCATCGCGCCCAGCAGCGACGCGTCGCTGTAGCGGCGCGGCGGCTTGGTTTCCTTGCGCTCGCTCGCAATCTCGATCGTCTGCGCGGGTTCGCCCTCGTTCAGCTTCGGCAGCTGTTGGTCAGCGCCCTCGTCTTCCTCGGCGGCGGACTTCGCCTCGGAGGGCATCTGTCCGTAGACCCCACGCCAGCCCGGTATCAGCAGCAGCTTGCCGCGCGTCCTGAACACACACCCACCGGCCCCCTCGCCCGCGGGCAGCACGGTGGTCTCCACGCGCGTGTTCTCGAACACCGCCTCGGGGTGGAACACGGCGAGGAAGCGCCTCACGACCATGTCGTAGACGCGTTTGTCGTCATCGCCCATGCGATCGATCGCGTGCTCGGCCTTGGTGGGGATGATCGCGTGGTGGTCGGTGACCTTCTCGTCGTTGACCACACGCGCCAGCGGCAGCACGTCGAGGCCGGTGACATACGCGGCGGCCTTCGCGTACTCGCTGTTGGCACCCACCAGCTCGGCGGTCGGCTTGATCTCCTCGACCATGTCGGTCGTCAGGTAGCGCGAGCTCGTACGGGGATAGGTGAGCGCCTTGTGCTCCTCGTACAGGCGCTGCGCCGCCGCCAGCGTGCGGCGGGCGGAGAAGCCGTAGCGCGTGTTGGCCTCGCGCTGCAGGCTCGTCAGGTCATACAGCATCGGCGCGCGCTCGCGCTGCTCCTTCTTCTCAAGCTTGGTGATCGTGCCCTGCTTGCCCTCGCACGCCTCGACGATCGCCAGCGCCTCCTGCTCGGTGGCGATGCGGGGCTTTGAGCCCATGTGGAAGCGACCCTCGTACACGCGCGCTCCCGCGCCATTGCCGTCTGCGTCTCCGTTCTGCGTGGCAGCCTCGGATGGTGTCCCGCCCACCCCGGCGTCGAACTTGGCGTCCACCAGCCAGTAGGGCTCGGGCACGAACGCCTTGATCTCTTCCTCGCGGCGCGCGACGATCGCAAGCGTCGGCGTTTGAACCCGCCCGAGCGACACGGCCCCGTCGAAGGACGATTTCAGCCGGATCGTGGCGGCGCGGGTGGCGTTCATGCCGACGATCCAGTCGGCCTCCGAGCGCGAGCGCGCGGCCTGCTCCAGCAGCGCGTAGTCCTCGGCGGGGCGCAGCCTGGCGAAGGCGTCCTTCATCGCCGCGTTGGTCATCGAGTTCAGCCACAGCCTGCGCACCGGCTTGGTCGCTTTGGCCTTCTCGTAGAGATACGCGAAGATCAGCTCGCCCTCGCGCCCGGCGTCACAGGCGTTGATGACCTCCGAGACGTCCTCGCGGCCGAGCTGCGCGGTGACGACCGACATCTGCTTGCGCGAGCGCTCGTCGCGCACGACGAGCTTGAACTTGCTCGGCACGATCGGCAGGTCGGGCATCCGCCAGCGCTTGTACTTCGCGTCGTATTCGTCGGGCTCGGCCAGCTGCACGAGGTGGCCGACCGCCCACGTGATCACATAGTCGGGACCCTCCAACCATCCTTCCTGCTTGGCGAAGGGACCCGGCAGCACGCGTGCCAGGTCGCGTCCCACCGAGGGCTTCTCCGCGATCACGAGCGTCTTGGACATGGCGCCAGCGTAGCGGGTGGGTCAAGTGGCGTACTCAGCCGCCGATCGGTGCACGTGGATTGGTGCCCCAGAACACCTGCGTGCCGAACATTCCGATAAACGTGACGAGCACCAGGTTGAGCACCATCGACTTGGCCGTGGCCTTCCCCACCCCGACCGGGCCACCGGAGGCGTTGTAGCCGTAGTAGCAGGCCACGAGCACGACTGTCGTGGCCATGAACATGCCCTTGGTGAGGCTGTAGAGGTAGTCCAATGGATTCTGGTACTGCCAGAACACCAGCAGGTAACCGCCCGAGGTGACCGAGTGGACCTGGCGCACCACGGCGATGTAGGACGCCAGATATGCGACCCCAACGCCGGCTATGTACATGAACGGCAGCACGATCCAGCCGGCGAGCAGACGGGTGGCGCAGAGGAACAGCATCGAGTCGACCCCCATCACTTCCAGCGCGTCGATCTCGTCGTTGATGCGCATCGCGCCGAGCTCCGCCACGATGCCGGTGCCGACCTTCGCGGCCATCATGTAGCCGAACGCGTATGGGACGGCCTCGCGTAGATCGCACCACGCCGCGAATATGCCCGCGACGGATGGCGCTCCTTGAGCCTCGGCAAAATAGGCACCCTCGATGCCGCACGTGCCCAGTCCGATGATGAACACCATCACCCACAGCACCACCGTCGAGGACACGATCAGTATCCCCGCCTGACGTACTGTCTCGCCGAAGAAGTGCAGCACGCGCAGCGTCCACACATCGCGCACGATCTGGCCGGTGAAACGGCTGATCTCGCCCGTGGCAGCCAGCCAGTCGCGCGGTGTCGGAACCAGTTCGCTCATCGAATCGAAAGCAGGTTGGGGTGCGTGGCCAGCAGCATCTGGGTGAACACGTAGTTGAACATCCCCACCGCCAGGAAAGCGGCCACAACGGCCTGGTTGACGGCCCGTCCGACTCCCTCCGCGCCGCCTGAGGCGGACATGCCCTTGTAGCAGCAGACGATCGCGATGATCGCCCCGAATACCATCGTCTTCAACGTCGAGCCCCATAGGTCGGTGGTGGATGTGTTGGCAAAGAAGGTCACCCAGAACGGTCCCAGTGCCTGGTGGTTGACGACGGCCGCGAGCACACCCCCGAACAGGCCAAACAGGATCGCGTAGATGTTGAACAGCCCTGTGGCGATCATCAACGCGAGAAAGCGCGGCACCACCAGGTTCTTGACGGTGTCGACGCCCAGCACCTGAAGCGCATCGAGCTCCTCGCGGATCTTGCGGGCCCCCAGGTCGGCGGTGATCGCGGTGCCGGCGGCCCCGGCGATCATGACTGCGGTGATGATCGGCCCGATTTCGCGGACCGCGGCGAGCACGAAGAATCCGCCAAGACGGTCGAGGTTGCCAAGCAGGTTGAGGATGTTCGCGGCCTGCAGCCCTGCGGCGCCATAGGAAATGGCGAATGTGGACACCAGCAGCGGCAGCCAGCAGATCCGCAGTGTGAAGAGAAACTGCGAGACGAACTCGCCACCGTATGGGTAGGGCGGCCGCAAAGCGGAGGAGATCGTCTTGCCCGTGAGGACCATCATGTCCCCGACTTCCTCAAGCATGCTCTTCGTGGGAAGCAGTGCCCGCTTGAGCGAGTCCCCGGCGAGCCCCTCACCGCCGATCCCGGGACGGACAGCACTTCCACCCGCGTCGAGCTCCCCATGCTCCAACCCATCCATTGGGCTAGTGTACTAGTTAACTAGTACTTCATGTTTCTGGCTTGCGAGCGACTAAAGTTGAGGCATGGCAAGTCACGACCATCACGATGTGGGCTCGTCAGACGCGCCGTCTCGGATATCGGCCCAAGAGGGGCGGCTTAGCATCGAGGGCCTCACGATCGACCGCGCTGGGGAGATACCGATCGGGGTGCAATTGGCGTGGGCGCTGCGCGCGCGGATCGGCGACGGGCGCCTCACCCCCGGGCGCCGCCTGCCGGGCCTGCGGGAGCTCGCGGACATGCTGGGCATCAACGCCAACACCGCCCGAGCCGTGTACCAGCGCTTGGAGCAGGAGGGACTGATCGACAGCCGGCAGGGCACTGGCACGTTCGTGGCGAGCGTCACCCCGGAGCCCTCGGCCGTCGGCCAGATCGCCGCCGACGCGGCGCGTCAGGCCCGCAGGACTGGCGTCGATCCGCGCGAGGTGGCCGCTGCGCTGTATGTGACTCCAGAGCCGCCCGCCGACCCAGCGGCCCACGGAGCTACCCAGGACGCCGAGAGGCGCAGGGAGCTGCGCGCCCAGATCGCCGCCCTGGAGCAAGCGCTCTCGGAAATCCAGGCTCGTAATCCGGGGTTGGTCCCCGCCCCCACCAGATCACTGATGCGCGCTGGCCCGCGCCTGTTGAGCGTGGAGGAGCTGCAACGGGTGCGAACCCAGCTCGTACGCCGTCTGGCGGCGGCCGAGCCGCTGCTTGAGCCGCCGGCGGAGGCAAAACAGGCAGCTGCATCGGCAAAGAAGCTTCAGAGCGCCACTGAACGGGTCACGGACTCAAAGCAGGCAAAGCAGGCCCCTCGCCCACGCCCGAGCACCCGCCCGTCCACTGCCTGACGCACCTGACGCCTGACACGCGGCTCAGATCACCCGGAGCTGCATTCCCCAGTGCCAACCATGCGCCCTGAGCCCGCGAGCACCTGGGCAACCGTGGCGTTGGCCACTCCATACCCCCCGGCGGGACCGCTGCCGGTGGTGCTGGCGAACACCGTGGTGAGCACGCGTCCTTCGCTGTCGACGACCGGGCCACCGGAGTTGCCTGGGCGCACGAGCCCCCGCAGCGGCGTGAGCAGGCGCGAGACCGGACCCTGACCGTAGGCGTTGTCGGTGACGATGTTCTGGGTGGTGCCGATTCGTCCTGGAAGCGCGTCGAACGGCCCGTCCTCGGGGTAGCCAAGGATCGCCCCGGCGCTGCCGGCGGGGGGATTGTCGGCGAGTGTGAGCGACGGGAGGCTGATACCCGGTACGCGTAGGATCGCGAGGTCGACGGTGGGGTTGAAGGCGATCGCGTAAGCGGACAAGGCCGGTTCGCGACCTTCAATCTCAACGGTGGTGTCCTGCTCGCCCGCGACCACGTGCGCGTTGGTGACGACCACGCCCGGGCCAGCCACCCAGCCCGAGCCCTCGATCTGAAGGCCACAGGCCGTGCCGAGCACCCGTACGACGCTGCGTGAGGCGGCGCGTATCTCGGGATCATGTGCGATCAAAGCGGGCGGCGGGCCAACGGTGGGAAGCGGACCGGCGATTGACGGCAGCGGGTCGAGACTCGCGAGCACGTTCAAGACCGGTCCGCTTGGCGGCAGCAGCTGATTGAGCTCGCGCAGGATCTCCGAGCGCTGGATGTCAGCGCGCAGCTGGGCGGTGGGCTCAGTCTGCAGAACCACCGCCGCGAAGATCCACGCGATCGCCAGCCCGAGCGCGGCGCTGAGCAGCGCGCCGAGCGTGCCGTCGATCAGCCCGAGACCGGGAAACACGAGGATGCGACGAATCCTCAAGCCGACACCCTCAAAGCCGGTCGCGAGGATCGCGCCGGCGAGCAGCGCACCGATCAAACCGAAAGCGGGGGCGTAGGGAGACGAGGATCCGCGCGAAAGCACTAGAGGACCCAGTCGTGTTCCGAGGAATGCTCCAATGGCGAACCCGCAAAAGGAGAGCGCAGCGACGATGAAGCCTCGCCGGAACCCGAAGATCGCCAGCAGCGCGGCAAATATGACGATGAGCCAGTCGAGCCGTGTCACTGCTCATGTTCTACCGTCCCGGGCTGTGAATGCCTCCACTGAGCGTCGGCGGCGTGCCCGGCGCGCGCGACCGATGATCGCCCTCGCGGCGATCGCGTTCGTTGTCGGCGCGATCCTTGGCTCGGCCCACCGCGGCTCGGCACAACAGGACATGGCCGAGCAGTTCGCGCGGGCTTGGGCACGGAGCGACTATGTGACGATGTACGACGACATCGACGATGCCGCCCAGCAGGCGATCTCCCCGAGCGCATTTGCTGCCGCCTATCAGGCCGCCGCGCGAACAGCCACGACGACGAGCATGAGGGTTATTGGTCCCGCCCGCCCTGCAAGCGGTGAGGGCAGTGGGGCGATCACGGTTCCGGTGCGCGTGCGCACCCGGCTGTTCGGGTCGCTGTCGGAGAGCTTCCAGATGCGCATCCAAAACGATCCCGGCGGACCTCGCGTGGCGTGGTCGAAGACGCTGGTGTTTCCGGGATTGCGGGCCGGCGAGCAGCTGACCAGGCGCACGACGCTGCCCCCGCGCGCTGCGCTGCTGGCCCGCGATGGGTCGGTGCTGGCAGACGGGCCGGCAAGCGCTGCGGGAACGCGCAACTCGCCTTTGGGGGCTGCCGCCGAAGCTGTCGTCGGCGACGTCGGTCCAATCCCCGCGGCACGGCGCGCGGAACTGGAATCTGAAGGAGTGCCGCCGGAAGCAATCGTCGGTACCAGCGGACTCGAGCTGGCGCTCGACAACCGCCTGCGCGGGATCCCCGGCGGAGATCTGCTCGCGGGCACGCGCGTGCTGGCCAGCGCGGTGGCCAAGCCGAGCGCGCCGGTGCGCACGTCCATATCGCCTGCCTTGCAACAGGCGGCGGCAACGGCGCTTGGCGGACAGCTGGGCGGGGTCGTGGCGATGGACCCCGCGACGGGCGAGATACTGGCAGTGGCGGGCATCGGCATCGATGATCTGCAGCCGCCGGGATCGACGTTCAAGATGGTGACCGTCACCGCCGTGCTGGAATCAAAGACGGCGCGTGCGAGCACGGTGTTTCCGTACGCCACCTCGACCACTCTGGATGGAGCGAAGCTTGAAAACGCCAACGGCGAGTCCTGCGGAGGCAGTCTGGCGCTGGCGTTTGCGGTGTCCTGCAACTCGGTGTTTGCCCCCTTGGGGGTGAAGGTGGGAGCGCCCCGCCTGGTGGCCACCGCCGAAAGCTACGGCTTCAACCATCCCCCGACGTTGGCGGGAGCGGTGGAGAGCACGATCCCACCCGCCTCCCAGATACAGGGCGAACTGGCGCTCGGCTCGACCGCGATCGGCCAAGGGCAGGTGCAGGCCTCCGCGCTGCAGATGGCGACGGTGGCGGCGACCATAGCCGACGGCGGCACGCGGCCATCACCGACCTTTGAAGTGCGCCATGCGACCCGGCCGCGCGTGATCAGCGCCGCGACCGCGCGAACCGTGCGGTCGCTGATGATCGGCGTGGTGCGCGAAGGGACCGGTACCGCAGCGGCGATCCCCGGGGTGACCGTGGCGGGTAAGACGGGCACCGCGGAACTTGGCGAGCCGAGCTGCCCGAGCGGCAGCGAACACGGCGCGGGCGAAGAATCGAACAAGAACGGGGAATCCGACGCGAGCGAAGACGCGGAATCCAAGCAGAGCGGCGAAAACTGCTCGTCGGGGACCAACGACCCGCAGAACACCGACGCGTGGTTTGCGGCGTTTGCGCCGGCGTTGCGCCCGAAGATCGTGGTGGGTGTGCTGCTCGTCAAAGACGGAGCAGGCGGCGAAACGGCGGCGCCGGTCGCCCGGCAGGTGATTGAAGCGGCGTTGGGCTGATTGGCAGTCGAGCGGCGTGGCGATATCTTTCAAACCGCACTGCATAACACTTCACAAAATGAAGTGTTATGCATCCTAAAAGTACATACACGGCACCAGGACCGCCGACTTCGTCCTCGCGGAATGCCGGCTAAGGACGGGTACGGACACTGAACGCGCCCGGGGGCCTATCCCGGGACCGTCACGACCCGGAGCTAAACGTCGAGCTCGGCGGAGGCCGTTTGGGTGGGATCGGTGGGATCGACGATCTTGATCTCGATCGGACGGTTGTCCAGCGAGACGATCTGGATCTTGAAGAGCAGCAGCGCCCCTTGCGTGGAACCGTTGGCAGCAACCGTGTTGAGCGCTGGAATGCGGCCTTTCGCCGCCAGCAGCCCACCGCGATAGGCGAATTCGTTGGTCGCGGCGGGGATGATCGGTGTGTAGATGTTTTCCTGGGTGTCGCTGATCGAGATGTTGGTGGCCGCCGGGTGCGCGGTGGACGTTTCGTTGTAGACCTGCAGGAAGACTCCGAACCACTCTTCACCCGGGTTGAGCTTGCGTTGCGCGGGAGTGAGGCCGCTCAGGTAGGAGGCGTCTTCGGTGTCGTAGGGGTTGAGCTCGCGCGAGAGCTGCACCTCGTAGATCAGCGGACCGACGTTCAGGTAGGGAGCGTTCTGCCCCGACTCGCCGGCGTAGGTGCCGGTGGTGACGCGCGTGTGGGAGTTGTCCGAGCAGGCACTGAGCACGAGCGCTGGCACCAGCAGCAGCGCAAGCAGACAGCGCTTACCGAGAACGCGGGTTGGGCGGCCGGAGCGGAGCATGCGACGCGGCAGTTTACCCACCGGCGAGCGTGATGCGCTCGCCGCGGCCTTCGCCGCGCTCGATGATCGAGCGCAGCCGCCGCAGAGCCTTGGCGTTCTTGCGCTTCAGCCACGTGCGTCCGCCGACGGCCTCGCGCAGCCGGTCGGACAAGACGGAGGCATGGGTCTCAAGCGTGAATTGCACGCGGGTGGAGTTGCCGGACACGGGCGCCAGCTCGTAGACCCCGAGCGTGCGGATGCGATTGGCCTTGCCCGTGCGACCGACCTCAACGATCCGGTGGGGGCGGGAGACCTCGGTGAAGGTGGAGTCCCCCCAGCTGAAGCGATTGCCGGGCGCCTTCACGCGAAAGCGGGCGCCGGCGCCGCGACCTACGGAGTCCTCCCTCGTGAGGTGCCAGTCGACCAGGTAGTGGTCGGTGAACTCCGGGTGGTTGGCGATGTCCTGCAGGTAGTCGAAGACCTGCTCGCGCGGGGCGCTGATGACGATCGAGACTGTGACTGGGTCCACGGAGCGGCAGTCTAATGACTGCTCAAGCGGCGACGCGGCGCGAGGCGACAGCTGGACAGCGCGGCACGAGATGGGGCGGCACGAGATGGGGCGGGCAGCGCGAAGCGAGACAGGCGGCGCGAAGAGACTGACAGTGCCTAGCGATCGATGTTACGCCGCGCGAGCGGTGAGGCGAACCGTGTGGCCGAGCTCGCTGTGGCGCACGATCTCGGTGGCCAGCGGTACGGAGCGGCGCATCTGGCGGCAGAGCTCGCAGACGATGCCGGCAGTGGGCTCGTAGACGTGGATGCGCTCGCCCACCAGCGGGGTGCGCGAACAGTCGACGCAACGATGACGGTCCGCCGTCAGCGAGCCGACGCCTTGCACCAGCAGAAAGCGCTCGAGCTGTTCGACATCTCCATTGGGAGTGGGCATGTGGCTAGATTCGCCGCCCGCCGATGAGCTCCTGCTGCCGGTCGCGAGCACGGGGCCCGGAGGCTGAATCTTCACTGATTTTTCGCGCGGAGCCGTTTGGGTGGCGTTAGGCTGGGGTAGGTTCGAGATAGACGACGAAGGCGCCCAAATTTCGCCCGAGTCGGAACGGCTTCCCCCAGCCAAACCCATTTGACACCCTCGTATATGATTGCCACGAGATTCCACCCTGCAGAAGGTTCCCGACCCTTCGGGAACGAGAGGAACGGGAGGCGCAGCATGGAGTCGCATACTTCGGGAACGATGGCCGGCACCGGCTCATGGCGCTGTGAGGGATGTGGATACGTGTTGACGTTGACCTCGCTGGACGCGCTGCGTGACTGTCCAGAGTGCGGCAGCCAGGACTTTGTGCGTGCGTCGCTGTTCAGTGCCGCGCCCAGCACTGCCGACGCGCGTGTGCGACCGGAGTCCTCTGAGACCCGCGAGTGGATGTTGAGGGCCCGCGAAGAGTTGCGGTCGCCGGGCGAGTACGTGCTGTACGAGGACGGGGATGAGACGAAGGCGGTGGCGCTAACGCGCGAGTGGACGCGGATCGGGCGCAGCCTGGCTGCGGACGTGCGGTTTGACGACCCAACCGTGTCGCGACGTCACGCGCTCGTGGTGCGCCAGCCGGACGGCGTGCGGGTGCTTGACGATCGCAGTCTCAACGGCGTGTTCGTGAACGGCGAGCGCGTCGAGTGGCGGACGCTCAACGACGGCGATGAAATCCTGGTGGGCCGCTACTGCCTGACGTTCGTGAGTGTGCCGGTCGAGCCGTTGGCCGAGCGGTCGGCGCCGCCGGCGCAGGTTCCAACTCTCGGCTGAACGCCGGCGCAGGTTCCGACCCTCAGCTGAACGCCGGCGCAGGTTCCGACTCTCAGCTGAGCGCCCGCAGAGCCCCTCTCACCCTCTCAGGGTGGTGTCCACTCTGGAGGGGTTCCTCTGGAGGGCTCTCCGGCGAGAGCAACGCGGGCGCGTTCCACGTACTATCGGCCACCATGGCCCAGACGATTGCTGTGCTCTCGCAGAAGGGCGGCACCGGGAAGACCACCACGGTGCGCACTCTCACGGATGTGTTGCGCAGGGTGGGCGTGAGGACGCTGGCCGTGGATCTCGACCCGCAGGGGAACCTGTCGGACTATTTCGACCTGCCGCCCGAGAGCGAGCCGACGATCGCCGACGTGCTGGCGGGTAGCGCGACGGCGACGCAGGCCGTCCACGACGGGGTGATTCCGGCGAGCTTGAATCTCGCCGAGACCGAGCTGATGCTCGGCGGGAAGATCGGTCGCGAGATGACGTTGCGCCGGGCCTTGGCAGATGTGCAGGGCGATTGGGAGATCGTGCTGGTCGACTGTCCGCCGTCGCTCGGGCTGTTGAGCGTGAACGCGCTTGTGGCCGCCGACTATGCGCTGGTGACCGCAGAGGCCCAGTATTTCGCGCTGCAGGGCGTGGAGCAGGCGATGGAGGTGATCGAGATCGCGCGCGACAGCCTCAACGACGAGCTGGAGCTGCTGGGAGTGCTGTTGAACCTTGCCGACATGCGCACGGTGCACTCGCGCGAGGCGAAGACGTCCCTGCAGGAACGCTTTGGCGAGAAGGTGTTCGACACGGTGGTGCGTGGCTCGATCGCCTACGCGGAGTCGGCTGAGCGGGCGGTGTCGATCCTCGACCACCGTCCCGACCTCGGCGCGGACTACGTGGCGCTGGCGGACGAGCTGCTGGGGCGCCTGCCGGGGATGGAGAACGCCCGCGCGCGACTCGCTGGGCTGAGCTGAGGGTCCGCGCCCAGCGCTGAGGGTCCACGCTTGGACCGACCTCTCGTGTGTCCCTCCCGGCACCCCACGCTGAGGGCTCCGGTGCGGCGCTCAGTTGGCCAGCTGCGGCGTGGGCTGTCCGCGTTCGATCCGGCGACGCTCGGTGGCGGCGACCATTTCGAACTGGGGGATGCACGAGCCGTGTGTGAGCGAACGGGGCGCGAGCAATCGTGCGGCGCGCCCTCCGGCGAGCACCGCCGTGCAGGCCGCCGCCTGCGCGGGCGTGTAGGACAGGCCGTAGAGCTCGCGCACGCGGACCGGCAGCGAGCCGAGCATCACGAGGTCGTGCGCACGCTTGGCGAGGCGACGAGTGGAGGGCATCGGGATCTCAAACGCGGAGGCGTAGCCCATGAATCGGGCCTCCTCGGTGAGATACAGGTCCCCGCCGGCGAGCTGGCGCTCGTACCACTCGCGAAACTCGCGATGGGTGGGCGGGGCGGAGGAGCGGGGCATCTGGAAGAGCTCGGCGAAGCGCAGGTAGTCCTGCCACAACGCTTCGCGCTGCTCGTCTGTGAGGGGCCGGACGAGCCGGTCGTAGAACCATTCGGCTGAATCGGCGACCACCGCGACCGTCCACAGCATCAGCTCGGGGTCGAACGCGGAGTAGGGCGTCCCAGCGGGGTAATGGGCGCCCGCGTCCTCGGGAAGCTCGCCGACCACGCGTTGGTGCATGCCCTCGACGGCCTTCAGTACGCGATCGGCCTCGGCGCGGCTGCCGAAGAAGACGGCCTCGAACATGCCGCCGGTGTGGGTGATGCGCTTGAACGGGGTGAGCTTGTTGTGGGTGTGCTCGCTGGTGCCGACGTAGTTGAGTGGCTTGACCGCACCGACGCAGAGGGCACGCTGGCCGTACATCAGCCCGACGGCTCTCTGCTCGTGGACCATCCGCAGGACGGAGCGTCCGCGCGGGAAGTAGCCGTCCTCGGATTGGGCGTGGAGTGCTGTGCTGTTGGGCGTGAGCTCCTCGGACACGCTGTCGGCGGAGGTTGTGCGGGACGGCTTGGGCATGGCTATAAGCTACAGCTCGCCCACGTAGGCGCCCTGCGCCTCGAACGGGGCGCGCAAGAGCGTCGCCCAACCCTCGATCTCGGGCCGCAATGCCTCGACGACGGCGCCGGTTTGCTCGTAGAAGCACCACACCAGCACGGTGGGCCCGGCGCCGGAGATTGTTGCTCCGAGCGCTCCCAGCTGCCGCGCGCGCTGCGCCAGCTCATAGGAGCGCGGAAACAGGTGTGAGCGCCGCTGCTCGTGCAGTCGGTCGTGCAGCCCGCGTGCCACGAGATCCCAGTCCCCGCGGGCGAGCCCGAGCGTGAGCAGCGCACCGTGTGCAACGTTGAACACGGCCTGCTCGATCGGCACCTGTGCCGGCAGGGCGGAGCGGGCCTCGCTGGTGCGCACCGCCTGGCTGGGCACCACCGCGAGCGCCTCCAGACCGGTGGGTGGGTCGAAGCGCACGGCCTCCCCGTCGGCGCACACGACGAAGCCGCCGTGGAGCGCCGCCGCAACATTGTCGGGGTGACCCTCGATCGCGGTGGCGTGTGCCAGCAGGTCGACGTCGAGCTCGAACAGGTGGTCGGCGGCGAGCAGCCCGGCGACGATTGCCGATGCGCTCGACCCGAGGCCGCCGGTGAGCGGAATGTGGGAGCGGATCCTGAACGTGAAATCGTCCGCCGGGTGCAGGCTCTCGAATGCCCGCACGCACAGGTTGTCGCGGCCGAGGGGAACATCGAGGTCGGTCTCCACCGCGAAGCTTCCGGTCTCGATCGCCTCGAGCTCGAGGTGCAGGCCGAGGGCGGCCGCGAAGCAGTCGAAGCCGGGTCCGAGGTTGGCCGAGGACGCGGGCACGCGCACCACTCGTCTGCGAATCACCGCGGGCCCCCCTCGAAGCGACCCTCCTCGGCGTGGCCGCGACCGCCTCGACGGTTCCCCGTCGCCGGGTCAGGGACCACCCAGAACCGCCTCTTCGATCGCGGCGATGTTGGCCACGCAGGGGATCACGGCGCCGCCGTTGTGCTCAATCGCGGTCTGCGGGTCCTTGATCCCGCGACCTGTGAGCACGCACACGATCTGCTGCGCGCCATCGGCGCCGTACTTGAGCAGGCCCGCGACCGACGCCGCGGAGGCGGGCTCGCAGAACATGCCTTCCTTTGATGCGAGCAGCCGGTAGGCCGCCAGTATCTCGGCGTCGCTGACCGCGCGGATCGCACCACCGGACTCGGTGGTCGCGGCGATCGCGTCCTCACCGCGCACGGGGTGGCCGATGCGGATCGCGCTGGCGACGGTTTCGGGCTGTTCGACGGGGTGTCCGAGCACCAGCGGCGCGGCGCCCTCTGCCTGGAACCCGAATAGTTTGGGCGCTGCGCCCAGCTCGCGGAAACCGCGCCAGTAGGAGGTGATGTTGCCGGCGTTGCCAACGGGAATGCACAACGCTTCAAGCTCCCCGTCGAGGTCCTCGTGCAGCTCGAAGGCGGCCGTCTTCTGGCCTTCGATGCGGAATTCGTTGACCGAGTTGACCAGCACGATCGGGTGGGTCTCGGTCAGCTCGCGGACCAGCGCCAGCGCCTGGTCGAAGTTGCCCGCGAGCGAGATCACGCGCGCGCCGTGGATCAGCGTTTGAGCCATCTTGCCTTCGGCGATCTTGCCGTCAGGGACGATCACCGCGCAGGTGATGCCCGCACGTGAGGCGTAGGCGGCGGCGCTGCCTGCGGTGTTGCCGGTGGACGCGCAGATAACTGCCTTGGCGCCGTCGCGCACGGCGGCGGACACGGCGCAGGTCATGCCGCGGTCCTTGAACGAGCCGGTGGGGTTGGCGCCCTCCAGCTTGAGCCGCACCGAGGCGCCGACTATCTCAGAGAGCACCGGCGCGCGCAGCAGCGGCGTGGAGCCCTCTTGCAGGCTCACGATCGGATCGCCCTGCTCGAATGGCAGGCGATCGCGGTAGCGTTCGATCAGCGGCACATGGCTCTTGCTCATTGGCGTTTGCGCATAGGAAGTTGCTGGGTTCACATGAACTCCTCTTCTATGACTCGTATGGCCCTGGGTGTTGAGCGTAGGAAGTCGAGCTCGCCGATGCGCCTGAGCGCTTCGCGCAGGCGTGTCTCGGCGAGCGGGTGGATGACCATCATCAGGCGGGCGTGCTCGCCGAGCCCGTGTTGCACGACCGACTTGATCGACGCGCCCTGCTCGCCGAGCTCGTGGATGATCGCCGCCAGCGTTCCCGGCCGGTCGGCGACCTCCATGTGGATGTAGAAGCCGCTCTTCACGTCCTCCACCAGCGGCAGCGGATCGAGCGGCGGGGCGGACGCCGACAGGGGCAGCATCGCGCTGACGAGGTCGCCGAGCACGGCGCTGGCGGTTTGGCGTCCGCCGGCACCGGGACCGGACATGGTGATCTCGGTGATCGCATCGGACTCCACCGTGACGGCGTTGAAGGGACCGTTGACCGACGCGAGTGGGTGACCGGAGTAGAGGAACGCGGGGTGCACGCGCACAGACAGTCCACCGTCGCGTCGCTCGGCGGTGCCGATCAGCTTCAACCCGAGTCCCAGCTCGCGCGCGTATTGAAGGTCGTCGGTTTGCAGCTGCTCGATCCCCTCATAGGGCACCTGGTCGATGTGGACGGGCGTGCCGAACGCGAGCCGCGCGAGGATCGCCATCTTGGCGGCGGCGTCGCGCCCGCTGACGTCCTCGCTGGGGTCGGCCTCGGCGTAGCCCAGGCGCTGAGCCTCTGCCAGCGCCTGCGCATAGCTGGAGCCGCGTGCCATTTCGCTGAGAATGAAGTTGGTGGTGCCGTTGACGATCCCGTGGACACGCTCGACGTGGGCGCCGGCCAGCGACTCGCTCAGCACGCGGATGACTGGCACAACGCCCGCGACGGCCGCCTCGAAGCGCAGCTGCACGCCGGCGGCGCGGGCGGCGTCGAACAGCTCCTCCCCGTGCGAGGAGAGCAGCTGCTTGTTGGCCGTTACAACGTGCTTGCCGGCGCTGAGCGCGGCGAGCACGTATTCGCGGGCGGGTTCGATCCCGCCGATCAGCTCGACGATCAGCTCGGAGCGCTCGAGGATCTCTGGGAAGCTGCCCCTGGTGGTGGTGAGCGGGTCGCCCAACACGGGGGTGCGGCCGGTGAGCTGTGCGATCTGCGCCGCGCGCTCCTCCAGCAGGGTTGCGAACGCGGAGCCGACCGTCCCGAAGCCCAACAGGCCCACCTCGAAGCTAGCGGACATCGCGGGCCGTCAAGTCCTCGAAGCGCTCACGCCGCACCACCACACGCGCGTCTCCGTCCTTGCAGAAGACGACCGGCGGGCGCGGCACGCCGTTGTAGTTGCTGGCCATCGCGAACCCATATGCGCCGGTGGCGGGCGTGACGATCACATCGCCCGGGCGGGGGTGCTCGAGCGCGGTTTCGCGCACGATCACGTCGCCGGACTCGCAGTGCTTGCCGGCCAGCACGTAGCGCGAGCTGGACGAGGCGTCGGATGTGAAGCGGTCCGCGACGTGCGCTTCGTAGCTTGCCCCGTAGAGCATTGGGCGCAGGTTGTCGGACATGCCGCCGTCCACAGCAACCCAGGTGGAGACGTTGTGCTTGACGCTCTCCACGGTGTAGAGCGTCACACCGGCGTTGGCGGTGAGCGCGCGTCCTGGCTCGACCAGCAGCCGCGTGTCGGCGCCGATACCGGCGTCGCGCGCGGCGCCGAGCACCGCGCCAACCCACTCCTCGATCTCGGGTGGGCGCTGATCGGCGGTGTAGGCAACGCCGAGCCCGCCCCCGAGGTCGTAGGTGGAGAGCCCGCCCACCCCGCTGCCGAGCGCGGCGAGCGCGGCGGCCTCGCGACGGAACGGCTCCACCTCCAGCAGCTGGGAGCCGATGTGGGCGTGCACCCCCTGGAGGTTCAGACCCTCCACGCCGCGAATCCGCTCGATCGCGGCGGGCACGTCGACCATCGAGAACCCGAACTTCGAGTTGGCCTGGCCGGTGGAGATCTTCTCGTGGGTCTCGCCCCGCACGTCGGGCGTGACGCGGATGAGCACACGCTGGGGCTCGGCGAGCAACCCCTCCAACCGATCGATCTCGTCGAAATTGTCGATCACGATCAGCCCGACCCGATGCTCCAGCGCCATCCGCAGCTCGGCCTCGGACTTGGCGTTGCCGTGCATCACGATCCGCTCCGGCGTGAAGCCAGCGCTCAAAGCGAGGTGCAGCTCTCCGCCGGAGGCCACGTCGCACCACAGGCCCTCTTCGGCGAACAGCGCGAGCACGGCCGTGCAGGGAAACGCCTTGGAGGCAAACACGACGTGGAAGTGCTCATGGCCGGCGTCGCGACCCGCCTGCGTGAACGCACGTGCGCGTGCGCGCAGGTCGTCCTCGGCGATCACATACGCGGGCGTGCCGAACTCGCGTGCGAGCTCGATCGTGTCGCACCCCCCCACCTCGATCCGGCCGCGCTCGTTGAGACGGCTGCCGAGGGGAAACACGTGCGAGAGCGTCGTGCCGGTGGCCATGTTCGGATTATGGCGGTTAGTTGTTGATGCCCGCCACCGGCCGGCACCGCGGGCCGGTGAGATCGGCGATCGTGGTGTTGTGTATGTACTTTCCGCGTGCATAACACTTCATTTTGTAAAGTGTTATGCACGCGGTTTGCGGACACCTCCGCCCCTCCCTACCGCCCATCGGCCCGCGACGAACCCAGCGCGGGCCACATGACCCATGTGTGAGCAGCTACGCGGTGCGAGCGCGCGGACGCACGACCTTGGTGGAAGTGCCACCGCCGCTGCTGCTGCTGCCGCCCCCGGGCCGCACGATGCCCCCGGCGCGCACCATCACTGTGAGCCACACGATCCCGATCGCCATCAGCACGATGCTCTCCAGCTGCGGCGCGGTGAGTCCGTAGAGGATCTCTTTGTTGCGCCTCACGAACTCGACCAGCAGCCGCTCCAGTCCGCTGAACACCAGATAGAGCCCCAGCACGGCGCCGGGTCGCAGGCGGTCGCGCTGGCTCCACAGCAGATAGGCCAGCAGACACATCGTGACCGTCTCGTAGATCGGTGTCGGCTGCACCGTCACGCCGGGCGGTGTGGGGACGGTGCCGTGCGGGTAGCCCATCGCCCACGGCAGTTTGGAGCGGATGCCGTAGTCGCCGTCGCCGGAGACCTGACAGCCGATCCGTCCGATCCCGTAGCCGAGCGCGAGCACGGTTGCGCACATGTCAACGGTGATCAGGTCGAATGTGTCGCGCCAGCGCATCCATGCCACCACCGCGACCGCGCCGCCGATCGCGCCGCCGTACCAGATCAGCCCCGACCCGGAGAAAACGCTTGACAGCAGTTTGCCCTTGACTTCGTTGTAGTTCTGCAGGATGAAGTAGCCGCGCGCGCCAAGCAGGCCGCCCACGAGCGCGGCGAACACGATCTCATATGCCCAGTCGACCGGCTTGTGCAGCTCGCGCAGCCGGCGGGCGACGATCGCGCCGCACGCCAGGAAGCAGAGCGCGAACGTGACTCCGAAGGTCTTGATCGAAATGCCGATCAGGTGGACTTCGGGCTTCACTGGGCGTCCGTTGACGGCGACATCGGCACCAGCGGACTCTACAATCAATCCCAATGGCAAAGCGACGATCCAACTTCGGCAAAGACACGGGCCTGCAGGCGCGCATGCTGCTGACGATGTTCCTGCTCGGGCTTGTCTACGTGGTGCTGATCGGCGTGCTGATCGCCGCCGGCGCGGCCGCCGCGTTCATCGTGGTTATCGCCGTGGTGCTGCTGGTCATGCAGCTGTTCACCTCCGACAAGATCGCGCTCGCCACGCTGGGCGCGAAAGAGGTCACGCCTCAGGAACAGCCTGAGCTGCACGGGATAATCGAGCGGCTGTGCGTGCAGGCCGATCTGCCCAAGCCGCGCGTGTGCGTGATGGACACGAACATGCCCAACGCGTTCGCGATGGGCCGCTCGCAGAAGAACGCAACCGTGTGCGCCACGAGCGGCATCCTGCGGATGCTCGACAGCGCGGAGCTCGAAGGCGTGATCGGCCACGAGCTCACGCACGTGATCAACCGCGACGTGATGGTGATGACGCTCGCCAGCTTCTTCGCGACGCTGGCCTCGATGATCGCCCAGTTCGCACTGTTCTTCGGCGGTGGGTTCGGCGGTGGCTACGGCCGCAACAACGAAGAGGAGGAGGGCGTGTTGGTCGTGCTGCTCGTGTCGGTTGTCGTGTACGCCATCTCGTTCATGCTGCTGCGCGCGCTTTCGCGCTATCGCGAGTTCGCGGCCGACCGCGGCTCAGCGGTGCTGACGGGGCGTCCGAGCGCGCTGGCCTCCGCGCTGGTGAAGATCAGCGGCACGATGGAACGCATACCCAGCCAGGATCTGCGCAAGGCCGAAGGCATGAGTGCCTTTTTCATCGTGCCGGCGCGCACCAAGCAGTCGCTGATGAACCTCTTCTCCGACCATCCCTCGCTTGAGAAGCGTCTGGATGCGCTGAGCCGGCTGGAGTCACAGCTGCAGAGCGCCGCCTGAGCGCAGAGCCGCTCGGCGCCGCTGGACAACGCAAAATGGGTCTGCGCGACATCCTGACGGGCCGCCACGAGGTCAAGGGTCCCGCACCCGACCGCCTGTTTGCGATCACCACCGCGTGGGTGACGTTGCAGACAGAGCACCAGATCGAGCCGGCGGGCAGCGCTGCGATCGTCTTTCAAGCGCTGCAAACCAGCGAGTTCGAAACGATCATCAAGGAAATGGAAGAAGTGGTGACGGCCACCGGCGGTGAGAGCGGCACTAAGGTGCACACCGAGGACGACAGCTTCGGCTACCGCTGGATGGTGTTGCTGGGTGCGTCGGTGGAAGACCTCGCGGTGGGCATCAACGCGGTGTCGGGATCGATCGAGACAGCCGGCCACGGCGAGCGGCTGTTGTGCGCGGTGTTTGCCTTCAAGGACGCCAAGGGGCGTCGGGTGTATTTCATCTACAACTACAAGCGCGGGTTCTGGTACCCGTTTGTGCCCGCTGCTGGCGGCGGCACCTCGAGCTCCTCGACGCAACCCAGCGAGCGCTCCACCGAGCGTGAGCTGCAGCTGAAGGCGCAGATGGCCAATGAACTGCCGATCGAGCCGGAGCTGGAGCGCTGGTTCCCCTTGTGGGGAATCCCGATCTAGGACCGGGCGTCCGCGCACCCTAGCCGTGCTAAGTTCCCATCCTTCGGAACATCGAAGGAACCGAACGGTCAGGCTCTTTAGAGGGATGGAATGGTGCACTACCTACGGGTGCCGCGAAGCTGCCAAATCGCGCTCGGCGCGCTGCCGGCGCTGATCGTCGCGTTCGCCCTGTCCGGGTGCGCCGGTGGGTCGGGGTCGGGTACGACAATCACGCTCTACAGCGCCCAGCACCAGCAGACCACCGACGCGATGATCGCGGCGTTCACCAAGCAGACCGGCATCCATGTGCGGGTGGAGCAGAACGACGAGGACGTGCTCACCGCCCAACTCGAGGAGGAGGGTGAGCTTTCCCCGGCTGACGTGTTCTACACCGAGAACTCCAACTGGCTCGAACAGCTAAATGACCAGCACATGCTGGCCAAGATCGATCCCTCCACACTCGCCGGCATACCCAAGCACGATAACGCCGCCAACGGTGACTGGGTTGGAGTGTCGGCGCGCATCAGCGTGTTGATCTACAACACCAGCAAGCTGAAGCCCTCGCAGCTGCCGAAGTCGATAATGGAACTGGCCGATCCCCAGTGGAGAGGAAAGATCGAGATCGCCCCGGGAGAGACCGATATGTGGCCGGTGATCAGCTCGATCGTACGGACCTACGGTCGCAAGGCCGCCTTGCGTTGGCTGATCGGGTTGGAGATCAACTCCGAAGGCAACGACAATGTCCCCGACAACGAGACTCTCACCAGCGACGTCAGCCGCGGAACCACCGATCTGGCGCTGATCAACCACTACTACTACTACCGGCTGCTGACCGACGTGGGCTCCAAAGCGATTAAATCCAACATCGCCTACTTCGCCCCGCACAATCCGGGCTACGTCGAGGACATCTCAGGAGCCGCGATCCTGAAGACCTCCAAGCACATGGCCGCCGACCAGGAGCTCGTGAAATTCCTGACCAGCAGGACGGGCCAGGAAGTGCTTGCCCACAGCGACAGTTTCGAGTATCCGATTCGCCCCGGAGTGGCCGCCAATTCCGAGCTCACCCCGCTCAGCCGGCTGCAGCCGACGAGCTTCACACCGGCTGAGCTTGGCACTGGGTTGAACGCCAAGGAACTGCTCGAAGAAGCAGGGCTCTTGTAGGCCGAGGTTGACACGTGTCCGATGTGCTCGTGCCGGGGATTGTCGACGCGAAGGCGTTGGGTCGTCGTCGTCGTCGTCGCTCGCGCCGTCGCGTCGGGCGCGGGCGCGTTGTCGTCGCGCTCGGCGTGTGCATCGCGCTGGTGCTGTTGCTCCCGCTCGGACTGCTCGCGCTCGACGCCCGCAGCGCCGGTTGGCGTGAAATCCACCACGTGTTGCTCGGGGGGCGGGCGTTGCTGCTGTTGCGCCACACCGTGGTGCTCTCGTTGCTGGTGGTCCTCTTCACAGCGGGCATCGGGGTGGCCACGGCGTGGTGCACTGAGCGCACGAGACTGCCGGGACGTCGTGTGTGGACCGTGTTGCTGGTGCTGCCCGTTGCGATTCCCGACGACGTTGTCGGGTACGCGTGGCACACCTTTCTCCCCACAATGAACCCGCTGGTGGCAGCCACACTGGTGATGACGCTCGGGACCTACCCGCTCGTGTACCTGCCTGTCGCCGCCGCCCTGCGTCGCTCCGACCCGGCGATGCAGGACGTCGCGCACAGCCTCGGCGTGACACGCGTGCGCACCTTCGTGCGCGTCACCATCCCTTTGATTCGCACGGCCGTGCTTGGGGGGTGCGTGCTGGTGGCGCTGACCACAATCTCTGAGTTCGGCACATTTGAGATCGTGCGCTACCAAACCTTCACGACCGAGATCTTCACCGAGTTCCAGTTCGACTCCCGTGCCGCCGCCGCGCTGTCGGTTCCGCTGGTGTGCCTTGCGCTGCTGGTGCTCGCGGTGGATGGGATCGTCCCCAGTAGAGCCACGCCGCGGACAACGCCCCAACGTTTGCCCACGCCGGGACGCTGGAGGTGGACGTCGACGCCAACCCTGCTGGCACTGGGAGCGCTGATCGCCGTGGCGATCGGCTTCCCGCTTGTGACACTCGCCTACTGGATGGCCCAGAGCCAGCACACGACACTGCCGGCTGCGGCCACCCTGGGGCAGGCCACATGGAACACGCTCAGCTATAGCGCGATGGGAGCGACCGCAGCGGTGACGTTGGCGCTGCCGGTGGCGATGATGACCTTCCGGCGTTCCAGCGCCCCGCGACGGATACTCCAGCGCGCCACGTTCGTGACCCTGGCGCTCCCAGGCGTCGTGATTGCGCTCAGCCTGGTGTTCTTCGCCACGCGCTACGCGTTCAGTCTCTATCAAACCAGCCTGCTGCTGGTTGCCGCCTACGCGATCATGCACTTCCCGCTGGCGTTGGTGTGCGTGAAGACCTCGGTCGCGCAGGCGCCGGCACGCTTCGCAGATGTGGGCCGGTCGTTGGGGAGAGGCCCGATCGCGGTGTTTTTCCGCGTGACGCTCCCCCTGCTTGCCCCCGGACTGCTGGCTGGGTTCTGCCTGGTGTTCTTGATGGCCGTAACCGAGCTCACGGCAACCCTGATACTCGCCCCGATCGGAGTGCAAACGCTCGCCACCCAGTTTTGGGCCTACCAGAGCGAAGTTGCCTACGGCGCCGCCGCCCCATACGCGCTGGTGATCGTCGCGCTCGCCGCGATTCCCGCCGCTGTGCTGGCGCTGTGGTTCGATCGAGGGCACGCCCCCCAGCTGGCGCCCTCATGAGCACGATCGAGCTGCGCGCGGTGGACAAGAGCTTCGGCACCACACCGGTGCTGAGGGGCATCGACCTGACGGCTCCCGCCTCGTCGGTCACCGCCGTGGTGGGAGCGTCGGGGAGCGGTAAGACCACGTTGCTGCGGCTGATCGCGGGATTCGAGCAGATCGACGCCGGCGCGATCGCCATCGGCGGCCGCGTGCTCGACGACGGGCGGCGGGCGGTGAGAGCTCAATATCGGGGGGTGGGCTACGTGCCGCAGGACGGGGCGCTGTTCCCCCATCTGACGGTCACCTCCAACATCGGCTTCGGGCTGCCGCGGAGGGAGCGTGCCGCGGCCGCAGAGAGGCTGCTGGAGCTCGTCGGGCTGGCCGATCTCGGACGGCGCTATCCCCACCAGCTCTCCGGCGGCCAGCAACAGCGTGTGGCGCTTGCGCGTGCACTGGCGATCCGCCCCAGCATCGTGCTGCTCGACGAGCCGTTCAGCTCTCTGGACGCACAGTTGAAGGTGGAGCTGCGTCGCGACGTTGCTGAGATCCTGAAGGAGACGAGGAGCACCACCGTGCTTGTTAGCCACGACAAGGACGACGTGCTGGCGCTCGCCGATCAGATCATCGTGCTGGAGGACGGGCGAGTGTCCGATCCGCCGGGCCGCTCAGTCGGGGATCAGTCCCTCGCCCGTGAATTCCTTCTCGGCTTCGGCGAGCGTGATGTCGTCGGGCGGCAGGATCAGGTCTGAGGTCTCGATGTCATCGTCGTCCACGACCGATCCCTGCGTGCGCACGAAGTCGAGCAGCTCGATGAACGCGGCGTTGAAGGCTGCTTCATCGCCGGCGTCGATCGCGGCGAGCACGGTTGAGTCGAGCTGGTTGAGACGGTCGTGGAGGCTGTCCTCCAAGCGATACTGATCCTCGCCTGAGATGCGCACGATCATGCCGACTGCTCCTTGGTTGGCTCGCCAGCCGCAGGAGCTGCCTCGTCGCCCGCTCCGAGCTGACCGGCGCCCGTGCCTGGAGCGCCGATTTCCCCCTTCAGCTTCGCGAGGTCGTCGTCGACGGCGGATTTGCTGGAGAGCGCTTTGAGCTGACGGTCGATGTCGTCTTCGCCGGGGCCGAGCGCGGTGATGTCTTCGAAGGTGCCCGCTGCTTCGAGCTCCTGCACGGCGTCGGCGCGCGCCTTCATGTTTTCGGTCTTGTCGACCGCGCGCTGCATGGCGAGACCAACGTCGGCCATCTGCTCGCCCACACCGGTGGCCGCCTCTGAGATCTTCACCTGGGCTTCGGCGGCGGAGTACTGGGCCTTGATGACCTCCTTCTTGGTGCGGAAGGATTCGATCTTGGCACGCAGCTTCTGCTCGGAATCGGTGAGCTTCTGCTGCTGGCCTTCAAGTTCTGAGACCTGTGTGTCGAGTGACTGCAGCTCGGTTTGGGCAATGTTCTTGCGTTCAAGCGCCGTGCGCGCGAGGTCTTCCTGGCCGGAGGACAGCGCCTGGCGGGCCTGCGTGTCGAGCTTGACGAGCTGCTGCTGAAGCGTTGTCTCCTGCAGCTGCAGACGCTTCTTGGCGGTCACCACGTCGGCGATGCCCGTCTTGACGTTCTGCAGTTGTTCGACCTGCTTCTGGTAGCTGTAGTCGAGCGTCTCGGCGGGGTCTTCGGCGCGATCCAAGAGCTTGGAGACCTTGGCCTTCACGACGGTTGACATGCGCCCGGTCAAACCGGCCATCTAGATCCTCCTGTGGGGCGGGGACGTGGGACTACAGCGTAGCCCACCCACGAGCCCTAGAGGCCCGTGGGGTGGCGCACTGTGAAGCCCGCGTTTTCGGGCCGCAGCGGACGCCAGCGGGGACCCGGCAGGTTGGAGGGGTCGTTGGCGGGGCTGGTGTCGAGGCGCAGTCCGGCAACCGTCATGTAGGCGTGGCCGCCGTTGGCGAAGATCGTGACCCAGGTGCCAACACCCTTGGAGTCCCAGCTCTCGAATTCGGTGGAATCCATCGGCGTGGAGATCAGTTCCGCGCCGTGCAGCGCGTAGGAGACAGTGCCCGAGCAGTCATAGCCAGGTGAGATGAACGACGCGTGGCCGCCACCGTAGATGTAGGGCAACCCGACGATCTGGTTGCCGGCCCAGATGATCTCCTGGACGGGGAGCGGAGCGTTCATCGGAGCCGCTGCGAGGCCGCCCACGAAGCGAGCGGTGCTGCCGGGGACGAGCAGCTCTGGCTTGGTGTCGGCCACTACCCCAACCGTGCTGCCGCCGGTAGCGGAGGTGACTTCGCCGGGCGTTTGGGGGGCCGTGTAGGGAATCACCTGGCCGGTGGCGGTCTTCTCATAGACCGGCCCCGTATAGGTGATGTTTGAGGATTTCGAGACGATCGGCGCGTGGGGTTGTTTAACCGCGGGCGTTGCGGTGGTGGGGGCGGCGCCACCGACTGACGCGGGACTTGTGGTGACCACGGCGGAGGAGCCGCCGGCCGAGACGCCACCGGTGGTGGCAAGCGCCGACACCGATGTGCCGGCCAGCATCAGCATCGCAAGTAGCGTTGAGGCCACAGCTCGCAATCGCAAAACAACCTCTTTCGTCGGCCTGCGGGGTTAGCTGACGGGCTAGCGCTGAAAGAGCCTGCGCTTCTCACGGATTGACCGCGGGATTCGCCCCAAACAACTTGGGTCCCCCGTTCCATTGGCTTCTGGCCAAGGATTCGGCGTTCGGGGCGACAAGCTATCAAAGTGCAATGACGGTTGCACGCGTAGAGCAGCTTTTCTCAGGTTTTCCCCGCAAATACGGCATTTTTGGGCGCTAAATTGCAGCTGGGAGGGTGTGTTGGGACAGTTATCGTGACCTCCCGATCCGATCCTTTGGTCATCCTTGAGCCGTCGCGCACCGCAGCAGTCGTCGGGGACTGCGGGTAGCGTGAAAGGGATGCGTGGCCCATCCCTGCGCGTCGCCGTCGTTGCGACCGCCCTGTGCGCGACCCTCGCCGGCTGCGGCAAGTCGCTGCCGCACGCGGCGGTCGAGCCGGGCTCGGGGTCGACGGGAACGCTCAGCGCGCATGGAGCGGCGAGTGCGTCGACCGTGAACACCACTCGCCTCGGAGGGTCCAACCCCACGATTGACGCGGCGGCGATCGCCGTTGCCGAGTATCCGGGCCTGACTCCCGCGACCCGCCCGCGGGCGGTGGTGCTGGTGAGCAGCGACGACTGGCCGGCAGCTCTCGCCGCGTCGGTGCTGGCGGGCGCTCCGCTGCACGCGCCTCTCCTTTACAGCGAAGGCTCGACACTGCCCGAAGCGAGCAGTCGCGCGCTGCGCGCGATGGAACCGACGGGAACCGGCTCGTCGGGAGGATCGGCCCTGCGTGGCTTGCCGGATGGAGTGCAGGCGATCGAGGTCGGCCAGACGGCAAAACCGTCGGGCTACCACGCACTGGCCGTCGCTGCCAACCGACCCGCGGTGGGCTCAGCCGCGATGGCGGTGTCGATCGAGCGGTTGGTGAGCGTGCTGCGTGGACATCGCCCACGTCGGGTGATCGTGACGGCAGACGATGGCCCGCCCGCAATGACGATGCCGGCCGCCGGGCTCTCCGCCGAGACGGGCGCGCCGATCCTGTATGTCGACCGGTCGGGAATCCCGCGGGCCACCCGCATTGAGCTGGCACGGCTGGGGCGAGGCATCTCCATGTATGTGGTGGGGTCGAGCAGCGTGGTCGGCGAACGCGTGCGCAGCGAGCTCGAACGGTTTGGCGCGGTGACCCGCATCGCGGGCTCCACCCCGGCGAGCAACGCGATCGCGGTGGCGCGCTTCACCGACGGGTCGTTTGGGTGGGGCGTGCTGGAACCGGGACATGGGCTGGTGTTCGCCAACGCGGCGAGGCCACTGGACGGACCGGCCGCGGCGCCGCTGTCGGCGAGCGGCGACTATGGGCCCCTACTGTTGCTGGAAAGCTCTAGTCGGCTGGGCTCCGCGCTCGGCGGCTATCTGAGTGACCTGCAGCCGGGCTCACCACCGTCTGGGCCAGTGCACGGCGTTTACAATCACGGCTGGCTGATCGGCGACGAAAGCGCGATCTCCGCCACGACCCAGGCGCGGCTGGACACGATCCTGGGGATATCATCCCGCCCGTCGCAGGAACCTGAAGTCGCCTCCCCCACGACATCCTCGAGTGAACTGACACCCCCCAACGAACCATGAGCAGACCATGAGCCAGGCCGAGAGCCCAAGC
>JBAWFB010000183.1:0-24721 GCA_049591495.1 Solirubrobacteraceae bacterium
CTGCACGGCGGGGCGCCCGCGGCGCTGATCGCCGCCGCGTTCGAGCGGATGGAGCCGGGTGCGGAGCTGCCGTTTGCGCGCTTGTCGTTTGAGTTCCTGCGCCCCGTGCCGATGGCGCCGCTGAAGCTCACAACGCGCATCTCGCGGCCGGGACGTCGTGTGCAGGAGCTTGAGGCCGAGCTGAGCGCCGAGGGCGTCGCGGTGTGTCGTGCGAGTGCGTTGCGCATCCTGGCGGCGCCCGCTGAGCTGCCCGATTCGGCGGTCGAACTGGCGCGGAGCTCCCTGCCCCCAGCGCTCGCCGCTCCCAGCGACGGCGATAACGTGCGTTTCGCGCTCGACACCGACGACCCTGACTACAACAGTTTCGCGAGCAGCGCTATGGAGATGCGCTTTCTCGACGGCAATCCACTACAGGGCAAGCTACCCGAGCAGGCCGCGTCGGCCGAACACGTGCCGAGCGGCGCGGCGACTGTGTGGATGCGCTTGCGCCACCCACTGTTGCCCGGCGAGCCGCTCACTCCGATGGCACGGGTGGCGGCGAGCGGCGACTTCGGCAACGGGGTCGCCGCGGCGCTGCCGTTCGACGAGTATCTGTTCATCAACGCCGACCTCACGATCTCGCTTGACCGTCGGCCCGAGGGGGAGTGGATCGCGCTGCAGGCCCGCACGCTGCTTCACCCGGGCGGGATCGGATGGGCCGAGAGTGTGCTGCACGACGAGCGCGGACCGGTCGGCAGGGCAACACAGGCGCTGGTTGTGCAGCCCCGCTAAGCGGCCGCGCCGGAGGGCGCGACGATCTCGAACTCGGCGAGGTTATTGCCCTCTTCGAGCTCCGCCAGCTCCCCCTCGCGCTGCTGCAGGTAGGCGCGCAGCGTCTTCTCAAGGCCCTTGCCACGACGGAAGTCCTCGAACATCTCGTGGATCGGCAGCTCGGGATCGTCGAGCCGCGCGACTATCTGCTTCAGCTCCTCATAGCCCTGCTCGAATGTGATCTGCTCGGGCGCTCCGTGCGCGGCGCGCAGCTCCAGATCGCCGCTCGGCTCGAACACGATCGCCTGCGGCTGCAATGCGTCGCTCATGGTTGCTCCTCTCGGTTGACACGATTGATCGTGGCGGTGGCCTCGCCGTCCGCAAACCGCAACTCGACGACGTCGGCCGGTTGCAGATCGACGACGCGCTTGACCGCGCGCCCGTCGCCGCCGGCGACCATCACCCATCCGCGGCGGCGAAAATCCTTGGCGTCGATGACCGAGCCAAGCGCAGCCACTCGCTCGCTGTGGCGTGCCAGCAGACGCTCGGCGGCGGGACCCAGACGGCTTGCTTCGCCATCGACCGCGTGGCGCTGGGTGCCGACGCGCCGACGCAGCTCGCGGATGGCTTCCGCGGAGCGGCGGTCCAGGGCGGCGATCAGGTCGAGCCGCTTGCGTGTGACACGCGAGCGGGAGGCCGCCAGCAGCTCCCCCATACGCTCCACCATCAGTCGCGGACGGTCGAACACGCGCGCCAGCGCCACACGGTGGCGGTCGAGCTCCTCCAGCAGCTCTGCCGCGGAGTGACGAATCGCCAGCTCCGCCGCCTTCGCCGGCACGGGGGCGAACGCTGCCGCGACGTGATCGCAGTTGGGTCGGTCCTTGGTGTGGCCGATGCTCGTGATCACCGGCACCGAGCACGCGAAGATGGCCCGGCACAGGCGCTCGTCGTCGAACGCCAGCAGGTCGGCCGGTGAGCCTCCGCCGCGGGCGACCACGATCACGTCCACGCCGCGCGTGCCCTGCAGGCGTCCAAGCGCGTCGATCACAGAGCCGACCGCGTGCATGCCCTGTACCGAGGCTGGACAGAACACTATGTCTTGCGGCGGAAAGCGCCGGCGCAGTGCTTGGATAACGTCGATGTTGGCGTCGTTGCGCGCAGCGACCACCCCGACACGTCGCGGAAAAGCAGGTAGCGGCTTGCGGCGATCGGGATCGCACAGACCGTCAGCCCGCAATCGGCGCAGCGTCTCCGCGCGGCGGCGCAGCAACTCGCCGTCGCCGGTCGGGCGGACGCGGTCGAGCACCAGCTTGGTGGAGCCACGCGGAGCGTAGAAGCCCACGCGTTCATAGTGGGCCTGGACGAGATCCCCCTGCGCGGGCAGCGGCTGACAGCGCGACACGCGCCCCTTCCAGATGCACGCGTCGAGGCTGGCCGACTCGTCGGCCAGTGTGAGATACACGTGCCCTGAGGCACGGTGCACGCTGATCGCCGTCACCTCCCCCTCGATCCATCCGTCGCCAAGCGCCCGCAGAGCGCCGCCGATGCGTCCTGCCACCTGCGCGACCGACAGCGCGGCCTCGGTCGTCTGCGTGTCGGTCGGCGGCGCCACGGCCGACGAACGCTAAACCCCGGACCGGCGCCTCACGCGGGGAACAGGTCGGCGAGCGAAGCGACCACATGGTCTGGATTGGCCGCTTGGAGCTCCTCGACGTTGTAGCGTCCGCTGGCCACTCCAACCGACACCGCGCCAACGCCCTCCGCGGCGGCGATGTCGAGCGGTGTGTCGCCCACGACGAACACCTCGCGCAGGTCGAGCGTCCCGCCCAGCAGACGCTCGCCGCGTTGCACCGCCGCCCGCGTCAGCTCGACGCGGTCCTCCGAATCGGAGCCGTAGCCGCCGACGAGGAAGAAGTGGTTGAGCCGCGCCCGCCCGAGCTTGGCGTGGGCCACCGCTTCAAGGCCTCCCGTCGTGAGTCCAAGCCGCACGCCCGCGCTGGAGAGCCGCTCCAGCAGCTCGGTGACCCCGTCGAGCACGCGATAGTCCTCCGAGGAGGCAACGAAGTCGGGCAGCACCGACTGGTAGCTGGCCATCAGGCGTGTCAGCTCCTCGCCCGTGGGATCGCACTTCATGACCTGCCTGAACGTGGCGCGTCCGATCGCCGGGTCCGTCATGCCCGCGGTGGAGTGTTCGGCGATGTCGATCTGCCTGTCAAACACCTGCTCAAACGCCCACGCCCAGCTGCGGGCACCAGCCCCGCCGGTGTCGATCAGAGTGCCGTCGATGTCAAACAGGACCAGCTTTGCCTGGATCACAGCTCCATTGTCCTATGTCCCGTGTGTGAGGGACTCAACCCCATATAGTTGCGTGCGCAAACATCTGTTATAAGTGCTGTGTACCCGCCCACTCTAGGAGCCCCGGCCCCATCCCAGATAAAGGAGACCCAATGTCAACCACCTCAGCCACCCCCGCTTCTGCCACCACCCCGCTCCCCACCGGCACCTGGAAGGTGGACCCGGTCCATTCGAGCGTCGAGTTCCATGTGAAGCACCTTGGCATCGCCACCGTCAAGGGACAGTTCAAAGCGTTCGAGGGCACATTGGACGTTGACGAGAACGGCGCCCGTGCGTACGGGACGGTCGAGGTCGCGAGCGTGGACACACGCGAGCCGCAACGCGACGACCACCTGCGCTCAGCCGACTTCTTCGAGGTCGAGCGCTTCCCTCAGATCGCCTTTCAGTCGAGCGCGATCCGCCCGCTCGATGACGATGAGTTCGAGATCGACGCGGATCTGACGATTCACGGGGTCACTCGCTCCGTCACGTTGAAGGCGGTGTTCGAGGGCGCGGAGACCGATCACCAGGGCAACGACCGCGTGGGCGTGTCGGCCAGCACCCAGATCAACCGCAGCGACTACGGCATGAAGTTCAACGCCGCGCTTGGCTCTGGCAATCTGGTGGTCGCCGACAAGGTCAAGATCCTCGTCGACGTGTCGGCCGTCAAGCAGGCTTAGGAAGTCCGCCGGCCCGCCGGCGATCGAGGCGTCGTCGCGTCCGCGCGCCGGCGCGTCAGCGCACGACGATGTCCCCCAACGCCTCGTCCACAGCGGCGAGCGTTGGGGCGTCGAGCGTCACACCCGCCGCCGACGCGTTGGCGCGCACCTGCTCGGGCCTGCTGGCTCCGACGATCGCCGAGGCAACGTTGGCCTGGCGCAGCACCCATGCGAGCGCCAGCTGCGCCATCGTGAGACCGGCGCCCTCGGCGATCGGACGCAGGCGTTGCACAGCCTCAAGCACAGGCTCCTCGATGAGCCGGTCGATGAAGCCGCTCATCTCATCGCTTGCCGCACGCGAGTCCGACGGCGGTGGCTCGCCCGGACGGTACTTACCCGTGAGCACTCCCTGTCCGAGCGGCGACCACACGATCTGGGAGATGTGCGCGCGTTCGCACAGCGGGATCACCTCAGCCTCGGGCGCGCGCCACAACATCGAGTACTGCGGCTGGCTCGATACCCAGCGGGCCATCTCGGGCAGCGCAAGCGACTGTTCGATGCGATCGACCGGCCACTCGCTGAAGCCGATGTGGCGTGCCTTGCCGGCCGCCACCACTTCGGTGAGCGCTCCCATCGTCTCCTGGAGCGGGGTGTTCTCGTCGTAGCGATGACACTGGTAGAGATCCACGTAGTCGGTGCGCAAGCGCTCCAGGGAGGCATCGATCTGCTTGTGGATCTGCGCCGCCGAGAGACCCTGGTCGGTATCGGACATCGGGAAATACACCTTCGTGGCGAGCACGTAGGAGGAGCGGTCATAGCCTGAGAGCACCTCGCCCAACAGGCTCTCCGAGGCGCCACGGCCATAGATGTTGGCGGTATCTATGAAGTTGATGCCCTCCTCGAAAGCGGTGCGCACGCACGCTTCGGCCTGTTCGCGCTCCACCCCGCCGGAGTAGGTCAGCCACGAGCCAAGGCTGATCTCCGAGACCTCGATGCCACTGGAGCCGAGCTTGCGGAAGTTCATAGCGCGCAGACTACCGGTCGGAGGCGAATCCAACCACCAGCGGGACGAAACTCACGCGGCGGCCAGAATGCCAGCCATCTCCTCAGCGCTGCGAGTTTCAACCATCTCGGGAAACGTGACCGTCAGGCGACCGTCCTGCTCGAGCAGATATCGGGGATTGTGGATCGTCAGGCCAACTATTCGGTCGGAGCCTGGGGCGTAGTGAATCGCGTGACCCTCCGGCGTGGCCTCGGCCTCGGCGGGCTCCGGCTCGTCCACGCTCAGGAAGAGGAGGTCGTTCTCAGAGTCATAGTCGGCGTAGCGAAAGACCGCTGGGCCTATCTTCAGACTTACGGCTTCCATAACTGTGGATCCTTTCGATAGCCATATGCGGTGATGATTCGCGCGGGCTGTTGTTCATAGCTTACGACCACCAGCAGCCAATCGGTGGGACCCGCGCACTTCGAGAAGCTGCGCGTACGACCTGGTCGAGAGTCCCGTTCGAGATGATCGGGAACCGCAACGGCGCGCAGGACATCGGCTTGGAAGGCGTGCATCTCTGGATGGATACGCAGAATCTTCTCGATCCAGATGCGCTGCAGCAGCACAATCCGTCTACCATCGGGGTCGACGGTCTCGTCGTTGATCTTGTCCCCATCTTGCACATTGTCCAGGATGCACGCAGCTTGGGACGGTTCTCGGCGCCGAGACCCATCAGGGTGCTGCAGCTACCGGCGCCTACCCGAGGCAAAGCTCTGAATGGGCGGTGCAACGGCGCGCATGTTGGCCGCCATCTCGGCGCCGTCGTGCTCTTGGACGGCCTCCGCGTCCCCCGCGGCCTCGGTCTCCCCCACAGCCTCTGCGTACCCTGTGGCTCGCCGTAGCGGCGTGACGCGCGCGGTGTCGCCCATACCAGCGGCCTCCTCCTGGGCCGGCGTGAGAAAGCGTTCGAGCGCCGTCAGCTCGTGCACGAGCACGTTGACGACAGGTAGCGCCTGCTCCCCTTGCTCTTCCTTTGAGCGCACGCCGCGCACAGCGCGCGAACGCTCCAAACGGCCGTGGGCCAGCAGCAGCGTCTCGGCGCGCGCCAGAGCGCGATAGCGCTCGTACACGGCTGCGGGCACGATCAGGTTGATGGTGCCCCACTCGTCCTCAAACAGCAGGAACATCGTTCCCTTCGCTGTCCCCGGCCGCTGCCGGGCGATCACCATGCCGGCCACTGCCACCTGACAGCCGTGCGGTAGGCCGCTCAGCTCGACACTGCTCGCCAGCACAATCGGATCAGCGGGGTCGACAGCGCTCGGTATGTGCAAGCGTGGACGCAGTACCGCCATCACGTGATCGTGCACCGTCACCCCGCTGGTGGAGTAGTCGGCGAGCACTCGCTGCCACCGGTCCAGCGGGCGCAGGCGAGGCGCGTCGGGCAGATCGAGCGGCAGCGCGAGTTGAACCGCGTCCACGACAGACTCGCCGGGAGCGGCGATCCCCAACTGCCACAGCGCCTCCCGCCTGCTCTCCGCTAGGCTGTCGCAGGCTCCCGACCATGCCAGCTGCTCGAGTGTTCCTCGCCGCGTCGCCGTGCGCGCGGCGAGATCGCCCAGCTCGCAGAACGGCCCGCCCCGCTCTCGCTCGGCCACCAGCCCGCGCACCTCCTCGGCGCCCGCGCCCTTGATGTAGCCGAGACCGAGACGCACGCCAAATCCGGCGTCGGGCACCACCTCCACCGTGCACTGGACCTCTGACGCGTTCACGTCGAGGCCCAGCACGGCGATCCCCCGACGCTGCGCCTCGTGCACAAGGCTGTCGGGAGCGTAGAAGCCCATCGGTTGCTCATTGAGCAGCGCGCACAGGAACTCAGGTCCATAGTTCACTCGCAGCCAGGTGGACTGGTAGGCGAGCAGACCGAAGGCCGCGGCGTGGGCCTTTGGAAAGCCGAAGCCGGCGAAGCCCGCCACCATCTCCCACACTCGCTCCGCCGTCTGCGTGTCTGCCCGCGCGTGGCTCATCGCGCCGGCGATGAACCGCTCGCGCTGACTCTGCATGGCCTCCTTTGAGCGCTTGCGACTCATCGCCCGGCGCAACCCCTCTGCCTCCCCCGGCGAGAAGCCCGCGAACGCTTCTGCGACCTGCATCACCTGGTCCTGAAATATGATCGCCCCGAGCGTGCACCGCAGCACCGGGCGCAGTGTGGGGTGCGGGTAGGGAACCTCGTAGTCAGGGTCTTCGCGCAAACGGTTGCGATGCTCGATGTAGGGGTTGATCGCCCCGCCCTGGATTGGTCCGGGACGCACGATCGCCACCTGCACGGTCAGGTCGTCGAGGTCCATCGGCAGGGTCCGCCGCAGCGACTGCATCTGGGCGCGGCTCTCGATCTGGAACACCCCAACCGTGTCGGCCGCGCGGATCGCCTTGAAGGTGTGGGGGTCGTCGAACGGTATGCGCGAGAGGTCCACGCGTTCACCGCGCGTGTGGGCGATCGTCTCCACGCAGCGTTCCACCGCCGAGAGCATCCCGAGCCCCAGCAGGTCGATCTTCAGGAAGCCGGCGTCCGCGCAGGAGTCCTTGTCCCATTGCACCATCTGCCTGCCCTCCATCGCGGCGGGCACAACTGGGCAGCAGTCGATCAGCGGTCGTGTGGAGACCACCATTCCACCCGAGTGCTGGGAGAGGTGGCGAGGCAGCCCGTATGCCTCGCCGACCAAGCGCGCCAGCCAGAGCCAGCGCTCTGAGCGCATGGGAATGGTCGTGCCGGCGCCTTCGGAATCAAGCTCGACATTCCCCCTGTGATTGTCGGCGGTGCGCGCCATGCGCTCGATCTCAGCGGGCGGGAGCCCCAGGACCTTGCCCAGCTCGCGGATCGCCCCGCGCGCACGAAAGGTTGGGAAGGCCGCCACCAGGGCAGCCCGTTCGCGCCCGTAGCGTGCGTGCACGCGCGGGATCAGCACCTCTCGGATCTCGCGTGGGAAATCGAGGTCGATGTCGGGCAGACCGTGCAGGTCCTCGTGCAGGAAGCGCCCCAGCAGCAGTCTGCTTTCGATCGGGTCGATGTGTGAGAGGCCGGTGAGGTAGCACACGATCGATGACACCGATGAGCCGCGCCCCCGCCCGGGTGACAGCAGGGCGCGGGGTGATTCGATCCCACCCACCCCGCGCACCTCCGCCGCCACCTCCCGTGCCAGCTCGAGCATGTCGTGGTGCAGCAGGAAGAAGCCGGCCAGCCCCAAGCAGTCGATCACGCGCAGCTCCTCCGCCAGGCGCGCCTCGGCCTCAGCGCGCATCGACCCTCCCCCATAGCGGTCCTCCAACCGCACCCAGCACAGCTCCGACAGGCGCCGGAGCGCGCTCTCATCCTCGGCGCCTGGGTAGCGGTAGCCGAGATCCCTCGTCAAATCGAAGCGCAGCTCCTCGGCCAGGCGCAGTGTCTCGCGCACGGCGCACGGATGCTCCGAGAAGCGGTTGGCCATCGCCTGGGGAGTGCTCATGACGTGCGTGTGGTTACCGCGCCGCAACGGCTCGGAGGCGTCCAGCGTGCTGTGGTTGGCCAGCGCCACGAAGGCGTCCTGCAGCTCGGCGCGGGAGCGCGCGTGGGCATGCACGTCGCCGCTTGCCACGCACGCCACTCCCAGTCGCCGCGCGAGGGCCTCCAAAGCTCGGTTACGTGCCCGGTCGTGGCGGGAGTAGGGGCGCTGCAGCTCCACACGCAGATCGCGCGGGCCGAACGCGTCGAGCAGCCGGCGCGCCGTCGCCTCCTCGCGCACACCGTGCTCGGCGCAGCCGGTCAGGCACACGAGCCCCTCAGCGTGGTCGAGCACCGTCTGCAAGGGCACCGCCGGCTCAGCGCGCTCACGCCCCGGGCCATCGCGAGTGTGGGCGTGGGCGTGCGTGAGGATCCGGCACAGGTTGCTCCAGCCGCATGCGTCACGCACGAGCAACGTCAGGTGAGCAATGTCCTGTGTCCTACGCGCGTCACCGCCGACTCGACGCGTGCCATCAAGAGCTCCGCGCGTGCCGCCAAGAGCTCCACGCGTGCCACCAAGCTTTCCAGGCTCGACACCCCATCGACTGCGCTCGTCGACGCGCACGTCGATCTCCGCACCGTGGATCGCCCGCACGCCCGCGTCCCGGCCAGCCTGGGCCAGCTCCATCGAGCCAGACACCGAATTGTGATCGGTGAGCGCCAGCGCACTGTGGCCAAGCTCGGCCGCCCGATACACGAGCTCCTCGGGCAACGAAACCCCATCGAGGAACGAGTAGGCCGAATGGCAATGCAACTCTATGTAGGGCGGCGTGCTCGACGAGTGGGAGCTCATCTCAAGACATCCCCCAGAGTCCACCGGGGCGCAACCGACGCTTACCTGTCCTCCCAGCGGTCCTCATGACCCTTGGATAAACCAGCCATCCAGAGATGTGAGGTCGCGGAAGACCACGACGTTGCGCCCTCGCACACTGAGAAGCTCCCAGTAGCGCCGGCGCAGCGGCCGTGCCGTCCACCAGCGATCTTCCACCAACCAGGACTCGCGCACGAGCTCGATCCGCTCGCCGTTGACCTCGTGTGGGACGCCGGCGCTCGCGCGCACACGGGCTGGGCGAGGCAGATTCAGCGCACGCGGGCGACTCATGCGGGCAGCGGGAATGACTGGTATGAGCTGTGCACGTGGCGTCAGAGCTCATCCGGGCAGCGGAGTGAGCACCACCCTGCGCTCGAGCACACGAGAATCTGGGTCAACGCACACGGCACGCAGCGCGGCGTCGTGTCCGGCCACCGTACGCACCTGCTTGACGGCCTCCCCCAATCGCTCGCGCCTGACCTGAGCGGAGCGATCCAGCAGCGTGCGCTGCTCCCCGCCTGCGGGACCAAAGCGCTCCACCTCGAGTCGCAGCGACTCGGCGGGCGCCGGCAGCAGCGACAGGCGCAGCGACAGCGACAGACACACACGCTTGGAGTCGCTGAGAGCTTGACGGAACACGACCCGCTCGCGCCATGTCCCACCCTCCACGAGCCGTGCCGAGAGCACCACCGCACGCAGGGCCCTGCCGCGTCGCTGTGGGCGCGCGAGCAGACGGTCCACCAACACCATCAGCACGCGCCCGAGCATCTCGCCGCTGCTGGCGTCCCCCACCTCCAACGACTCCTCCAAGCGCTCCTCAACACCGCGGGGAACGAGCGGACGATCCCATCCCTCCGCCAGACGATATGCGATCGCACCGGCCTCCCCGAAGCGATCGGCGAGCGCTCCGCGGCTCATAGCGCGCAGCTCTCCCAGTGTGCGCACTCCGAGACGCGTGAGCGGCTCACAAAGCACCGCTGTCTCCTCGCGCAGGCTCAACAGGCTCACCGGTGCGCCCTCTAGATGACGCCGGGTGGCTTGCTCGTCGAGGATCTTCGCGTGTCGCGCGTCGGCATCGAGCGCTGCCGCCAGCGCACAGAAGCGCCTCGGAGCCACACCGATCCTTGCCGGCCTGGCAAGCGCTCGGCGGGTGGCCGCGAGCGTGCGCTCCTGCGACCCGTGTATGCCTCGCAGCCCGTCCGCGTCAAAGTAGGCGAGTCCCTCCTGCGCCGGCTCGACCGCCGCACCGACGTTCTCCAGAGCGCACACAACCGCCTCCCATGCATCTGCCACGGCGAGTGGGTCTGCGGGGATCAGCTCAAGCTCTGGGCAGCGCGCGAGCGCCTCTCCGAGGGGCATACCGGTGAGCACTCCGTGCGCCTCGGCCGCCCCAGAGACCTCCCCCACGCGCAGCTGGGCTCCGACCATAGGGGCTAGCGCCAGCGCTCTACCGGCAAGCGCCTGTGGCCCTCCGGCGGCGACCGTCAGCGCGAAGCGGGGAATGTAGACGCAAATGACCATACACGAACATATGTTCGCATATAACTGGGCTCCTTCAACAGACAGGTGGGCGCACAGCTCAGGCCACCCACAGGAAGCGCTCGCAAGCGAGCACCAGTGGGCATAGAACCCGGGAGCTTGGCTTTAGTCCATCCCCAACAGGCCGCGCTGGCGGACCGCCGAGGAACTACCGCACGAACGGGTCAGTCCATGCCCAACGGGCCGCTGGCGGACCCGCTGAGGAACTGCCGCACGAAGGGGTTGTCTGAGGAGAACATTCGCTCCGCGTCGCCCGCTTCGACGATTCGCCCTCGCCACAACAGGGCGATGTACTCGCCGATCCGCCGTGCGGAGGCGATGTCGTGAGTCACGACGATGTAGGTGCCGCCGTTGAGCTCGTGCATCTCCTTGATCAGTTCGCACAACAGCGCGGTGCGCACCGGATCGAGTCCCGAGTCGGGCTCGTCGAAGATCACCACGTCCGGCTCGGTCACGAGCGCGCGCGCGAAGCCTGCGCGCTTGCGCATGCCACCGGACAGCTGGGAGGGCGCGTCGTCCATCGCCTCGGCCAAGCCCACATCGGTCAGGCGCCGGCGTGTGATCTCGCCGATCTGGCTCTCCGACATGTCGGTGTGCTGGCGCAGCGGGAACGCCACGTTGTCGAACACCGACATCGAGCCAAACAGGGCGCCGTCCTGGAACAGCACGCCGATTCTGCGCCGCAGCTCCAGCAGCTTGGGCATCGTGAGCGTCGGGACCGAGCTGCCGAGTACCTGGATGTCGCCCGAGTCGGGGAACATCAGGCCGATCAGGTGCTTGATCAGCACGCTCTTGCCGGTGCCCGACGGGCCGAGCACCACCGTGATCGTGTCGTCGGGGATCGCGACGTTCAGTCCGTTGAGTACCGGGATGCCGGCCAAGCGCTTGACCACGTCCACGCAGCGGATCGACCAGGTGCGGTCGGTGGACTCGCCGGCCAGGTCGAGCTCGCCGCCGGTTGCGTGGTACTGAAACTGCTCGCCGTCTCCTTCAGAGCTCGCAAGCGCGCCAGGAGCCATCGACTCCTCGCTCTCCCCCTCGTCCCCGTAAGTCCCATCGACACCCTCCACAAACACAGATGTTAGTGATCGGCGAAGACCCGATCAACCTGCACTCCGGTACCAATTCATACACATCCCCTTGACATAGCAGGGCCGTTGGGTTTACGATCGGTCTTTGGGAGGTAGGATGATGCTTCATCACAGGCGCTCTGACCCCGAGTTGGAGCCGGCGCAGGACTCGTCTTTGCCCGCGACGCTCGCCGTCGCAAGCGTTTCCCGCCGCGATCCGCGCAGGCGACTGCTGGACGCGATGATCGAGACCGTCGCGCTGCGGGGCTATGACCGTGCGACGGTCAACCGTGTGCTGTCGAGCGCCCAAATCCAGGAGGCGGTGTTCAGCGAGCACTTCCACGATAAGCACGACTGTTTCATCCAGGCCATCGACGATCTGATCGGTCGCGCGGAACTGGCCGCGCTGGAGCAGTTTCAAGGAGACTCACCGTGGGCTGAGCGGGTACGGCTCGGTCTGGAGCGGCTGCTGAGCGCGCTTGCCCGCGACCCGGACGGGGCGCGTGTCGTGCTCGTCGAGATGCTCGGCGCGGGGCCCGCTGCGTGTGAGCGCCATCGTTCGGCGCTCGCGCTGTTCGCCTCGCTGATCGAGCAGGGCCGTTTGCAGTGCCTGAACAGCGAGCATCTGCCGCCACAGATCTCTGAAGCGATCGTCGGTGGGATCGCCTCGATCCTGCACCGTCGTGTGCTGGAGGGCAACACCGCCGAGCTCCCCGCGCTGCACGCCGACCTTACTTACTTCGCGCTGCTCCCCTACCTGGACCACGAGCGCGCGATGGCGATTGCGGGATTGAGCTAGCCCTTACTACCCCGAGGGAGTCGCGTGCGGGAACTGGCTGGTTTCGCCGTTGAACGTGAACGGTCCCTGCTGGTTGCAGGCCGGCGCCGCCACCGCGTTGGTCGAGTTTTCGGGCTTGTTTACGACACCGAATCCAATCAGCTGTTCGATCACTTTCGCGTTGATCGGTTTGGCTTCTTCTTCGGCTTTCGTTTCGGTCGGACCGCTGATCGAGGGTGCCGAGCTGGCGCATGAGGCGCTGCTGAACACCTGCAGGCCGCTCGCGAGCGAGCGGAACGCACCCGGTTGCGGGTAGGCGTTTGCGCGGTTGGTGCCAATCCGCTGCTGGTAGACCGACAGTCCTTCCGGCTCGATCACATTCAGCGCCTTGAGGAAGTGCTGCTGAGGGCCGCCGGGGATGTTCGTGTTTTTCCCGTGCGTCTGGGTGGCGGCGGTGCCGTTGGCGAACAGCGCTTGCAGCTCGGGCACGTACTCGCTCAGATATTGGAGGAACGGGTTGAGGTTGTGCAGAACCGGGCTGGTGGAGCCAAGCACGGGGACGGTCAGTTCGAGCTCGCGCTTGACGTCGGGCAGGCCCTTCTTGGCCGCGCCTGTGAACGGTCCGAGTGCTGTCAGCAGCGAGTTGAACGGTGGCGTGAACGGCTTGACGGCCTTCAAAAGCAGGTTCAGCTGTTCCTCGGAGGGACGGAACTGATCGAGGAACGGTTCGGTGTTGGCGGCGAACACGTTGAAGCTGCGCGCCGCGATCTGCGAGTTGCGCTCGAAGGCGGGCAGTTCGCGGAAGGCGTCGGCAAACGCTTGGCTCTCTTCGGCGAAGCCGTGGAACGCGCGCTCGCCGTTTTCGGTGAAGCTGCGGAACTGCCCCTGACGTGCGGTGAGAGCGTCGAAGATGGTGCCCGTGTTGTGGAACACGGCTCGCAGCGCGCCCTCCTGTGAAGCGGAGATGCTCACCAATTTGTTGGCGTCTTCGACGAACGGTTGGATCTCGGCGAATCCCGCGTTGATCTGTTCTCCGCGACCGCCGAGTCCTTCTGCCAGCGATTGGGCCCAGAGTTGGAATGCCTTGCGTGTTTCGGGGTTGAACGTCGAGAGAATGTCGTCGAGGGTCACCGACGGTTCCACCTGCATCCTGGGCAGCGTTCCATTGTCTTGCAGCGGTGGGGCGTGACCCTTCTCTGGCTCCAACTGCACATAGGTCTCGCCCAGCAGCGTCTTCTGGCGCAGGATCGCGTGCATGTTGGAGGGGATCGGCGCGAATTTGCTGGCGATTTCGATCGTCGCGTGGGTGAGCCCGTCAGGGTTGTGTTCGAGGCTGATGACGTGGCCTACGTTGACACCGCTGATGCGCACGTCGGACTGTTCGGCGAGCGCGAGCGTGCGCGAGAGCTCGATCGTCAAGCGATAGCCCTTCGGCTTGAGCGGCACGGGACCGCCGAAGGACTCCCATAGGAACAGCAACAGCCCGAAGCAGCTCAGGGCAAACAGGACGATTACGAGGATGTTGGCGAGTGTCGGTGCGCGCTTCTGCATGTCAGCGGCCTCCCTCGCCAGTCGTCGCCAGTCCCCCGAAAGCGCTGTTCTTGGAGCCGAGCAGGTTCATCGTGAAGCCTTTGTCCGATGCCGTGTGGCGCCGGTCGCGGGCGGCGGCTGCTGCAGTGGTGCTGCTTGTCGATCCAGCGCTCAGGCCGAGTGCCTGGCATTCGGCTCCCGACGGCGGGTTGAACAGCGCGACGAGCAGGCGCACGGTCGGGTTGATTTCAGAGACGCCTTTCAGGAGCGGCAGCACTTCGCAGTTCAAGTACACGAGCGTGCGCCCGATCGGCCCGTGCGCGTCCGCCGAGCTGAGCGCGCTGTTGAGATCGTGGGCGGCCCAGTCGGCGAAGAAGATGAATCCGCCCTGCTGGGGGCCGGGGTTATAGGCGAGCTCGTTGAAGAATTCGTTGAACACCGAGAAGCCGCTCTGGAGCTTCGGGAAGGCTTCGCCGAGTTCCTGGATCGACGGCGCGATCTTGCTGACGACCGGTGTGACCTTGCGCGCGAACGGCCGGATCTCGTTCTTGATGATCGGCGTGCTTTCCAGGAACGCCTTTCTCGAGGCGATCTGTGCGGGCGCGAGCGCGTTCGCGAACGGCTCGAGCTCGTGCAATGTCGGGCCCAGCACCGCGGCGGCCTTGGCGAGCTTGGCGGTGGCGACCGAGGTCTTTGAGAGCGCGCTGGGGAACAGCTGCAGTGTGCGCTGCACGTTCTGGTTCTGTTCGGCGAAGGTCTTGAAGACGGCGTTGGATGCCTCGATCACCTTCGCGAATTCGGTGTCCTTGCTGCCCAGAGCGCTGACGAGCAGCTGGAAGTTGTGGATCCCGCGTTCGATGTTCTTGTGGCGGAACTTCAGTTCCTTGGTTATCTCGGTGCTGAGGCGCGTGATCGGGTCAAAGCGCTTGAAGGCGGCCGACAGGTTCGCGGCGTTGCCCTTCAAGCCGATGCCGGCACCGGCGATCAGCTCCTGCAGATATTCTCGCGTTTCTGCATCCAGGGAGGAGAGGAATTCCTCGAAGTTGACATCTGGAGCTGTCTGGGAGAGCGGCACCGTGTAGCCGGCTGGGACACGCCCCGCGCTTGGCTTACCTGGATCGACCTCGACCGTCATGTCCTGCAGCTGGGTCTTGGGGCGCAGCAGCATCGTCGCGTCGCGGTAGATGTAGCGTGCGTACTTGGGAGTGACGTTCATCGTCACCAGCGCGTCGCCTTCGTGCAGCTGCACACTTGCGATTTCGCCGACCTTGGCGCCCGCGATCGTGACCGCCTGCCCCTGACCGGGTGTGAGTGCCTGCCCGGTCTGGAACTCGCCCTTGAGCGTGACGTAGCTCTTGCCGACGATGGGTACCCATCCCGGCAGCGAGAGACGCTCGTTGGAGAGGATGTAGCCGCCCACGAACACGGCGATCACCACCATCGCGACGATCGAGACGAACGCGGTGCGATAGCGCTCGATCTGATCCCACAGACCGCGCTCACCCTGGTGCTGCTCGGCGCTCATCCCCCGCTCCCGTCTGCAGGGCCTTCAGAGAGAGGGCCGTTGAAGTTGGCAACCGTCTGCGTGTAGCAGGGCACGAGCGGCTTGTAGGCGGGCTCGGTGGCTGGGAACGCCGGACGTGTTCCCAGCGGAGGCTGGGAGGTGTGGGCGAGCAACGGCAGGCCTTTACCGCTGGAGGCACCGACCACGGTCGCAGGCGCCGACTTCAGCGTCTGGCTGCCGGTGCTGATCATGAAACGAGTCAGCGGGCCGTTGCCGTCGAAGCTCTGTCCGACGCCCGCGAGGCCCACCATTGAGTACCAGAATTCCTTGTAGTCTTCGACGCCCGAGGTGCTCGAGCCGTCCTGCAGCTTTGTCTCCACCGACGGGAAGATCACGTTGCTGAGGCACTTGGAGAAGTTGTCCACCTGCTTGAAGAAGGCCGGCTGGGGCACGATCAGCCCGGCGATTGTCGGAGCCGCCGCGCGCAACCCCTTGGCCAGACCGCCGAGTTCCGCGGGTGAGAGTGACGCCTTCAGCTGTTCGATCCATGGGAAGGCGGCTGTGATCGTTGGCCCGGTCTGTTCGACTCCGGGCACGAGATCAAGCGAGAATTTCCTGATCGCGGGGGTGGCGGCGTTGAAGTTGGTGAACGCGTGCCCGGCGTTCTGCAGGGCGCCGGGCAGCTGTGCGACGGTCTCGCGCAAAGAGTGCGACTGGGCGGCGAGCGAGCCAAGGAAAGTGTTCAAGTTGACTATCAGTTCGCCGAGCTGCTGTTCGTGAACATTGAGCGAGGCGCTCAGTTTCTCGGTGCCGGAGATCAGTTTCGAAATATCGTTCTGTTCCACCCCGCTCACCGCCTGGTTGACGATCGCGCCGCCCTTCAGTGCTTCCGGAGCGTCGAGATAGGTCTTTTTGATCGCCTGCGCCGCGTTTAGGTTGCGTACGACCGGGTTCTGTTCGGCATTCTCTGCTGCGGTCGGCTCGCGCGTGAGCGCCGAGCCGAATTCGATCAGGAATGTCTGCAGGTTGGAGCGCGTGTCGGTGTTCAGCGCGTCGAGCACCTGGTCGAGCTGAACCGGGTCGGAGGTCTGGGTGACGGGGATCGTCGCACCCGAGGAGAGCGTCGGCGCGGATGGCGTGCCGGGTTGCAGTTCGACGAACCAGTTGCCTTCGAGCAGCAGTCGTGCACGTATCTTCAGCGTCGCGTCATTGTGGATCGGCAGACCCGATTTTGTGATTTCCATGCTGACCACGCCGGTATCGCCCACGCGCTTGACCGAGCTGACGGTCCCGACGTCGACGCCGGCGATGCGCACCGGCGATTTGGGGGCGATGTTGACCGCGGTGTTGAATGCCGCGTTCAGACGGAAGCCGTGCTCCCCAGGGATGCGCTTGGTGAAACCGAAGTACACGACGATCATCGTGATCACGATCACGACGACCCCGACGCGTACCGGGTTGGATTTCTGCAGCTCGACGACCGGTGTGTGGTCGTAGCGTTTCCACCAGCGCACGCCACTCATTTCTTGGTCCCTTTGCTCTTGGCTTTCTTACTCTTGGACGTGGCCGGCTTCTTGGCTGTGCTCGGCTTGCTCAAACCGAGGCTTTCGAGCGTCTGGGACGGATATTTTTCCCCGTAGAGGCTTTCTTCGCGCTTCGTTTCTTCGTGCTTGGTGCCCACGTTGCCCGGCAGGTTGCCGATCACCGCCTGACCCTTCGTGTAGGTCTCGTTGCCGGCTTCGCACTCAAGCGGCTGGCCGGGGCCGCCGACGTTCGGATAGGGGTTGTAGTGCAGGTGGTTGTTGTCGACCGGCATGCCGCCCGGGTTGCGATCGACCGAGGGGCCGTTGGCGGGCGCCGAGGAGGGCAGACCCTCGTCGTTGGGACCGTTCGGCGCGAGCATCGCCGCCGCGCGGGCAACCGTGCCCACACCGACGCTCTCCGATAGCAGACTGGCGGCGTTGCGGAAGAACAGCGTCACGTAGTTGCAGTTGGTCTGGGCCGGCGCGATCCCTGCGAGCACCGGGTTGCCGAGCCCGAGCGTGCGGGTGAAGTCTTCGATGCCTGTGGTGACGATCGGGTTCTTGGCGAACGTGGCGAACGCCTGCGCCGCTTCGGCGACACTGCTGTTGAGCGCGGTGGCGGCACGTAGGTTGACGGCGCCGACGGCGAAGGCGTGGCCGAGCGGTGCCGCGACGGTGCGCAGCGTGTGTGCGCTCGGGCGCAGCAGGGCCGTGAACTCGGTGGCCTTGTTGACGAACGACGCTGTGTACCGGAACGAGTGGGTTGCTTCGCGCAACGCGGGAGGCCCACCCACGATTGCCTGTTCAAGCGAGGGCGTGACGCTCGCAAACGCCGTGAAGAACGTGTCCAGGTTGCTGTAGAAGGCCGCGTTTGCGTCGGCGACGGGCGCGGTTTCTTTCGCGATGCGGTCGAGCGCGACGAAGAACTGGCCAAAGCCGGTTTGCGGTGAGGCAAGATTGTGCAGTACGGGGATCGCGTTGGTGACCAGCGGTCGCAACGCCACAATCGTTTCGTTCAGTCCGATCCCGCGCCCGGCGAGGCCGTCGCCGAAGCTCGTCAGGTTCACCTGGCTGGCTTGGCGCGTCTTTTCATTGAACATGTCAAACAGCTGGTCGATGTCGACCGGTTCGCGCGTTTGTGCGACAGGGATGATGGCGCCGGGCTTGAGCTCCTTCGAGGAGTGGCCCTTTTCGAGCGAGAGGTACTTCAACCCGATCGCCGACACAGACTGCACGATCGCTTTGGTGTCGGTTGGCAGTGGCTCAACGCTCTTTTGCAGTTTCATTTCGACGATCGCCGTAACACGCCCCGTCTTGGGGTTTTCGTAGGGGTGCATCCCGCTGACGATTCCGACGAGCGTGCCGCCGATCCGCACCTGATTGCCCTTCTGCAGACCGGATGCCTCTGGCAACTGCACGTTGATGTTGTAGGTGGGAGTGAACGGCAACCCGTTGTTGGCGTTGTAGGAGAGGAACACCGCGACCACCACGATCAGCGTCGTGATGGCGCCGATCAAGAGCGGGCTGCCGGCCAGGGAGTTGGAGCGCCGACGGTTCATCAGGGTGTCTCCGTCGGGTCGCATCCGAGCACGCCGTTGTCGGTGAACGGCGAGGAGCCGTCCGTTGCCGGCTGGGTGGCAGAGCCAGGACAGCGGCGCAGCTGACCGGTCTTCAGGCCCGACAGCACCTGCGCTGGGTTGGCGGGTTTGAGCGTGTTGTTGGAGCCGAGTTCGAAGTCGGGGAACAGCGCGGAGAGACGCGCGTAATGACCGTTGGCGTCGTAGTAGCCGGTCGCCTGGCCGAAGTCGCGCAGCAGACCCTGAAGATCGGGACTGTAGGGCCCGAACATCGCTGTGATGGGCAGCGATTCTTCGTTTGAGCGCACAGTGTCGGGCGAGGCCGTCGCCAGCGTCTGGGCGAGCCCCGGCAACGCAAGCGCCGCTTCGGTCAGGTCATTGCTCGCGCCGGGCTTGCTGATCGCTTCGTCGAAGTCGCTCACGACCGGTGTGGCAGGACCCACGAGCCCACGCAGCTTGGCAAAGAAGGGGGCGAGCTGCTTGGTGTTGGGCTTGGAGACGTCAACCAGCTTGGTGAGATCGGCGAGCGTCGTGGGCAGCTCTTCGAACGTGCGGTTGCCCTCTTTGAAGGTCGTGGGCAACGCCTTCAATCCCTTCTCGAGATTCTGCTGCTGCGATCCGATCGCCGTGAACGCGGTGTTGGCGTTGCTTATTAGTTCGGTCAGCTGCGGGGCGCGGTCCGCCAGTGTCGTCGTCGCCTTCGCGGTTTCGACGAGGAAGTTGGTGAACGTCGGCTGTTCGCGGCTGATCTCGTTGAACAGGTGGTCGATGGCCGCCAGTGTTGGGGGGAAATAGATTGCATCGGTCTGTATCTGGGGGCCCGCCGCTGAGTACTGTTCGGCGAAGCCTTTGATCAGCCGCTGAAGTCCTTCGCGTGTGTTGGCGTTGAAGATGTTGAAGAACTGGTCGAGATCCACAACATTGTGCGAGGTGGTGATCGGCAGGGTCGAGCCCGAGGGCAGCGCCGGACGGTTATTGGGGCCGGGAGCCAACGCGATGTAGCGGTTGGCGACGCTCGACAGCGACGGCACCCTGGTTTCGCTGGTGGTGCCTTCGTGCAGCGGCGTGAGCGAGGAATCGACGTGGATCGTGACACGCACCTGGTAGTTGTGCAGCAGCGTGATGTTGGTGATCGACCCTACGGGCACGCCGCCGACCTGCACCTGATCACCGCGTACCAGCTGGGGGTTTTCAGAGAAGATCAGCTGGTAGGTGGCGCCACCACCGCCGAGGAACACGAGTACCAGCACAACCACGACTACCGCAGCAAGCGCACCGAACGCCGCGAGACGCACGGTGCTCGCGCGTCGCGGAGGACGACCGAGTGGCGGCGGCGAGGAGGCGGGCGGCGGGGTGGCCGCCGGCGGGCGTGGTGGAACCGTGGTTGCCATCGCGCTAGTTGCCTTCCGCCGTGGCTTGAGAGGCGGGGTTCGATCCATCGGGGATCGCTGCGGGCGAGGGCTTGGAGCTGACAGTCGGGTCGGGCACCTCCCCGAGACGCGCCACCAGCGCAAGCCACTGGGCGGGTGACAGCCCAGAGCCGGTAGCGGCGGCGGTGCGAGCGTTGGCGTTGCCGGCCGAGGTGAACGAGACGTGAATCAGACCGTCGTAACCCGGCAGCGAGACGCTGTTGGGTGCACCGGGCAGGGATGTCGAACTGGCGATCTGCAGCGGCTTCATCGCGCCCTGCAGACTTTCCAGCCTGTGCACGATGACGGCGGTGAGCGACGCGTCGGAGTCGGGAGCACCCGCAATCCGGATTCCGTTGACCGCGGAGATGTCGACGGCGCCAACCACGGTCCCCGTGGATCGAGCGCCGCCCTCGGCCGCAAAGCCCTGCGAACAGCTGTGCTTGGAGACGGTCGGCTGAAGCCCTGAGGCCGATAGGAACGCGAGCGCCGCGAGCACACGCCGGTCCACCTGACCGTCTTCGATCAGGCGCCGCTCGCACGTTGCCAGACGGATGCTGTGGTCACGCGGAACCTGCTGTTCGAGCTGTGTCTTTGACTCCAACAGCGCCTGACCGGGGGTTGGGGAGATCTTTGCGAATGGATCGCTCCCCTTTGCCTTCAGGACGGAGGAGCTCTGCAGCTTGACCCAGCTGTCGAGAATCGGCTTGGGGTCGATCAGTGGCGCATCGATGCCGGCGGGACGGATCTGAAAGGCCATGTGCGGTTCGGCGCCCGCGCCGAGGTGGCCGAGCACCGTTCCGGCGATCACGTGGACCCCGACCTGCAGCGAGTGCAGATAGACGTTGTCAGAGCCAGCTCTGAACACGCGTGTGGCATCTGCGGCTCCTGTGCGAGCGACGCTCGCAGACGTGTGCGCGTGCGAGCTCGATTCGACAGCTTCGAGCACTGGATAGAGCGTCGCGAGCGTGCCGAGCTCGGCGTAGGTGTAGGTGTTGCCGTAGGCATCCTGCAACGAGATGCTCAGCCCGAGCGGACCGCTCTGGCTGATCTGCGTGATGCGCCCGTCCTGCACGGCGATCACAGGCGCACCGGTTTGGGAGTAGATCGTGGTCCCCGCGACTGTGTGTGGCGAGCTGCCCTCGGTCACCGGAAAGCCATCGCTGTAGTGCGAGGCGGCGTATACCGGGAAGCGACCTTCGGTCAGCCCGGTGACCGCGCCGAGCAATTCCAACGGGGTGCCCCCGAGCAGGCGCGCACGCAGCATCACGGAGCTGACGTATGCCTGGGAGTGGTTGTAGGCGAACACCGCCGCTCGGATGTTGGTGTCGCCACCGGCGGCCTTCAGGTAGCGAGCGGCGGCGAAGATCGCATCGGCGGGGTTATCGGGATCCTCAAAGCCGTCGTCGTTGACGTCCACCCCGTACTGTCCCCACTCGCTGGGCAGGAACTGCATCCAGCCCTCGGCACCGGCGCTGGAGACGTTCAGGTCGCGTCCGTAGTCGGTCTCGACTTCGTTGATCGCCGCCAGCACCTGCCAGGGGATCCCGTAGGCCGCGCCGGCTGCCTGGTAGATCGGCAGCAGGAACGGGGGGATGCTGAAGCTGTTGATGAAGAAGCTCGGCACGCCCGCAAAGGACGAGGCGCTTAGCGTCGAGGGCAGCGGTGGAGTGAGCGCCGAGGGCGGAGCCGCGTTGGGCGTTTTTTTGGTTTTTGTGGGCGCGGAGACTGAGGTGGTGGGCGCGGGCACGTGCACGACCGTGCGCGGCTGGGGACGCTGGGTGCGCACTTCGGGCTGTGGCTGCGGCGGCGCTTCGGTGGTTGTAGTCGGCGTGGTGGTCGTGTTTGGATTGGGGGTCGTGCTCGTGCTCGTAGTGGGCGTCGCGGGTTCTGAGGGGGGAGCTTCGGTTGGTGGAGCGGGAACGGTGGTCGTCCCGGTTGCCGGCGGCGAGGCTTCCGTGGCGGGCGCCGAGGATTCGGAGGTGGTGGGTTCTGCGACAGTCGTCGTGTCGGTGGACACAGCGCCAGCCGGGAGGGCCGTCGCGAGTGCGGCGCAGGCCGACAGCGAGATCGCCGCGAGGAGCGCGATCAAGGTGGATGTCGTTGAGCGTGGGAGCATCGAGATCAGTTGCCGAGCAGGTAGTTGAGCAGCATGCCGCTGGCTTCCGAGCTTTCTTCGGGTGTGTAATAGGTGGTGCCTGCCGCCGCTCCGCCGACCGGCTGCGCGGCGGAGGTGGAGGACGTCGTCTGGGTGCCGGCAGCACCGGCTTCGTTGGCGATCGACCCCGGGTACTTGGCGATCGCCTGAGCCGGCGTCATGCCTTTCAGGACCGCCAGCGTGCGCTGCATCACAAGGCTCGTCGAGTTGGTGCTCGCGGCGGACGCCTTTGCACTGGAGACGCTGGCGGTGCCGCCACCGATGAATTTGCCGGTCGAACAAGTGGGGTTGACTTCGATCGAGTACGTCAGACATGTGCCGGCGACGGCTTCGGCGCGCAGGAAGTGCCCGAGCGCGTCGTAGCCGTTGACGTCGCCCGCCCCGAGGTAGATGAAGTCGAGCAGACGCTCGAGACCACCGGTGGATTGCAGGCTCTTCAATAGCCCCGAGAAGTTGGTGCCGAAGGGATTGGCCTGCTTGCCCAGTGCCTGGACGAGCGGCTGCAGCGGTTCGAGCGCGGTGAGCGCGGGCCCTGTCCTCTGGGCGGTCTTGCCGAGCGACTTCAGGAAGACCGCCGTGGAGGTCGAGAACGGGCCAAGGTTCTTGAACAGCTTGTTGATGCCGGGCGCCGCGACTCCGAGGCTTTCAAACGTCGGGGTCGTCTGTTCGGCGAAGCGGCGCAGCCGTTCGACGGCCGGTCCGAGGTTTTCCAAGAAGGCCGGAAAGTCGGCGAAGTTCTGGGCGAGTGCGCCACGGTGGTTGGCCCCGGCTTGGGCGACCTTGCCGCTTTCTCTGAGGAACCCTACGAATCTGCTTCGATCGGCAGCGATCGGGGCAACGGCGCGGTCGCCTTCTTCGGCGAGGTTGACCAGCACCTTGTTCTCGCTCGCGAGGATCGACAGCACCTTTTCGAGTTCTCGCAGCGCCGGGTTGGCGCGCTTGATCACTTCGTTGAGGTCCGAGCCGCGCCCAGCGAGGCCCGCCCCGAACTCGTTGAGGATGATCGTGAAGCGCTGACGCTCGGGCAGCCGCGTGATGTCGCCGAGCAGGTCCACGTCGACGGGGCTTGAAGTTTTGGTCACCGGCAGCAACACCTGACCGGCGCCTTCCTGACCGTGTGGGATGACTTTCAACAGCGGTGGCGGCGGTGTGCCTTCGACGCGCGGTTGGGTCGGCAGGCAGTCGACGAACTTCTCGCCGATCAGCGCCTGCGGACGGATCGTGCAGCTCGCGTCGGCACGCCAGTTTTGAAACCCGGTGTTTTCGATGTTCATCACGACCGCCGCCTTCGCCTGCGGGGTCGCGGTGACCGATTCGACCTTGCCGACGTCGACGCCGTCGATCTTCACGTTCTCCCCCACGGTCAGGTTGCCAGCATCGTCGAAGATCGCACGGATCGTGTAGCCGCCGCTCGATCCCCCAGCCGAGGTCGCGAGCAGGACGACCGCCACGAGCGCGAGCACGCAGCCGAGAACCGCAACCGCGGCCACACCCCTCCTGGATCCCTCCTTCTGCTTCCTCAACCCGATCCTACCTCTGTCTTCCTATAGCGAGAGAAGGCGGCCGCCCTAGGCCATCCCTTCCCGCCGCTGCTCAGATCGGGCGCACCTCCATGTATGCGCGCCCCTCTGATGTCTGTTCAGTCGATCTTGTCTAAGTCCTGCCGGTGGTCACCCTCGGCGAGAGCGACCACCGGCACACCTTTTGCAGCTACCTCCGTTACAGAGCTATTTCTTGGGGCAAGGCGCCTTCACGTTGACCGTGACGGTTTCCCCGCTGTAGAACTTCAGTTCGGCCTTCACCGGGAAGCCTCCCTTGGGGCACTTGCTGGGAAGCGTGCCGTAGGAAACCAGCTTTTTGCCCTTCTTGAAGGCGGCACCGACCTTGACCTTGATGAATTCAACCGAGCCGTAAGGCGCTTCTGGCACGGTGATCACAAGCGGGACTTCCGCGGTGAGTACCGGACCGAACGCACCCGAGCCAGTGCTGAACTTCCCGCTGGACAGGAGTTCGATCGAGGCCGGGCTACGACCTTCAGCAAAGAACCCGAGGCTCCCACCGGGCTCGAAGAACGGCTGCACGGTCAGCGACTCGTGGACGCGTGTGCCGCCGAAGGCGACCACACCTTCCGCGCGGCCCTGTGGGCCGGCGTAGGACTTCTTCGGGCACTTCTGGACTTCATGGGCTTCAAGTGTCGCCATCGGACAGGAGGTGAAGCCGTTCGTGTCGAGCTTCGCGCCCGCGGGCGTGTAGAACGTCACGCCCACCAGCGGCGAGGGAAATCCGCCGTATTCGGTGCCGCTGATATGGAATTCGGTTTCGACGTCCGTGCCGGCTTTCAGGATGTTGCCGGTGCCGGGGTAGGTCGGTCCACCGTTGGAAGCTGGGTTGACTGGGATCGGAACGGCTTTGACCGTGAGCGTGACGGTCGGCGCCGCCCCCGCGGCTGCCGGCAGGGTCAGGGCCGCCGCGGCAAGGCCGAGCAGGACCAAACGGGTAGATGCTCTACGCATCAGCTTCTCTCCTCTGTTGATGAACGGGTCCGCCTACGATCCGAGT
>JBAWFB010000184.1:0-1857 GCA_049591495.1 Solirubrobacteraceae bacterium
GCGTAGGTGCGCCGCGGAATGCGCCCGGCGCGGCGGGCCAGCCTCCCCGCCTGAACCGCCGCGCGCATCGCGGCGGCCATCGCCACCGGGTCCTGGGCGCGCGAGACGGCGCTTGCCACCATCACCGCGTCGCAGCCCAGCTCCATCGCGAGCGTCGCATCAGAGGCTGTGCCGACGCCCGCGTCGAGCACCACCGGGACACCCACCGCTTCGCGGATCAGCGCGATGTTGTAAGGGTTGCGAATGCCCATGCCGCTGCCGATCGGCGCGCCCAGCGGCATCACCGCGGCGCAGCCGACGTCTGCGAGGCGGCGCGCCAGCACCGGGTCGTCGGTCGTGTAGGGCAGCACCACAAAACCGTCGTCCACCAGCTGCTCGGCCGCCTTCAGCAGCTCGGGCGCATCGGGCAGCAGCGTGTCCTCGTCGCCGATCACCTCCAGCTTGATCCAGTCGGTGCCAAACGCCTCGCGCGCCAGCTTGGCCGTCAACACCGCGTCGCGCGCGGTGAAGCAGCCAGCGGTGTTCGGCAACAGCTCGACCCCCTCCTGCTCCAGCACGTCGATCAGCGACCCACGGGCCGTGGGATCGACGCGCCGCAACGCAACCGTCACAAGCTCGGTGGCGCTCGCGCGGATCGCCTCAGACAACAGCTGCAGCGATGGGAAACCGCCCGTGCCGAGCAGCAGACGCGAGCGAAGCGTGCGCCCGGCGATCTCCAGCGTGTCGGAGCCGGTCTCTACAGTCGCCATCCGCCCATTATCCTCCCTGCATCGCCGTCAGCACCTCCACGCGCGCACCCTCGGCAAGGGCGAATGTCGCCCACCCGGCCCGTGGCACGACCTCCCCGTCGACGGCCACCGCCACCCCGCGCGCATCGGCTCCCAGCTCCAACAGACGCAACACCGCCGTCACCGTCTCGCCGGCGCCGTCGTCCTGAGGGTTGCCGTTGAGGTAGATCACGAGAGAGGCACAGGATCGTTCTGCAGGGTGTGCGCACGCGACGCGAACCGCCCCGGATCGCACACGGCAAGCAACTCCCCCACAGCGTAATCGCCGCCGGGCGGCCGCTCTCCCGTGAGCGAGGCCAACACGAGCTCGGCGGTGAGCGGGGCCAGCAGGATCCCATTGCGGTGGTGGCCGCTCGCCCACGTCAAGCCATCCAGCGCGCCGGGTCCGATGACAGGAGCATTGTCGGGAGTGCTCGGGCGAAAGCCCACCCCCAGCTCCTCCACGTACAGCTCGCTCACACCCGGCACCAGCTCGTGCGCGTCGCGCAGCAGCTCATACACCCCACCCGCCGTCGGCTCGGGCTCAAAGCCGCGCTCCTCCATCGTCGCACCGAGCACGTAGCGCCCATCCGCGCGCGGCACCAGGTAGCCCCCCTCGAAGCGCACCACCCCCTCCAGCAAGCCTGGACCGGCGGGGTCGCGCAGGCGCAGAATCTGCCCCTTCAGCGGGCGCACCGGCACGCCAGCCCCGTCCGGCAGCCCCGCCAAGCCGCCGCTCCACGCGCCCCCCGCAACTACCACAGAGCCGGCGTACACCAGCTCGAACGAACCATTCTCAAAATAATCCCCGTTCGCGCCACTGCCGCGATCGGGATCGAGAACAGGCGCCCCATCGCTCGCCACCCGCACCCCCACGACGCGCGAGCGGCTCGCGTCAAGCTCCACCCCAAGCACCTCCGTCTGCTCGCGCAGCTGCACTCCCGCCTCGCGGCAAACGCTCCGCAGCGCCGCCACGACGCTGCGCGGATCGACACTGTGATCCTCAGGCGCGTGCAGCGCCAGGCGCACCGTCGGCGCCAGCGCCGGCTCACGCTCGCGCGCCTCGCTCGCGCGCAGACGCGTGGCACGC
>JBAWFB010000185.1:0-2581 GCA_049591495.1 Solirubrobacteraceae bacterium
GTACCCAATGCCTCGACACCACCGCCGCCACGCCCCCCGCCACGCAACGGGCCTACCGTCACGCCATCGTCATCATGATCGTCGCCGCAGGCAGCGTCTTCGCCACGACCCTCATCCTCTTCAAACGCCAGCCTTGATCGGAAGACAAGCGACTACGGATTGTACGGATTAAAACGGATCAAAGCGAAGAACCGGATCGTCGTTGTTCTTGCCCCTGAGTTCTGTCTTTGATCCTTAATCCGTCCTTTTGTCTTTATCCGTGCATATCCGCGAAATCCGTGGCCGTCCTGTGTCTCTTCAGTAAGGCACACCCTTTTCCCGCTCTACCTTCATCGCCCTCATGTACCAGTCGAACTCGTCGAAGAACTTCGCGCTCCTCTCGGCGAGTTGCTGTGTCAAAGCCACGCCATCCTCGCTCAGCGACTGGCCAATCGAAGGGATCGGCTGCAGCGAAGGAATCGAAGGCATACCCGTCTCGGCCAGCATGGCGCGCAACTGCATCGCCGCCCTCACCCCGCCAAACTGGCCACCCGAATAACACACGATCGCCGACGGCCTGAAGAAGTACTCCTCCAGAAAATAGTCAATCAAGTTCGAAAGTCCAGGCGGAACGCTGTGGTTGTACTCCGCGCTCACCATGCAGAACCCATCCGCCCTTGCATAGAGCTTCGCCAGGGGAGCCAGCTTTTCATACAACGCTGCATACCCTGCGGGAGGGTCTTGCTTAATCTCCTTCCACATCTTGTCCAGCAGCGGTAGCTTCAGCTCGGCCGCATCCACCAACACTGCCTCATGCCCACGCGCCTTCAACTGCGCCATCACCCACTTCGCCGCACGCTCACCCATCCGCTCGCTTCGCACCGACCCAAGCAAAACCGCAACCACCATACCCGCACCTCCGTTTCAAACTCAGATGCAAAAATTGGCAACTTTACGCTTGCCATTAAAGAAAGATGGACAACACAAGCTCACTTGCATTGCCCATCCTAAAGGAAACGACTCTGGGGTCTTAGCGCTTCTTCGCGGGCTTGGACGCCTTCTTCGCAACCGGCTTCTTCGGCGCACTCTTCTTCGCCGGAGCCGCTTTTTTCGCAGGTGCCTTCGCCACCGACTTCTTGGCAGGAACCTTCGCCGGAGTCCTCTTGGCAACGACCTTCGCCACAGGCTTTTTAGCCGCAGCCTTCTTTACGGGAACCTTCTTTACCGCAACCTTCGGTGCAGTTTTTTTCGCCACAACCTTCTTCGCTGCCGGTTTAGCCGCAGCTTTCTTCGCCGGAGTTTTCGCCGCCGCCTTCGCCGCAACTTTTTTAGCAGGAGCGGGAGACTTCTTTGCAGCAACTTTGACCGCAGCAACTTTGACCGGAGCAACTGGCTTGGCAACCTTTGCCGGAGCTTCCTTCACAGCAGCTGCTTTCACCCCGACTGTCTTCGTTGGCTTCGCTGGCTTAGCCTGAGCCGCCGCAGCCGCTGGTTCCCCTGTCCCTGCCACGGCTTCACCTTCAGCCACCACCACCGCCTTCTTCCTGCTCTTCGGAGGCTTGGCTTCTTTCTTGGCCGCCCGCGCCCGGCGCAAATGAACCGGCGGTGGCGGTGCCGGAGGCGAATAGGGCTCAAGATACGCCTTCATCTCCTCCACCGTGGCCAGCTTGCCATCCATCAGCTCAAAGAACAGCTTATCCAGCAACTCGTCATACACCGGCAGATCCGGCACAATCCGCATCTCCTGCATCAGCGCATGCGGCAGCTTCAGCTTCGCATGGGCCCACTCGGTAAAGAAGCCCTTGAACTTCGCCTGAATCCCAGCCTGTTTCGAGTGGTGCGCCACCCAAAGCACCGCCTCCGGTTTGGCCGCGTACAGCAGCTTCCATGCCTGCGAAGGCGTCGCGCCTTCCTTGCCTGAGAGACGCGCGGCAAACTCCTTGCCTTCTTTCTCCAGCACGTCCATCTCCGCCACAAACTCCTTCCGCGGAAACGTCTTCTTCAGCGCCGTAACGTCCTTCGGGGGCATCTTTGCCGTCACCAGCGGGAAGTTAGCTGTCGAAATCTCCGGATAAATCCCCTGCACCTGCAACTGGCCCTGAACGTCCCGCAGCTTTTCCAACTCTGGCGTGTTCGCCTTCGCCGAAGTCAGCGACGGGAACAGGTGCTTCATCCACCCTTCACTCTCCAGCCGCTTCAGCACGCGCAGCGGGTCTTCCTCGTGGAAGATCTCCTCGGTCTCATACCCGCGCTGGAAACTGCTCATCGCAGAGATGTACCCCTCCTGCTTGCCCGTCTCGTAGCGGGTTTGCGTTCTCTCGTCCATCTGCCAGCCCAGCCGGGCCATCAGCCGAACCGCCCGAATCATCCGCACCGGGTCCTCGATAAACCCGTAGTTGCTCACCAGCCGCAACTCCCGGTTCTCGATATCGGCCACCCCGTTCAACGGGTCCATCAGCAAGGCATACGAACCCTCGTTCAGCGACAGGGCCATCGCGTTCGCGGTAAAGTCACGCCGCCGCAGATCGTCCAGGATGTTCGCCGCCTTGAAGACCGGCTTTCCAGGCTTCGGATAAGTGGCGGTCAAAGTACTGCCAATCTC
>JBAWFB010000186.1:0-1593 GCA_049591495.1 Solirubrobacteraceae bacterium
CTGGACGCTCGGCGAGCGTGCTGTGCGACGGCGAGCCAATCGGCTGGCTCGGCGAGCTGCACCCGCTGGTCGCGCGCGAGTGGGACATCGACGGCGCCGCTGCGATGGAGCTGCAGCTCGACCGGCTGCTGGCGTTGGCAGACTCCGAGAACGCCTACCGCGACGTGATCTCCTTCCCCGCCCTGCGCCAGGACCTCGCCGTCGTGCTGCCCGAGCAGGTGCCCGTCGCCCAGGTGCTCGACGTTGTGCGGGGCGCCGCGCGCGAGCTGCTCGACGATGCGCGCGTGTTCGACGTCTACAGCGGATCCCAGGTGGGGGAGGGTCGTCGCTCGCTGGCGCTCGCGCTTGCCTTCAGGGCGCCCGACCGCACCCTCACCGACGAGGACATCGCACCCGTACGCGCTCGGATCGTCGCTGCGCTGGGCGAGCTTGGGGGTGAGCTGCGTGGCTGAGCAACGCTTCCAGGCGGGCTCGCCGCGCGTGCTGGTCGCCGGTGCGACCGGTTTCGCGGGTGCGCTGGCGGCGCACCTGCTGTGGCGCCATCCCCGCTTCGAGCTGGCCGCGGTGACCGGACGCTCACAGGTGGGCGAGCGCCTTGACCACATCTACCCGCGCTACCGGGTGCCGCTGCGACTGCAGGAGCTCGACGTTGAGCAGCTTGGCGAGATCGACGCGGCGGTCATCGCCTACCCGCACGCGGCTGCCGCGCCCACGGTCGGTGCGCTGCTGGAGCGCGACGTGCGAGTGGTCGACCTGAGCGCCGACTTCCGCCTGGCCGATCTTCAGACCTACGAGCGCTGGTACGGAACCCATCCGCGCGCGGATCTGTTCGGGCAAGCGGCCTACGGGCTCACCGAGCTCCACCGCGAGCGCATCGCCGGCGCCGCGCTCGTGGCCAATCCCGGCTGCTATCCGACCGCCTCGGTGCTCGGCCTGGCGCCGCTTGCGCGCGCCGGGCTGATCGCCGATCTGGTGATCGACGCAAAGCAGGGACTGTCGGGCGCCGGGCGTGAGGCCACGTGGCAGACGCACTTCTCAAACAGCGGCGAGAACATCCTGCCCTACAAGATCGTCCACCACCGCCACACGCCCGAGATCGAGCAGCAGCTCGCCGAGCTGGACCCCGCGCTGGCCGATCTGCGTGTGCAGTTCACTCCGCACCTGGTACCGCTCGACCAGGGCGAGCTGGTCGACTGCTATGTGACGCCCACCCGCGCGATCGAGCAGGACGAGCTGGACGTGATGTACGAGGACGCCTACGCCGGCGAGCCGTTTGTCGAGCTGTCCGGTACACCGGCCGAGGTGCGCGACGTGCGCGAGACCAACGTCTGTCGCATCCACGTCGCCGTCAGCGAGCACACCGGCAAGGTGGTGGTGCTGTCGGCGATCGACAACCTGTGGAAGGGCACCTCCTCGCAGGCGGTGCAGAACCTCAATTTGATGTTCGGCTTTCCAGAGACGGAAGGACTGCTGTGAGCGCGGGCAAAGACGTGTGGGGAGACCGGGCCGCCGCGGGACCGCCGCAGCCGTTCTTTCACTCGCGCTGGGTCAGCGCGCCCGCCCATGTGCGCGAGCTGGGCCCCGACGCGGGCT
>JBAWFB010000187.1:0-5032 GCA_049591495.1 Solirubrobacteraceae bacterium
CGCGCACGGCGTGCAGCACATCGTGCGCCTCACGAACAACAAGGGTCTGGCGGCGGGCTTTCAGGCGGGACTGGACGCGTGCTTGAAGCTGGGCGCCGACGTGGTGGTGAACACCGATGCGGACAACCAGTACTACGGACCTGACATCGTCAAGCTGGTGGAGCCGATCCTCGAAGGTCGCGCAGACATGGTGGTGGGAGACCGCGAGGTCGGCAACATCGAGCACTTCTCGCCTCTGAAGAAGACGCTTCAGCGCCTTGGCTCGTGGGTGGTGCGCCAGGCGTCCTCCACGAGTGTGCCGGACACCACCTCGGGCTTCAGGGCCTACAACCGCGAGGCTGCCATCCAGCTGCTGGTGGTATCGAAGTTCACCTACACGCTGGAGACGATCATCCAGGCGGGCAAGCAGCTCGTGGCGATCGACCACGTGGCGATCCGCACAAATCCCAAGACGCGCGAGTCGCGCCTGTTCCCCTCGATGGGGGCGTATGTGCGACGCAACTCGATCTCGATCTTCCGCATCTACGCGCAGTACGAGCCACTGCGCGTGTTCTGGAGCCTGGCCGCGGCGATCGGGGTGGCGGCACTGGCTGTGTGGATCCGCTTCGTGGTCGCCTACGCGGAAGGCAACGGAAAGGGACACGTTCAGTCGTTGATCCTCGGCGCGGTGCTGTTCATTGCGGCTGTGGTGCTGTGGGCGCTGGGGGTGATCGGCGACCTGCTGGCGGCGCAGCGCGTGATGACCCAGAAGACGTTCGAGCGGGTGCGCCGGATCGAGCTGCAACTGGGTGTGGAGCCATCCCACTATGAATCCAATCCAGCCCACCCGGCCGCGGAGCGTGGCCCGCTCGACCAGGCTGATAGCGCCCCTCAACCGATCGACGCTACCGAGACGCGCCCGGACACCACCAGGACGCTGCCGAATGGATCCGCGCAGCACGCGAGCGAGGCGGTCGAGATATGAGCCCCGCGGTGACGGTGTCCAAGGACGGGGTGGTCACCGGCAACACCTACGACAAGTACGGCTCCACCAATCCGCTGGTACGGCGCATGATGGCGGGCTTCGAGGACACGCTTGAGCAACTGTTCACAGCGTCCGCCCCGCGCTCGCTGCTCGACGTCGGCTGTGGGGAGGGCGTGCTCGTGCACCAGTGGGCGCAACGACTCGGCAATGCGCGCGTCGTGGGAATCGATCTGGAGGAGCCATCGATCCAGGCGGGTTGGGAGCAGCACAAGGCGCCGAATCTGGAGTACCGCGTGATGCGGGCCGAGAACCTGCCGTTCGCCGAGCGGGAGTTCGACACGGCGTGCGCGATCGAGGTGCTCGAGCACGTACCTGACCCTGAGCATACGCTGTCTGAGATGGCGCGCTGCGCGGAGCGCCACCTGCTCGTGTCGGTGCCACGCGAGCCGCTGTGGCGGATGTTGAACATGGCGCGCGGGGCGTACCTGACCGATCTCGGCAACACCCCCGGGCACCTCAACCACTGGTCCAAGCGCTCGTTTGTGCAACTGCTCTCGCGCTACGGGGAGGTTGCCGAGACACGCTCGCCGTTCCCCTGGACGATGCTGCTTGTCCGCCTCTAGGGCAGCGAGCGGGCGCAAGCCCGAAACCGGCACAGAGGACGCAAATGGCAGGCAGGCCACTGGGGAGAGTGGGCGCTCCTACGGGAGCGGGGCGAGGATCCTCTCTATCGGGATCGCCTCCACCGGGGTGTTGACGTTCGCGTACTTCTCGATCGCAAGCCATGTGCTGGGGGAAGTGTCGGCCAAGCGACTGGACCTTTTGTGGTCGATCATGTTCGTGATCATCTCGGTGATCTATCGGCCGATCGAACAGTTGCTGTCGCGCACGATCGCCGACCGCCGCGCGCGCGGGCACGCCGAGCACTCTGTGCGCGTGCCGATCGCGATCCAGGGCAGCTTCGCGTTGGTGTTCCTGATCGTCGCGCTGGCGCTCAGGGGCGAGCTGATCGACCACGTGTTCGACCACTACTCGGTCCTGTATTACGTGCTGGTGATCGGCACGATCGCGTATGCCGCCAGCTACTTCGCGCGCGGGTGGCTGGCGGGGCACGAGTACTTCGGCCTATTCGGTGGCCTGGTGCTGGTGGAATCGCTCTCGCGCCTGTGCTTCGCACTGGCGGTGGCGCTTGGCATCACCCACGGCCAGACCGCTGTGGTGCTCGGGATCGCGGCGGCACCGTTCGTCTCGCTGGTGGTGGTGCCAGCGGCGTTCGCGAGGCGCTCGAACGAGCCACGTGGGGCACCGGAGATGGAGGAGCTCGACGCTGCCCTGGCTGGTCCTGGCACCGAGGGCGTGGAGGAGGCGGTGTCCGCCAACGAGCTCTCGTTGCGGCACGGGTCGGGCTTTGCGTTCGCGGTATCGGGAGTGATGCTCTCAGAGCAGACTTTGCTGAACGCGGCGGTGCTGACCGTGGACATCACCTCGACCAGGGTCGCCCTCGCCGGGATCGTGTTCAACGTGCTGCTGATCGCGCGCGCGCCGCTACAGCTGTTCCAGGCGATCCAGACCTCGCTGCTGCCCCATCTGACGGGCCTGGAGGTGACCGAGGGCCACGAGGCGTTTGCGCGTGCGATCCGCTTGACGGTGCTGGCGATTGCCGTGTTCGCGGTGGCGGTGGCGCTCGGCCTGCTTGCGATCGGACCGCCGGTGATGAAAGCGCTGTTCGGCCAAACCTTCTCCTACGGACGTGTGGGCCTGGCGCTGATCGGGCTGGGCATGGGTATGCACCTGACCTCCGGCGCGCTCAACCAGGCCGCGCTGGCCCGCAACCAGGCACGCACGGCGGCGTTGTGCTGGATCGTGGCGGCGGTCGTGTTCGTCGCCTGGATGCTGCTGCCGCTGGTGGGCGAAGAACTGCTTCGTACCGAGATCGGCTACCTCGGCGCGACGAGCCTGCTGGCGCTGATGCTGGGGACCGTGTACAGACGCGGCACGCCCGTGCCTCAAAGCGCCCCGGCGGCCTCTACGATCGCCAGGTAGGCGGCGGGCGGATCAGGCGATCCGAACACGGCTGAGCCCGCTACGAACAGATTCGCGCCAGCGGCGCGGCAGCTGGGCGCGGTGCGCGGATCGATACCGCCATCCACCTCGAGCGCCACGTGCTCGGGGATGATCGCACGCACTCGCTCGATCTTGTCGAGCGAGTGCTCGATGAACGACTGTCCGCCCCAGCCCGGATTGACGGTCATGCAAAGGGCGAGGTCGATCGCTTCCCCCAGCTCGGCGAGCGCGCCAACAGGGGTGGCGGGGTTGATCGCGACACCCACGCTCGCGCCACGCTCACGCACGAGGTTGGCGGTGTAGGCGATGTGTGGTGTGGCCTCGGCGTGGAAGGTGATCGAGTGGGCACCGGCCTCGACGAACTCGGCGACATGGCGCTCGGGGCGCTCGATCATCAGGTGCACGTCGAGCATTCCGCCGACCTGCTCGACCTGCTCACGCAGCGCGGCGACCACGAGTGGACCGACTGTGATCGACGGAACGAAGTGCCCGTCCATCACGTCGACGTGGATCACACGCGCGCCGGCATCGAGCACCTCGGCGACCTGCGTGCCGAGCTGTGCGAAGTCGGCGGAGAGGATCGACGGCGCGACGCGCACCCCGCTCAGCAGATCTCTGGTCTCCATGCTCAGATCATCTCAATCCACTGGCGCATATGGGCACGTAGGGCAAGCTGGACAAGGACGCAGGGAGCGAAATTTGCTTTTGCAAATGAGCGACCGAGGACGCCGTCCAGCGCCGCCATACGTGCTCATATGGGCATCAGCATGCTGTCGCCACAGTTATTGCACTTGAGGATCGCCGTCGAGGACATCCGCACGATCGTGGAGTGCTCACCACAGTTGGGGCACACTGAGGACAGCTCGAAGCGGTGCAGGCAGTAGACACAGCGATAGCGTCCGGGCAGGTTCGTCGGGCGCAGCCACGGCTCGGAGCAGTGCGGACACAGCGGCCCGAGGTCGACCTTGTCTTTCGCGGGGGTCTGCCGACTGTCCTCCATTGTCAGAGCCTACCTGGGGACGGCTCGCTCATTCGCCGCATGCGCGCGATGAAAAATCCGGCCGTGTGGTCACGGTGGGCCATCGTCAGAAGGACCTTGTCAAGCCGTGGGTGGGTATGGATCTGCTGAGCATTGCGGAGGTCATCGAGCACGAACTGCGAGTTCTGTTCGAGAAACAGTTCGATCTGTCGCTCGTTCTCGGATGGAGAGATGGTGCACGTCGAATAGACCAGCACGCCGCCCGGACGGAGCGCGCGGGCGCCGGCGGCGAGAATCTCAGCCTGGATCTCAGCCAGTTCCCGGACGTGCCCTGGGGTGATGCGCCAGCGCAGGTCGGCACGGGCCTGCAGCGTGCCGAGCCCCGAGCAGGGCGGGTCGACGAGCACGCGGTCGAACACGGCGCCCTCGGGCCGCTCAAGCGCGGCGTCAGAGACCTCGACGCGTACGCTGTGCGCGTGCAGCCGCCGAGCCGTCTCGTGCAGCTCTCTGGCTCGGGCAGGGTTGCGCTCGACCGCCAGCACTTCGCCGCGGTCGCCCATGAGCGCCGCCAGATGGGTGCTCTTGCCGCCGGGGGCGGCGCACAGATCGAGCACCCGCTCGCCGGGCTGGGGGTCAAGCGCGCGCCCGACGAGCATCGCGGCGCGCGACTGGGCGAGGATCGCGCCCGTGCTCCAAGCGGTGGAGCCGTGGAGGTCGAAGGGTCCGTCGAGCACGAGCGCCTCCTCCAGCTCGGGGTCGGTGTGGGTGGGCGCGCCAAGCTCACGAGCGACGGTTGCGGGCTCGGCGCGCAGCGTGTTGACGCGCAGGGCCAGCTCGCCGGGCTGGTTGTCGGCGGCCATCAGCGCCCGGGCATCATCGGGTCCGAGCTCCTCCCACCACAGCTGTGCGATCCACTCCGGGTGGGAGTGCGCGATCGCGGCGTGCGCGGGCGTGTCGTCGCGCAGCTCGCTGAGCAGCCGGGTGGCTCCTTCGCGCGCGGCGCGGCGCAGGACGGCGTTGACGAG
>JBAWFB010000188.1:0-4610 GCA_049591495.1 Solirubrobacteraceae bacterium
GCGCGAGCCCGTCGCGCGCCTGTGCCTGAGCCTGCGCGCCAGATCGCGACTCTCCGGGACGCAACTCGGCGGCGAGGATCGCGAGCGAGCCGGCGAGCAGCCCGGCGGCGATCGTCGCCGGTGTCCCAAATCGCCGCTCGACCTGGCCGCCAAGCGCATAGCCCGCCGCCGCGGCCGGCAGCACCGCGGGAGCGAGAAACGAAGGTCTGGCGCCCAGGCTCGACGCCGGTGGGCGCAACAACAGGGCTGCCGCCGTACCGGCGTGCAGCGCGATCTCAAAGGACTTGCGCGCCTCCGGATCGAGCCGGACATACGGCCAGCGGGCAAGCCACGGTATGAGCGTGGTGTGCCCTGAGGAGGAGATCGGCAACAACTCCGTGGGTCCCTGCAGCAGACCCAGCGCCACAGCATGGCCGATTGGCAGCTCTTGCCGAGAGTCCGGCTTCAACGATTCGCCGTGGCGGGCGTGCGCCTGCGCACGATCGCGTAGCCGATCCACACCACGACCAGCGCCACGATCGCGTAGTCGACGTACTCGAAGCCCTTGCGCACGGTGGTCCAGTCGTTGCCGAGCGCGTGCCCGGCAAACGCGAGCGCCAGCACCCACGGGAGCGTGCCGATCAGCGAAAGGATCGTGAAGCGCCAGAACGGCATGCGCGCAACCCCCGCGGGCAGCGACACGAACGCGCGCACCAGCGGGATCATGCGCCCGAACAGCACCGTCAGCTCGCCGTAGCGGGCGAAGAAGCGGTCGGCGCGCTCGATCTGTGCGGGTCCCATGTGAAGCTTGGCGCCGTGGCGTTCGAACAGCTCCAGCCGTCCCCCGCGCCCGACGCCGTAGGCCACCCACGAGCCCACCATCGTGCCAAGCAGCCCTGCCAGCACGACCCCCGTCATCGTCAGGTGATGGTGGGAGGCGCTCTGCGTGGGGTCGGCGACGGCGAACCCCGCGAACAGCATCACCACCTCCGAGGGGATCGGGATGCACGCGCTTGAGATCGCCATCAGCGCAAAGATCCCCGGCAGTCCGGCGTCGCGGACGAAGTGGGAAGTCGTGTTGACGAGCGATTCCGAGATCGACGCGAGGACGAGCATGTGCGTCATGTGCGCGCAACGATACCTTCCCCCAGCCGCTCGCAGCTCATGGGAGCGTCCGACGGCCTGAGCGTTTCGGTCTACACCGGACGCGCGCGATCCTGGCCGGGCGCTACCGTGCGCAGCCCATGCGTGTGTGGATCGACCTCACCAACAGTCCCCACGTGCTCGTGATGCGCCCCGTGATCGACGTGCTGCGCGCGGACGGCCACGAGGTGCGAGTGACCGCGCGCGACTTCGCCCAAACGCTTGGGCTGCTGGAGCGCTTTGAGATTCCGCACACCGCGATCGGACGTCATCGCGGCGAACGGTTGCCCGCCAAGGCGACGGGCCTCATCTCCCGTTCTGCGGCGCTGGTGCGCTGGGCGCGACGCGACGCACAGGACCCAAACACCGCCCGCTCGTTCGCGCGCACGCGGCGGACTCGTGCCATCGCGGCCTTCGACATCGCCCTAGGGCATGGCTCCAACGACGTGAGCGTGGCCGCGCGGCTGCTCGGCATCCCGTGCGCGACGACCTTCGACTACGAGTGGGCGGCCGTTCAGCACCACGTCAACTGCAGGCTCGCGCAGGCGGTGGTCGTACCGGACGCGATCCCCGCACAGCGTTTGGATCGCTACGGGGCGAAGGGCAAGGTGCGCGCATATGAGGGACTCAAGGAGGAGTACTACCTTGCCGACTTCGAGCCCGATCCCGCGGTGCTCGCCGAGCTTGATGTCGACCGCGCGCTGCCGCTCGTGGTGGTGCGCACGCCGCCCGAGGTGTCGCTCTATCACCGCTTCGAGAACGACCTGTTCGCGGCCGTGCTCGAGCGCCTGCGTGTGGCCGCGCAGAGCGATGGCGTGCAGTCGGTCGTGTTGCCGCGCACCGACGCGCAGCGCGCGCAGCTGCGCGACGTGCCGGGCTTTGTCGTGCCTCAGCAGGCGATCGACGCTCAGTCGCTGATCGCTTACGCCGACCTGGTGATCTCCGCCGGCGGCACGATGAATCGCGAGGCGGTGGCGCTCGGAACCCCCGTCTACACGACGTTCGAGGGTCGCTTGGGCGCGGTTGACGAGCGTTTGATCGCCGAAGGCCGTTTGCGCAAGCTGGACGAGGTCTCCCAACTTGACCTGTCCAAACGCAACAACGACCCAAACGTGTCCCAGGCGCGCAGCCGCCGCGATCCCCGCCGGCTGGTGGAGCTGCTGCTCACCGCGCTCCCGGAGTGAGGGCTCGCACTCGCCCTCACACTCGCCCTCGCTTTCGATAGTCGCCACCAGCCGCCCGTTTGCCACACCGACCCTGACAAGCCCTAGAATCGGTGGCAATGCGCCGACGGATCAGCTCGCCGGCCGTGTCCCTGAACCGGCACTCGATTCCGAGGCTGGCAGTCGATGGCGCGCTGATAGCGCTTTCCTACTGGCTGGCGTTTGAGCTGCGCTTCGACAGCGGACCATGGGCCCGTTACGAAAAGCTGCTCGAACGCACGATCTGGTGGGTGCTGGTCGGCAGTCTCCTCGTGCTGGTTCTCTCGCGCGTGTACCAGCGCCGCTGGCGCTATTCGGGCCAGCGCGACTACGAGGCCGTGGCGCGCGCGACGCTCGTGATCGTGCTGCTCACGGTCGTCGCGATCGCGGTGGTGCGCCCTGTGCAGATCCCCCATTACGCGTACCCGGGCCAGCGTAGCCCGACGGGCACGAGCGCTGTTGGGTTGCCCAACAGCGTGATCGCGCTGTTCTTCCTGCTGTCGCTGCTGTGGCTGATCGGGGTGCGCGTCGTCGCCCGCAGCCTGTACGAGCGCCGCCCGCTCGGTGGGTTTCGCGCCGCCGGCCGGCGCGAGCGCAACGTGTTGATCGTCGGCGCCGGCGACGGCGGGCGGCTGGTGCTGCGTGAGATCCTGCGCAACCGTGAGCTCGGCCTGCGGCCCGTTGGGTTCGTCGACGACGACCCCCGCAAGCACGGCTTGCGAATGGACGGGGTCACCGTGCGCGGCAACACCGAGCGCGACCTGCCGCGCATCCTCGACGCGACAGAGCCCGACGAAGTGATCATCGCGATCCCCTCCGCGCCCGGCACCACTCGTGCGCGCGTGGTGCGCGAGTGCCGCAAGCGCTCGGTGCCGGTGCGCACGCTGCCGACTGTGTTTGAGCTGCTGCAGGACCAGAGCGCGATCTCCCGGCAGGTGCGCGAGGTGCGCGTCGAGGACGTGCTCGGCCGCGAGCCGGTGACGATGGCGCTCGACAGCGTCGGCGCGTACCTCGCCGGCGAGACGGTGCTGGTGACGGGCGCGGGCGGCTCGATCGGCTCGGAGCTGTGCCGCCAGATCGCACGTGTGGGGCCGCGGCGGATCGTGCTGCTGGATCACGCCGAGGACAACCTCTTTCAGATCCAACGCGAGCTGCAGGACGAGCGTCACGTGCAACCCTCGGTGCTGGCGGCGGTGCTGGCCGATTGCAAGGAGGAGGAGCGCATGCGCGAGGTGTTCGCCGAGCACCACCCGAGCGTGGTGTTTCACGCCGCCGCCTACAAGCACGTTGGCCTGATGGAGTCAAACCCGGTCGAGGCGGTCCGCAACAACGCGATCGCCACGCGCGTGGTGGCACACGTGGCAGGCGACATGGGGGTGGGGCGCTTCGTGCTGGTGTCCACCGACAAGGCGGTCGCGCCCGCCACCGTGATGGGGGCCTCGAAGGCGCTCGCGGAGTTCGCGCTGGAGGCGGCCACCGCGCGCTTTCACGGCACCCGTTACGCCGCGGTGCGCTTCGGCAATGTGCTGGGCTCCTCCGGCAGCGTCGTGCCGATCTTCCGCCGCCAGATCGAGCGGGGTGGGCCGGTGACGGTCACCGACGAGCGTATGACGCGCTATTTCATGACGATCCCCGAGGCGGTCCAGCTGATCATCCGCTCGGGCTCGCTGGCCTCAGACGGCGACCGTGGCGCCGACGTGTTTGTGCTCGACATGGGCGATCCGGTCAAGATCGTCGATCTCGCGCGCGCCATGATCGAGCTGTCGGGTCTCGATCCCGACCACGACGTGGCGGTCGAGATAGTCGGCCGGCGCGCGGGGGAGAAGCTGCACGAGGAGCTGTTCAACCGCTACGAGCTCCCACGCCACACCACCGCCGAGAAGATCATGCTCGCCGAACGCGAGCCGCTGGCGCCCGAGACGGTCGAGGCCATGTTCAACGAGATCACCCTGCTCGTGCACGAGGGCGATGCGGCAGGCCTTGCGGCCAAGGTCTCCGAGCTGTCCGCCGTGCGTGCCGAGCTGTCGGAGTCTGTGTCCGGACGCAGCGCGGATGCGCCTGCCACCCTCATAGACTCCCCGGATCGATGAACGCCGCCCTGCCGCTAGCGCTGTCGCTCTCCAGCACGTTTACGAAGGTCGGCGCGCTCGCTGCATTTGCCGCGTTGCTGGGCATCTCGATTCTTTCGCTGCTTGCGTTTGCGCAGGCGCGTGAGATCAAGCGCCTGCGCGAGTGGGCCGGTCGCGCGCCCGAGCGCGCCAGCGAACTGGAGCAGCGGGTGAGCGC
>JBAWFB010000189.1:0-20212 GCA_049591495.1 Solirubrobacteraceae bacterium
CGAGTCGCTCGGCTACGTCGAGGCGGCCGAGCGCGCCGACGCCGAGCTGATCCTGTTCAACACCTGCTCGATACGCGAGTCCGCGGACAGCCGCTTCATCGCTCATCTGGGGGAGGCGAAGCGGCTCAAGCGCGAACGGCCCGGGCGCATCGTCGGCGTCGGCGGCTGCTGGGCGCAGTCGGTCAAGGAGGAGGTGTTCGAGCGCTTCCCGTTTGTGGACGTGGCATTCGGCCCTGGACAGACCCACAAGCTGGCGGAGTTTCTCACGAGCGACTCACTGACCGCACAGGGCTATTTTGAGTTCGAGGGCTTCACCGGACATCTGCCAGCCAAGCGCACGCGGCCATTCCAGGGTTGGCTGCAAATCAGCGTTGGGTGCAACTGCCGCTGCTCTTACTGCATCGTGCCCTCGACGCGCGGGCGGGAGGTATCGCGTCCGTTGGATGAGCTCATGCGCGAGGCTCGGTCGATGGCCGAAGACGGCGTGCGCGAGGTCACGCTGCTCGGCCAGAACGTCAACTCCTACGGACGCGACCTGCTTGTGCCCCGTAATGGGGTGCCTGCCTGCGCCCCTCAGGGTGTGCCCAGGGATGGAATGCCCGCCCGCCCTGTGCGTGCTCGCGCCCCAGAGGGTGTGCCCAGCAATGGGCTACGTGTGGGCGGGCAGAGCGAACGGGAACCCCAGTCGTTCGCCAACCTGCTGACACAGCTCGACACGATCGAGGGCATCGAGCGGATCCGCTACACGAGCCCCCATCCGAAGGACATGCGCGAGGACGTGATCCGCGCCCACGCGGAGCTTGCGAGCGTGTGCGAGCACGTGCACCTTCCGCTCCAGTCGGGCTCAAGTCGGATCCTGAAGGCGATGCGACGTACCTACAACCGTGAGCGCTACCTGGACCGTGTGGCGCTGATCCGCGAGCACGTGCCCGACATGGCGCTGACCACCGACATCATCGTGGGTTTTCCGGGCGAGACCGAGGAAGACTTCGAGCAGACCTTGCAGGTTGCCGAGCAGGTCGGCTACGACGGGGCGTTCACGTTCATCTTCTCACCGCGCCGAGACACCGAGGCCGCTGGAATGACCGAGGGGATCGTGCCTCACCCAGTGAAGGTGGAGCGGATGGAGCGGCTGCTGGAGGTGGTGCAGCGGCGCGCACACGAGCGCGCCCAGCGCTTCGTCGGCCGCACTGTGGAGGTCCTCGTGGAGGGCCCCTCGCGCACCGACCCGGAGCGCATGCGGGGACGTACCCGTCACAACAAGGTGGTCAACTTCGCGGGCCTGGCAGAGCCGGGCGAGCTGACACAGGTGCAGATCACCGCCGCCACGAGCCAGACGCTCTCCGGGGAGGAGAGTCTCGTGGCACGCGCCACCGGCTGACGCGCGACTCACCCGTGTCTCTACCGCAAAGACGACTACCGACGTTCGGCGCGAGACGCTGACGCTCGGCGCACTGCGCGAGGCACGCTGGGGCTTGGGGGCTGGCGCGGGTCGCCTCCCGAGCGGGGTCTGCCGACCGCCCGGGAGGCTCAAATACCCGCTGTCACAACGAGCTGCTAGGACCTACTGGTAGGCGGGAGACGGTGGACCGCCCGAGTAGCTCGAACCGGAATTCGAGCCTTGCCCCGATTCCGAGCTGGAACCCGACTGCTTGCCCATATTCGGACAGGGGTGCCCGCTGCCCCCGCTCCCAGACTGCGAACCCTGGGAAGGGGAGGAGTTCGGCGTCGTGGTGGACGGCGTCGTGGTTGTCGAGGTGGACTGAGTGCTGGTCGAGGTGCTGGGCGCCGCCGCAGCACCGGCGATGCCTGCCACCGCGCCACCGGTAGCAAGAGCACCTACAACCAGTCCTGTCCTGATGATGCTGGCCCTGTTCATACGCGAACCTCCATTGGTCGCTGATGTGGCTGACAACGACCATGCTCCAGCACACGCCTAAGCGGACCCGAACGGCGATCTAAAGAAGCTCGAAGCCTTGCGTAGGAAGGCTCTTACAGACTCCGAGACCAGTAGCGACCCGCTGGGCAAGCCAGACAAGGACGCACCGACCGTGGTGTGTTCGGCACATGAGGGAGGGAGGACGCTGTATGGCGCCGCCCAGTGGGCCGCTACCGCTTGGTGCGCTGGTTGTTGGCCAACTGATAGGCGATCTTCTCGCCGCCCGTCTTACGAGTGACGGTGGCAGCCAGCTCAGGGGCTATGCCAGAGAACGCTGAGCCCAGACGCAAAGAGATCGGTGCGACATCGACCTCACCGCGGTTGCGCTGGATCGCGTCCACCACCGCTTTGGCGACGTCCTCGGGGCTGCGCGTGCCCACACCGGTCGGCAGCTGCACGCCCGCCTCGGCGAACATGCCCGCTTCGCGGATGAAACCTGGGAACACCGCCGACACCCCGACCCCGGTGTCGTGTAGCTCAGCGCGCATCGCCATCGCAAACCCGCGCAGACCGAACTTGGTGGCGTTGTAGATCGAGCTGCCGGCCGTGCCGGTCTTGCCAGACAGCGAAGACATGAACAACAGATGACCGCGACCGCGCGCGACCATCGCGGGCGCCAGTGCGTGCGCCAGCGCGATCGGCGCGCGCAGGTTAACCTCCAGCGCACGATCGATCTGATCCAGCGTGAACGAGTCGAGCTTGCCATTGGCGGGCAACGCGGCGTTCGCCACAAGGATGTCGAGCTCCCCAGCCTCTGCGAGCAGCCGGTCGAGCTCCGCAGGATCGCCCAGATCGCAGCCAAGCGCACGAGCGCCGAGCTCGGAGGCGAGCGGTTCGAGCACCTCGGTGCGACGGCCCGTGAGGATCAACCGAGCCCCCTTCGCCGACAGGGCCCGCGCGATCGCCTGGCCAAGCCCACCGGTGGCGCCCGTGAGTAGCACGGTGGAACCAGAGATCTCCATCAGCTGCAAGCCTACGCGAATGACCTCCCGCGCGCACGTGATCGCCCCGCACGTGATCGCCCTGTTTGGACCAACAGGAGTCGGCAAGACCGCGGTCGCGGTCTCGCTCGCACAGCGCCTGCGCGCACACGACGAGCGCCCTGTCGCCATCTCTGCCGACGCGCTGCAGGTGTATGAGGGCCTGGAGACGCTCACCGGGGTCGCGGGTCCGGCCGAGCAGGCCGAGTTGGAGCACCGCCTTGTGTCGTTCCTGCCGATCGACGCCGGCTTCAGCGCAGGGCAGTACGCGCAGCTGGCCCACGCGGAGATCGATGGTGCGCTCGCCGAAGGACGGCGCCCGATCGTGGTGGGCGGCACCGGCCTCTACCTGCGAGCCGCCCTGACCGAGCTCGATCTGCGTCCCCCTCCGGCCGAGGGGGTGCGCGAGCGCCTCAATACCGAGCTCGAACGCTACGGGGCGCCCGCGCTGCACGCGCGCCTGACCGAGCACGCGGCCTGGGCGGCGAAGGAGATCGACCCCAACGACCGGCGGCGAGTGGTGCGGGCGCTCGAGCTGCTGGAGGCCGGGGAGCTTGAGCCACCCGAGGGGCCGTCGCAACTATGGACGGATGAGATGCGACGCCCAACTCTGCTGGTGGGGCTTGTGATGGACCGCGACGCGCTCTACCGGCGGATAGACGTGCGTGTGGAGGAGATGCTGGAGGCGGGAGCACGCGAGGAGGTCAGGCGCGCGCATGCAGCCGGCGCCAGTCTCACCGCCCGCAAGGCGCTTGGTTTCGAGGAGCTACTCTCAGGCGATGTGGAGGCAATGAAGCGCCACACCCGCAACTACGCACGGCGCCAGCTCACGTGGATGCGCAAGCTCGCGGGTGTTCACGCGATCGACCTCACCGGTCGTGACGCCGAGGACGTCGCGGGAGAGATCGAGCGCCTAGACTCCTGCCGCTCATGAGATTCGAGAAGTGGCAGGCACTGGGCAACGACTATCTGATCGTCGAGCGCTCCGAGCTGCCGTTCGAGCTCACGGAGGCGCGGGTGCGCAGGCTGTGCGCGGGACATTTCGGCGTGTTCGCCGACGGGGTTCTGCTGCTCTCTCCCTCCCAGGATCAGCGCTTCGTGGCGCAGCTGAAGATCTATAACCCCGACGGCTCGGAGGCGGAGCTGTCGGGCAACGGCGCACGCGAGGCGATCCTCTATCTGCGCCGGCGTGGATGGACGGACCAGGAGGTCTTCTCGATCCACACCGCAGCCGGGGAGATACGCCCCACCATCACCGGCCCTGACACGTGCCGCGTGGACATGGGACACGCCGGCCTCACCTCCAAGGACTTCCCCGGTGGCCCCGCGGACGGTCGCGGCGAGCTCATCGCCGACGGGCGCGCTTGGCGCTTTCAGCACGTGTCGATAGGCAATCCTCAATGCGCGATCCATGTGGAGGATTTGGCGACGCTCAACGCACTTGACCTCCCAACGATCGGACCGGCGCTGGAAGCCCACGAGCTGTTCCCCAATCGCACGAATGTGTCGTGGTACACGGAGCTGCCATCTGCAGGTGCCCCGGATGGTGGAGATCGCCGTGCAGGAAATACCCACGGTTCACAGTCCCAGCAGGCCGGCGGACAATCGGCAAAGCTAGGTGGGACGGCGGAGCTAGGTGGGACGATTCGTGCACGGATCTTCGAGCGCGGCGTGGGGGAGACGCTCTCCTCCGGCACGGGCGCCACGGGTGCCGCGATCGCTCATCATCTGTCCCGCGGGCCATCGCACGTCACAGTCCAACTCGACGGCGGCGAACTGGACGTGGAGATTGGAGAGAGCCTGCAAGTTAACCTGACCGGCTGGGCGCGACCCGTGTTCGACGGACGTCTCAGCGACGACTTCCTGAAGGAGCTGCATGACACGACCGAGTGAGCGCCTGAGCCGTATCCCGCCGTATCTGTTCGCCGAGCTGGAGCGCAAGATCGCCGCCAAGAAGGCGGCCGGCGTCGACGTGATCAGCCTCGGGATCGGCGATCCGGACCGACCCACACCGCCGCTGATCGTGGAGGCGATGCAGGAGGCCGTCACCGAGCCCGAGACCCACAGCTACCCCTCGAACCGGGGACGCGCCGACTTCCGCCAGGCGCTCAGCGACTTCTACGCACGTCGCTTCGACGTGTCGCTGGACGCGAGCAGCGAGATCATCCCGGCGATCGGCGCCAAGGAGGCGATCTTCAATCTCAACTTGGCGTTTCTCGACCCGGGCGACGTGGCGCTCGCCTCAGACCCCGGCTACCCGGTCTACACGGGTGGCCCGCTGTTGGTCGGCGCCGATCCGGTCGTGATGCCGCTCGTGCCCGAGCTCGGATTCGTGCCAGATCTGGAGGCGATCGACGAACGGACCGCGAGCAAAGCAAAGCTGATGTACCTCAACTACCCCAACAACCCCACAGGTGCGATCGTGCCGACCGGGTTCTTCGAGCGCGTGATCGATTTCGCACGCACATACGAGATCCTCGTCGTGCACGACAACGCCTATAGCGAGACCACCTACGACGGGTATCGCGCGCCCTCGTTCCTGGCGACACCCGGTGCGAAGGAGGTCGGGATCGAGGTGTTCTCTCTATCGAAGGGCTACAACATGACCGGCTGGCGCTGCGCCGCGGTGCTCGGCAACGCTGAGGTCATCGAGGACTACTGGCGGCTGAAGACCAACATCGATTCTGGGCTCTTTGACGCCGTCCAGCTCGCGGGGATCGCCGCGCTCTCCCCCGACGCCGACGCGGAGGTGGCCTCGATGAACGAGCTCTACCGCCGTCGCCGCGACCTCGTGTGCGATGCGCTGGCCAAGGCTGGTGTGCGTGTGACGCCACCCAAGGGCACGATCTATGTGTGGGCGCCCATACCGAAGGGCTTTGAGAATTCGGCCGCCTATTGCGAGCACGTGCTCGAGCACGCCGGTGTGGTGATCTCCCCGGGCGGCGCCTACGGGCCGAGCGGAGAGGGCTGGTTTCGGATCTCGCTGACCACCCCAGACGACCGGCTGGCCGAGGCGGTCGAGCGTTTGGCGGCACTTGGGCACTGATCTACACTCGGAGTAGATGAACCAACCAACCCGGCGCGCACGCCAGCGCGCTTTCTGCATCGCCTCCCTGCTCGACGGGGAGAACCTGGACGAGTTGCGCGAGCTGCTGCTCACAGCAGGCGTGGAAGTCGTGGGTGAGATGACCCAGCGGCGCGAAGCGCCGCACCCCAACACCTATCTGGGTCCGGGCAAGGTCAAGGAGGCCAAAGCGGCAGCGCAAGCGTGCGACGCGAACGTGATCGCCTGCGACGACGAGCTGAGCGCGCGCCAAGAGCGCAACCTCGAGGAGGCGCTCGGCATGCCAGTCGTCGACCGCACGACTGTGATCCTCGACATCTTCGCCACCCACGCCTCAAGCGCCGAGGGCAAGCTGCAAGTGGAGCTAGCCCAGCTGGAATACAACCTGGCGCGCATGCGCGGACTGTGGACCCACCTCGAGCGCCTCGGCGGCGGGATCGGCACGCGTGGACCGGGGGAGACCCAGATCGAGACCGACCGCCGTCTCGCGCGCAACCGCATCGCCGCGCTGCGCAAGCGCCTGGAGCACGTCAAGGGCACGCGCTCAGTGATGCGCGCCGAGCGCGAGCGTGCCGCGCTGCCGAGCATCGCGCTCGCCGGCTACACCAACGCCGGCAAGAGCACGCTGCTGAACGCCCTCACGGGCGCGGAGGTGGGGGTGAGGGATCGCCTCTTCCACACGCTCGACCCGAGCACCAGGATGCTGCGCATCGACGGCCGACCGCACCTGCTGACCGACACGGTGGGATTCATCCGCAAGCTTCCCCACCAGGTCGTGGACGCATTCGGGGCCACGTTGGAGGAGACCCGTCGTGCGGACCTGCTGCTGCACGTGATCGACGCCTCCGCACCCGAGCACGACCAGGAGGCGATGCGCAAAGCGGTCGAGGAGGTACTGGAGGAGATCGGCGCGGGCGAGGGCCCACGGGTACTCGTGCTCAACAAGATCGACCTGCTCGACGAGACCACTCGCGAGGAACTACGCCTGCACCACCCCGACGCAGTACTGGTGAGCGGCACAGACGGCGCGGGTCTCCCGGAGCTTGAAGAGCGCATCGAGCGCGAGCTACGCCACACCCTGCGCCCGATGGAGCTGCTCGTGCCCTACACCCAGGGAGGCAGCCTCGCCGAGCTGCACGACATCGCCGGCGACCTATCCCGTAAGGACACACCCGAGGGCGTGCTCGTGCGCGCCCTGTTGCCCGCACGCGTGGCGGAGCGCTTCGCGAAGTTCGCCGTCGCCTGATACCTGAAGCGACTAACGATCGTCGCCGCTGCCCGAGAGAACACCGCGGCGCTGGCGCGAGAAGAGCTTCCCAAGGTTCTGCGCGGCGATCTCCTCGAGGCTCAGCTCGAGCTCGGTGGCGAGCTGGGCGACATACCAGAGCACGTCCCCAAGCTCCTTCGACATGGCGGCACGGCGCTCGTCGCTGACCTTGCCTGCATCGTCGCGAATCGCCTTCTTTGCATGCTCGGCGACCTCGCCGGCCTCGCCTGCCAGCCCGAGCGCCGGGTAGGCCAGCCACGCCTCGCGTGGGTACTCGGCCGTGCGGCGCGATTGTCGCTGATACTCAGAGAGATCCATTGTTCTTGAAACAACTCGACCCGCCGGAGCGGGTCGGGTGTGGTGCTGGAGGAGCTACCTCCGAACGATTGTCAATGATGCTTAGGCTAGCAGGACAACCTGCGGACCCGGCCTGACACGAGGCGGGGAGCTACCACCGCAGGCGCGTGCCAATTGCAACCCTGCCAGTCCGGATCCAGCAGCTTTGGCGGCGGGCGGGAGAGTCGAACTCCATCCGGGAGCTATCCCGAATTCCCGATTGACAATCGTTCACGTCGACCGCGACGCAACACCCGCCGTCGCAGACAATTGTACCAGCAGCTGGGATGGATCTCCGTCACGCTCCCGCCGCACGCCGCGCGCTCTTATGCGCTTGCTGCTCGAACGTGTCGTCGAGAGGGGAGAGGGTGTCGGGCGGAGCACAGAGCGCCGTCGCTATCAGCCAGTCGGCGAACCAGGCGTTCTTAGGGAGGAGGGGGCCGTGTAGATATGTGCCGATCACATTGCCTGCTCGGGCGCCCTCGAAACCGCTGCGCCCGTCGTTGCCGTGGCCTTTGAGCACACGCCCCAACGGGGTCGCATCCGTACCTAGGTACGTACGTCCACCGTGGTTCTCAAAGCCCGCCAGCACCCGCCGCTCGCCGTCGAGGTCGACCTCGATTGCCACGTTGCCGATCAACCGCTCCCCAGGCTCGCGGACCGTGCGCACGTCGAGCAACCCCACGCCCTGCAACTGCTCATCCGCCAGCGCATACGACTCGCCAAGCAGCTGATAGCCACCGCACACCCCGAGCACCACCGCACCGCGCTCAGCTGCCCTGTGCAGTCCCTCGCGCTTGCCGGCGACGAGATCCTCGGCGCACAGCCGCTGATCGCGGTCCTGCCCGCCCCCGATGTAGTAAATGTCATGCGCCTCCGCGTCGAGCGGATCGCCCAGCCCGCTGCCGCTGAGCTGGAAGCCGATGCCACGCCACGCGCAGCGACGCTGCAGCACGAACAGGTTGCCGCGGTCGGCGTAGATGTTCATAAGGTCCGGGTACAGCGCGCACACGCGCAAGGTGCGCCCAGCGGTCGCGCTCACTCCCACGAGCTGCTCGCCTCCCCGCGCGCCACCAGCAATTCGCGCAGCGCCAGCATCGCGGTGTATGTCGGAAGAACGTGCAGGGGCGGCTTGCCGCCCTCATCCAAACCGTCCGCCGCCGCTCGCTCGAGCGCGAGCCCGAGATCCTCTACCACTCTGATTCGCTCTGGTTCCACTCCCGCGTACTTCAGGCGCAGCGCCAGCTCCGGCGCGCGCGTGCCCGAGCACGTCGCGAGGCGCACACGCCCGGCGAGCAACTCGAAGTCGGCGTCCCAGATCCACGACACGTCGTGGCCGTCGGCGGTGTTGTCGTTGAGCACTCCCAGCACGTCATGCTGGCCGGGCTCAAGCGCGAGCGTGCGCAGCACCTCGTTGGCTCCCGCCGGGTTCTTGATCAGCAGGATCCTCGTCGGGCGTCCCGCGACGGTCACGCTCTCCGCGCGCCCAAACGCAGCCTTCGTGCTCTGCAGGCCGGCGACGATGTCGGCCAGCGGGATCTCAAGCGCCACCCCCAGCGCGGCCGCTGCCAGCGCGTTGTACACGTTGTAGAGCCCCGGCAGTCCCAGCTTCACCTGTGCGCTTCCCTGCGGCGTGCTCAGCTGAAAGCTCGCCGTGCGCACGCCTTCGAGGACTACCGATCGCGCGAGCACGGTGGGGGAGGGACGGCGCTGCCCGCACGCGGCGCAGTGGTAGTGGCCCAGGTGACCAAGGTAAACCGCGTCGAACGTATACGGCGCCCCGCAGCGGCGACAGTGCTTCGCGTCGGCGGCATGCGCCATGCCCTCCAACGCAAGCGAATCGTCCTCGACTCCGTAGTAGAGCACGCCAGCTCGATCTCGCCCGAGATCGGCGATCAGCGGATCGTCAGCGTTGCACACCAGTCGAGCCTCATCGGCAGGTCCACCACGCACCGCCGCGGCCCAACGCTCGGCGATCGTGTCCAACTCGCCGTAACGGTCCAGTTGGTCGCGGAAGAGATTGCCGAGCACGATCACCTTGGGATGCAGTTGCAACGCCAGCCGGTCAAGCCACAGCTCGTCCACCTCAAACAGCCCCAGCTCGCCGTCAATCGTGCCGCGCCGACCGCTCGCCGCCAACAGCGTCGAGGCGATCCCACCCGCCATGTTGGCTCCCGCCTGGTTGTGCACGAGCGCAACGCCAGCTCGCTCCAGCATGCTCGCCGCCAACGCGGCCGTGGTCGTCTTGCCGTTGGTGGCCGACACCAGCACGCAACCCCGCGACAGACGACCCGCAAGTGTCCCGATCGCATCAGGTTCAAGCCGCAGCAGAACCTTGCCGGGCGCACTGGTACCACCACCGCCGCGACGACGCGAAAGCGCTCCCACGGCCCGCGCCAGCGCGAGCTTCACCGTCAATGCGCTCGCCATCAACTACCCGTGGAGGACTCGTCGGTCGAGGAGGAAGCCGAGACCGACCACGGAGAGGGGGGAGAGGTGTCGCCGAAAGGCGCGTCGGCCGCGGCGATCGCGGGCGTCAGCATTCTCACCGCACCTTGAACCGCACGAACACGCACGGGCAGCTCACCGATCGGATCCCCGTCCGCATACATCGTGAACGGGCGATCCGCGCTGAGTGAGATTTCGCGCGCGCGAAAAACACTCACACAAGACTCGCCTACGTGAGTTCCCCCGAACACCTTCGGCAGAACCCGCGTCACGAACCCCAGCTTGCTGACGCTTTCCAGCACCACCACGTCGAGCAGGCCATCGTCGAGCATCGCGTCGGGCGCCGCACGCATCCCACCGCCGTAGGACTTCGAGTTGCAGGCACCAACCGTGTATGCGGTGAAAGAACGGCGCTCACCCGGCGGGTCGAGCTCCAGCTCGAAATGGGCGGGGCGCCACGACAGCAGGGCACGCAGCGCGCCATACGCGTACACGAGCCCGCCGAGCCATGCGGGAGCTTCATTGGCGATACGGTTGGCTTCACTGTCAAATCCAGCAGACGCGATCCCCACAAACGCTTGTTCACTCGCGCTGGGGCGCATTTCGCCCACCAGCCCGAGATCGACCTGACGCACCACCCCGTGTGCGATCGTCGCGCACGCCGCCACTGGGTCCTCGGGGATACCGAGCACACGCGCCAGATCATTGCCGCGCCCCCCTGGGATGACCCCTAGAACCGCGTCCGGAATCTCGCGCAAAACGTCTGCGAGCACACGGATCATCCCGTCACCGCTGAGCCCCACCACGATCTCCCCGCGGACGGCCGCCTGCGCGCCAAGCTCGCGTGCGTGGTCGATGTCACGAGTGTCCTCGCGGCGCACCGCCAACCCCTGAGCGCGCAACTCCCGCTCCACCGCCGGCGCCACACGCCCGGCCTTGCCCCCGCCCGCAGAGGGGTTCACGATCAGGCACACACGCGCAGTCATCGCGCAAGCGTATTGACTGGCGCAAGCGATCCCCGGTATCGCTCAAAACGCGAGTATTGGGAATCGCGAAGGGATGCTTAAGAACAGACGAACATCGTTCTGCGCGGGGGGCGGCGCAACTATGCTGCCCCAATGTCGGCCCGCTCACGCGTCGCACAACAGCTTCTGTGCTGCTCAGCCGCCGCAAGCGCCGGGCTCGCTCTGGCCGCGTGCGGATCCAGCGCGGGCGGCCTGCGCGCAGCCACCGCACACGCCTCCAACCGACGCACCACGGTGGCTGCCGACTCCGGTGCCGGATCTTCCAAAAATGGATGCTCCTCCGCGCGCGCCCCAGTCCCGAAGGGGGCACAGGAGATCCCCAAGCCCACGCTGCAGCTCAACCCCGCCAAGACATACGACGTGAGCCTCAACACCAACTGCGGGGCGATTGAGATTCAACTCGACGTGCGCCAAGCGCCCCTCACGACCGCTTCGTTTGCCTATCTCGTCAAGCGTGGCTTCTACAACGACCTCACCTTCCATCGTGTGGCCGCCGACTTCGTGATTCAAGGTGGCGACCCCAACGGCGACGGCTCCGGCGGTCCGGGCTACACGATCGTGGAACCACCCCCAAGCGACGTGCGCTACACGCTGGGCACCGTCGCAATGGCCAAGACAGCCACCGATCCATCCGGCGCGTCGGGCAGCCAGTTCTTCATCGTCACCACCCGCAACGCCTCGCTACCACCACAATACGCACTCGTCGGAAACGTCGTGGGGAGTCTCGCCGGGGTTCAAGCGATCTCAAAGCTACCCACCAATCCACCCCAAGACGGCGCTCCGATCGAGCCCGTGGTGATCCGCAGCGCGACGCTGTCCTCGAGCTAGAGGCTCTACTTCGAGGAGGAACCCGACGCTTGCGCGGCCGCGGCAGCGCGATCTCGCCGCCGGCGACCGAGCATCGCAGCGATCCCCACCCCCGCAATCGCCACAAACAATCCAAACAGAACCGCCGGAGCCAGCCCGAGCCCACCAAACGGCAGCGAGACCAGCTCCACCACACCCAAGCCAAGGGCCAACAGCAAGATGACCAGCCCGATGATCAGCAGCACACCGCGGATCCGCGCGAGGATCCCCGCGCTGGCGGGCGGGATCAAAAGGCCCATCGCGCGCAGCGCCAACATCTGGCGGCCGGTTGGAGGAGTTTGACCGAGACGCTCAACCGCGTCCTTCAGATCTCCCGCCCGCCGTTCGGCTAGCGCCAACGACGCATCGGCCATCCGCCTGAGCTGCATACGTTCCTGTGGTCGCGCCGCAGCCAGCGCACGCTGGAAATAGGCGCGCGCCTGGTCTGCGTCGAAGCGCTCGGAGGCACGCGCGCCCAGAATCGCCAGCGCCGCCGACTTGTACTTCGTCTCCGCCTCAAGCTCCTCGTCCGAGCGCTGCTCGAGTGCTTCGATCGCCTGTTGGGCACCGCGCTGCTCGACACGTATCTGTCGTTGCTTTGGAGGCATCGCCCGCTCATTCTATGGAGCTTGCCCTCCGAAGGGCTCCGCCGCACACCCCAGGCGCTATTCTCGGCCCTCACCGCATCATTCAAGTCCATGCGCCGAATCTCCTCGCATATCCAACTGCTCACAGTGCTCGCCCTGCTGTGCTTCGCCGGGCAAGCCGCAACAACAACCGCCGCATGGGGCGCCGCCGCGACCCCGAGCTTGTCGAGCTCCCAGAAGGAAGCCCTCGACAAGCAGGTGCAGGAAGCGCTCGCGAAAGCCAAATCCGGTCAGGGCACCGGCGCTCAGGGCGCTGCGGAAACAGGATCGACCAGCTCCACAGGCGAAGGCATTGGCTCATCTGGAGCGTTCTCGAACCTGACCAACAAGGCCGAAGAAGAAGAAAAGAAGGAAAAGGAAGAAACAGCAACCACGGCAACGACGGGAGCCACCTCGTCCTCCAGCGGCCTGTCTTCCGGAGTGCTCGTGCCGGTCTTCGCGATCGGCGCCGCCCTGCTTGCCGGGATAGCGTTTCTGATTGTTCGCGACGCGCGCAGTGTCGCTCCGGTCGCAGACGGGTTGGTGGGTGCCGGCTCCTCACAAGACCGTGCCGCCCGCATGCGCAAGCGCCGCTCGAAGGCCAAGGCCGCTCGCCGCCAACGCAAGCGCAACCGCTGAACGCGCAGGCCACGCGAAATCCCGCGGGCCCTCGCGAATGTCGCGGGCAAGGCGCTAACGCTGCACAAGCGAGCGAGCCACGACACGCCGTGCGCCGCGGCGCACACGCGAGGGAGACGCAGGAGACGGCGAGCCGTGCGGTCCACGACGAGGCCTATGGGGAAGCGGAAGACGCGGATGCGGATCGGTGGGGAGACCCGGCAGCACCTTGCTACCGCCTTCGTCATCGGAACCCGTATCGGAGCGATCCTCCGCTTCTTCGGTCGCATTCGCCGCAACATCAGAGCGGTATGGCAGCCACAGCATCAACGAGGCGATCACGATCTTGATCAGCCCGAACAGCATCAGCACGAGCAGCCACAGAGGCATCTCTTGATGCTACTACCGTCCGGCTGAATTCGTGAGCGTAAAGGGCACCATCGCGATTTTCTAGCCGGGCGTCCCGTCGCGCTCGCTTCTCTCGGCGAGGCGCTGGAGCTGGCGTGCGTGCACACCAGGCAGCCAATCCTCGCCATACGCCGATGGGTCGAGCCGCGGGTCGCTGAGAACATCGGCGTCACGCAAAGCCTGCACGTACGCCCGATCCTGGTCGATCCGTACGTGTACCTGATCGGCTCCGCCGATGGACCCGTGGCCAGGTACAAAGACATCGACATCGCCCGCCACGCCCTCGAGCAGCCGCAGCGCGACGAGATAGTCCTCGATCGGGTCAGCGGTGTCGTTGAAGTCGAGCAACGGAATCAAGACATCCGAAAGCAGGTCGCCGGCGACGAGAACCCCGCGATCCTCAATCAGCAGCGCCGCATGGCCCGGGGCATGCGCTTGATGCTCGATGATCCCAACTTCAGGGCCGTCCCAAGGAATCTGTGTCGTCTCGGCAGGCAGACCGGTAATGAGGCCCAGCAGGTCCAGCGGTACCTGCTCGGGGATGCCGAGCCGGCGTGAATCGATCCCGGCCGACAGCCGATCTCGGGCAGTGGCCGCACAGACCGCGGTGCCGTAACGGGGTGCCGTGCCGAACCTGGCGTGCCAGAGCAGGTGATCCCATTGAGGATGCGTCGAGAAGCCTGCCACAACGGTCTGACCCAAATCGGACAGGTCGTCCGCGAGGCAAGCCATCTCGTCGCCGTGCACCCCGGGGTCGATGAGCAACACGCCAGCCTGGCCTTGCACGACTACGGCGTTGCTCTGCATGAACTCGCTCTGGTGGATCAGCACACCGTCCGCAACCTGTCTCAGCACGGGTGCAACGTTACCGTGCGGACACACATGATCGTCGCGACTGACACGATCGCTGCGATCCGGTCTCACTCAGGTGTCAGGTGTCGTCGGCCGATCCCATTTCCCTGACGTTTCTGTCTCATTCCGGCGTCGTCTTACAGCTGGGTAAGAAGACACCAAGATGAGCCAGCTTAACGACGCGCGATTGGAACTACTGGGACGACCGGAACTTCAACCGGGCGTGCGAGACAAGCATTCGAGGGATCGCCGTGCCCCTTCGTATACGGTTGGAGTCGGTTGGCTTACGATAATCGCACAGCGCCGATTTGCTGGCTGACCACGGTCCCCGCTGGATCAGGACCGCGCCGCGGGCCCGTCGCCGTGAATCTAGGAGCCGTCGTTAAGCCGGCGTTGTGCTTCGTCGATGACGGTGGCACCGATGGCTGCGTCGAGATCGATCTCGAGGTTAGTCATTATGCGCGCGAGCGTGTGGTAGTTGCCGATGACCAGGAGGATCTCGACAATTTCGCGGGGTGAGAAACGGTCGCTGAGAGCGGTGAAGGCGTCATCGTCGGCGCGTGGCTGTTCCAGCACCTGTGAGGCGAACCGAAGCAGGATCTGAGCGTCAAGGGTCAGACACGTGGCGGTCAGGTCATCCTGCTGTATGGCGGTGATTTGTGCCTCATCGATGCCGAGGGCTCTGGAGATGCCAACGTGTTGGATCCACTCGTACTCCGCACCGGTGCGTGCGGCAACGAGCAGGATCGTCAGCTCGCGCAGCTTGGGATCGAGCTTCAGCTGCGTGAGCAGGACGCCCGCGAAGCTCAGATAGGGCACAACCGCCGATTCGGCGTGAGCGAGCATCGCGAAGACGTTCAGCGGCGGGAGCGCTTGCAGGCCCTCATGGAGTATGGGGGAGGCGGTGCTGGCGTCTATGTAGGGGAGTCGGGCCATGATCTCTAGCGCAGCGCGACGAGGCCGCCGTCGACGAGCAGCGAGTGCCCAGTGATGTAGCTGGCCTCGCCCGAGAGCAGAAACGCGGCGGCGTAGGCGACCTCCCAGGCGGTGCCCTGGCGCCCGAGCGGAATCGGACGCTCCTCGCGGGTCGGGTCGGCCTGGCTCGCCAGCCGGCCCAGCGACGTGTCGATCAACCCCGGGACGACCAGGTTCACGCGGATACCGCGGGTGGCGGCGTCCTTGGCCAGCCACATGCACAGCCCCTCCAGGGCGGCCTTGGATGAGTGGTAGGCGGGGATCGCGTTCGCCGGCATCAGCGCGGCGATTGAGGAGGTCATGACGACGGCCGCGCCGTCGTCCATGGCCTCCAGCGCGTGCTTGGCCGCCAGGAAGTGAGCCCGGACGTTTACCTGAAAGACGCGATCCCAGTCCGCGGCGCTCGTGTTATTCAGGCCCCAGCCACCGACGACACCGACATTCACAACCAGGCCGTCCAGTCCGTCAAGAGAGCTCGCAGCCTCATTGACCATGCGCTCGGTCTCGCCCGGGTCGCTGACATCGGCGACGATCGTGACCGCCGCGTGGTGCTCCTCGACGTGCACCAAGCGTGCGGTCTGCGCCACCGCCTCGGCGTCCATGTCAGCGAGCGCCAGACGCGCTCCCTCACGGGCGAACAGCCGGCTCAGCGCGCGCCCGTTGCCAATCGGAGGATCCTCGACGCCGTAGTTCTGCTGGCCAGCGCCAACGATCAGGATCTTGCGTGAAGCCAAGCGCCCACGACCGGCGGTGACGCCGCGAGCCTCGGGGGAGAGGAGCTGCTGAGAAGTTGACATCCAGGCCCTTTGTGTTTGCCGTGGCAACTGACCTTTCCCAGTTCGATACCAGTCAGTATTCAGTACCGCACAGTATCATGCTTGTGATGGTGGTCGCTAAGCAGTCGCGGAAACGCTCGCGAGCTACGCGTGCTCAAACGCGTGCGCGCCTGCTGTCGGCGGCCAGCGAAGTATTCGCCGAGCGCGGCTACGAGCGTGCCTCACTCGATGAGGTCGCCGCGGCGGCGGGTTTGACGAAGGGCGCGGTCTACTCCAGCTTCGCCAGCAAGGACGATCTCTTCTATGCCCTGATGCGCGATCGCATCGGCGAGCGACTGGAGCTCGTCGGCCACGCAGTGGAGCAGGATCTTTCGCTAGAGGAGAGGACACGCGACGCTGGCGACGGACTCGCGGGCCTCATCTCCAGCCAAAGCGACTGGCACCTGCTTTTCATCGAGTTCTGGACCCGGGCGGTACGCAACCCTGCCCTGCAGGAGGAGTTCGCCCGTCACCGGCGCTCGGCGCGAGCCGCCATCGCAGCCTTCCTTGAACAGCAGGCGTCCCTCGCCGGCGTTGATCTGCCAGTGCCCCCCGATCAACTCGCGATCGCGGTACTTGCGCTCTCCAACGGCATCGCGATCGAGCATCTCGCCGACCCAGACACCGTAGATCCTTCTATCTTCGGCGTGATTCTCGGCCTCCTACTGGACGGACTACCGATACCAACCACGTCACTCGCCAGCTGAGCCAACCCGACGATGACAGGGATAATCGACGCCCAAGCCTCCGTCCCGGCCTCGTACCCGCACCATGTAAGGGCGAAACGCGTACGACGTGCCGTTCCCTGACGTCGACGCTTTCGTCCTACAACTCGGAGGAATGCCGGAAGACATCCTCGCTAGGCGCGCCATCTGGGCCTCTGTAAGGCGACAGGAAGTTGAGACCGCTCGACGACAACAGAGTGAGACATCGACGCGACGATGACTGAAACAGCCCGGATCTAGTAGGACTGCTTGCCGTCAGGGCCGTCGACGTACCATCGTCCCGCGCGCCGCCGCTTACAAATCACAATCACTTTGGAGGAGAGTCATGGCCGACACCACCTGCCACATGTCGATCTCCCTCGACGGCTTCGTTGCCGGGCCGGATCAAAGCCGCGAACATCCGCTCGGCAAGCGGGGCCGAGAGCTTCACGGCTGGCACCTTGGCGACGAACGCGCAAACGAGGCGGACGCCGCCGCCGAGCGCCGCTTGCTGCGCCCCCGCGGCGCCTACGTCATGGGCCGCAATATGTTTGGCCCGATCCGCGGCGCATGGGATGAGGAGTGGTCGGGATGGTGGGGGCCCGAGCCGCCCTACCACGCGCCCGTGTTCGTCCTAACCCATCACACTCACGCGCCGATCGAGATGGAGGGCGGGACGACGTTTCATTTCGTCACCGATGGCTTCGATGCCGCCTACGCCCAGGCCCGCGAGGCCGCCGGAGCAGACGGCATCGACATCGCGGGCGGCGCCTCGACCGTCCGCCAAGCCCTGCAAGCGGGTGTCATCGACGAGCTCTGGCTCGACATCGTCCCCGTTCTACTCGGGTCCGGCGAGGCCATATTCGACCGCATCGCCGAGTTCGATTTCGAGCCCGCCGAGGTTCTCCATTCCTCACTGGCGACACACGTCTGCTACCGCCGGGCGGGATGAGGCGGGATACACGCAAACCGTGCAAGCTCGCCGCTAGCGACCCGCAGCAGCTCCCGAGCGCGAGGTCGACACGCAGCCTTCAGCTCGGCCCGCGCGAGTCCATTCGGTGTCGTTAAGCGGTCTCATCTCCGTGTCGTCCCGGTCTCATTCCGCTGTCGCGCATACAGAGTTGCCTGGGCAAGGGTGGGTGCCTCTCCTTGTCTAGGTTTACATAACATACATTATCGAGCATTGATTGGTAGTGTCTCAGTTTGAAAAGCCCTGTGCGGCGTCTCGTTCATGTGAGACGGGAATCCCGTTTATCTGAGACGGCGTCATCCCGCTCATCTGAGACAGACAGCAGGGCTGGGCTGCTTACCTGGAGGTGCCGTCGAGCGGCTTCAGTTCGGCCAGTAGCCGACGCCGGTATTCGCTGAGACGGCGCGGTTGTAGTCGCAGTTGTTTGCAGAGATCTCGCTCCTCTCGGCGCTGTGTGCCTTTGAGGGCTGCCGCATTTAAGGGCTGCCGCAAGGTCGGGCGTCTCGATCCCTGTATAGGGCTTCATATGGAGCTACTCGTGGCTGGCCGTCGCGCTCCGTGATTCGATCGCTTCGTCGATCGCTCGGTCAACCAGAGCGAGATCGTCGGCGGAGATCCGGTCGAGTCGCCGGCGGTCGTACCACTCGGTCACACCGAGCCCGATGATCGCCCAGAAGACGATCTCGGCCGCCACCACGATCAGCGCGTGGGTCAGGCCGGCGTCGCCGCGAGCTCCGAAGTACAGGATCGCCCGGGTCCCTCCCAGCACCTGCCGCAGCGGCTCCACGTTCCCGACGACCTTGAGAGCACCGGGCAGCGCTTGGATCGGGACGGTACCGCCCGAGGAGGCCAGCGACAGGTAGATCAGCAGGATCATCGCCAGGAGCTGGCCGATGGAGCCGAACGCCGCGAGCAGCGCCAGCGTGCCGGTCGCGATCATCAGCGACCCGAGCGCGCACAGGGCCCACAGCAGCAGCACGTGCGGGGCGTACATCCCGAGTGCGCCGACGGCTATCAGCAAGAGCAGTCCGGTCAGCAGGGGCGCTGCCGCGGCGGCGACCGCCCACTTGGTGAGGAACGTCTGGCGCCGGCTGATCGAGACGGGGCGCACGTGCTTCCAGTGCGGGCCGATCTCGGAGCTCGCGTACCCGAGGGCACCGTCGATCGAGTTGTTGATCAGCGTTCCGGCGATGAAGCCGGAGAGCAGCGCCAGCAGCGCGATGTAGAACGCGGACAGGCCGAGCGCGGAGTGATCGGGCAGCGGGCGGTAGCTCGCTGTCGTGAGCGTGACCGGGTCGGCGAGTCGGCCGGCGAGAACGGGATTGGATCGCGCTGCGGGGGTCGCGAGCGGTGTCAGCTTGGTGCCGATCTGCTGGGAGATCTGCGCGACGGCCGGTGCGATCACGCCGGCTGCGAGGTTGACGCCGAGCGATCCGAGCCGCTGGTTCTCCTCTAGCGTGACCGTGGCCGAAGCCGGCGGTGTCGAGCTGCCCGACGGCACCGCGGCGCCGGTGGTAATCAGGGTCGAGCGCGTTAGCGTCGCCGGGATGACGAGCGTTGCGTACGCTGCGCCCCGGTTCATCTTCGCCTGTGCCTGCTGAACCGTCGCCGGCATCAGCTTCAGGCGGCTCGTCGCCTTCGGCGACTGTTCGAGCGCGTTGGCGAGATCGGCGCCGATGTTGATCGGCTTGCCGTTCACCGTGGCGCCGGTATCCTGGTTGACGACCATCACGGGTAGGTCGTGGAGATGGCCGGTCGGGTTGATCACCGAGCCGATGTAGATCACGCCGACGATTGAGATCAGGAGCGAGGCGAGGACGAGGGGTACGAGCCAGACCTTCCGCATCCGGAGGATCTGGCTCGCGCTGAGCTGGCTCGCGTGGTTGTCCGCTGGGGTGTCCATGGTGATCGATCCTCAGGCGCCGAGGTGGCTCTCGAGCCAGTCGAAGATCCGCGCGTCGCGGACGGCGACTCCCATCGGCTCGCAGTGGCGATGAGCGCCCTCCTCGGCGGTGAAGCGCGCGAGCTTCTTCTCGCCCGGCAGGCGTTCGTACAGCTCCTCTGGTTGCCCCGGGAGGAACTGGTCGTCGTCGGGATCGCAGATCAGCATTGGCGTGGTGATGTTTTTCACCTCGTCGCCGAGCCGGTAGGCGGACACCGTCTTGAACAGGTCGTAGCGCGAGCCGTTGTCGACTCCGTAGGGCCGGCCGCGGAACTCGAGCGTCGCTGTGACCGCGGGATTCGCCACCTCGCCCTGGTGTGCGACGGCGTCGAAGGCGTCCTTCTGGCCCGTCTCGAGCAGCTCGCGGAGCGGCGCGGGCAGCGGCGCGAGCCACGAC
>JBAWFB010000190.1:0-2371 GCA_049591495.1 Solirubrobacteraceae bacterium
GGATCTCATCAGCCTTGTGTCACTTGGCATCTGGCTATGCTATACGGTCCTGCGGACAGGCTCTCTCTGGTTGGCCGCGGGATACCATGCTGCTTTCGATTTCATGCAGCTGTTTGTCATCGGGACACGGAACGGAAGCATCGCCCCAGTTAATCATCTTCTGAGCACGTCGTTCCAGGGTCCCGCGTGGGTTACCGGCGGCGTCCTCGAGGGTGTACAGATTTTTGTGTGATCGGGCCATACTTCCCGAAGGAGGGACGTCATGGCGATCAAGAACGAGATTGTAGACGAGCTGCTGAAGGGGGCTGACCCCAAGAAGGTGTTTTCCTCCGAAGGCCTGCTGGACGAGATCAAGAAGGCATTGGCCGAGCGGATGCTGAACGCCGAGCTGGACGAGCACCTGCAGAACGAAGCGGCGGCGGGCGCCACGGGGAACGAACCGCCGGCGCCGAACTTCCGCAACGGCTACAGCAAGAAGACCGTCATCACCGATACCAGCCAGGTGGAGCTGGAGATCCCGCGGGATCGGCGCGGCACGTTCGAGCCGCAGCTGATCGCCAAGTACCAGCGACGCTTTCCGGGCTTCGACGACAAGATCATCTCCATGTACGCCCGCGGCATGAGCGTTCGGGACATTCAGGGGCATCTGCGCGAGCTCTACGGCATCGAGGCCTCGCCACAGCTGATTTCCACCGTGACCGATGCGGTGCTCGAGGAGGTCAACCGTTGGCAGGGGCGGCCTCTGGAGGCGCTCTACGCGATCGTGTTTTTCGATGCCCTGCGGGTGAAGATGCGCGATGAGGGTGCGGTACGCAACAAGGCGGTGTACCTGGCGATCGGGGTGAGTGCCGAGGGCCGCAAGGAGGTGCTGGGGATCTGGATCGAGCAGACCGAGGGGGCGAAGTTCTGGATGCGCGTGATGAGCGAGCTTAAAAACCGCGGGGTAAACGATATCCTGATCGCCGTGGTCGACGGGCTCAAAGGCTTTCCGGAAGCGATTACCGCCATTTTCCCGCAGACCACGGTCCAGACCTGCATCGTGCACCTGCTCAGGAACTCGATGGACTACGCGAGCTGGAAGGAGCGCAAGCCGATCGCCACCGCCTTGAAGAGCGTCTATCGTGCGGTCGATGCCGAGGCGGCCGCTCGGGCGCTGAATGACTTCGAGGAGAGCCCCTGGGGCCAGAAGTATCCTGCGATCACCGCGGCCTGGCGGCGTAACTGGGCCGAGGTCATCCCGTTCTTCGCCTTCCCCCAGGACGTTCGTCGCATGATTTACACCACCAACGCGATCGAGAGCTTAAACAGCACCGTTCGCCGCTCGGTGCGCACGCGCGGACACTTCCCCACGGAGGAGGCGGCGATGAAGCTCATCTGGCTACAGCTGCGCGAGGTGACGCAGAAATGGAAACGGCCCTCGCGCGAGTGGCATTCCGCGAAAGCCCAGTTCGCCCTGGTCTTTGGCGAGCGATTCGAGGGGCACCAGTGAACGGCTCCAAGAGGCTCGAGGATGCGAAAATCAGGGGTATCCAGGTAGCGGCCCCCCCTGCGATCGCCGCTCCTGGAGCCTTATATGCGGTCGATGTTGGAAACCCAACGTCGCAAACCGCAGTTTCTCCCGCCCTGCGGGCGTGAGACTGCACTGTGGGTGTAAGATGGATACGAGGATCAGAATTAAGAGTGTTGGACCGGATCATTCACATCAACCAGCCCGGCTCACACAAAATTCCTGACACTCCCGCTACGAGGTAGCGTACGTCCTGCAGCTGCTTCATCTTGATTTTCACGAGGGCTCACGCAAGATCCTCACCCGCACTGGAGAGCGGATCACACCGCTCCTGGTCGCCTTCATCGACGATCACTCGCGCTTTATGGCCCACGCTCAATGGTACGCGAGCGAGGGCACCGAGCAGCTCGTGCACGGGTTCTGCCAGGCGCTCTCGAAAGTCGGGCTTCCCCGCTCGCTGATGAATGACCGGGGCTCTGCGATGATGTCCGGGGAGTTCACCGCGGGGCTCGCCGCGTTAGGTATCGTGCACGTTCCAACACGACCAAGGTCGCCCCATGTCAACGGGAAGCAAGAAGCTTGGTGGTCACGAATCGAGGGGCGATTATTGCCGATGCTCGAGGGCGAGCCCAACCTTACACTCGATCAGCTCAACCTCGCAACCGTTGCCTGGGTGACCCAGGAATACAATTGCACCCGGCATGAGGAGATCGGCTGCCCGCCGCTCGAGCGGTATTTGGCCGGCTCCAATGTCAGCCGAGAGTGCCCCGGGAGCGAGGCCCTGCGCGTGGCGTTCCGGATCGAGGTCAAGCGCCGTCAACGCCGCTCCGACGGCACGGTCAGACTCGAGAACCAGCGCTTCGA
>JBAWFB010000191.1:0-1555 GCA_049591495.1 Solirubrobacteraceae bacterium
TGGGCCGCCCCCACCACCACCAGTCTTGGCGCGCAGAGCCTGCCATTGACGCTAACTCTCACCCCCTGGAGCATGAACGTGGTTATCATTCAGTAAGGCGTTTGAAATTTCCGCGTGCAAAGCCGGCCCTGGCGGAGAGTTGGCTTTGCGCGGAGCGAGAAGATCGGCATGAGCAATCTGCGGGGAAGTGCGGCGGTTTGGGTGGGAGTCGGGCTATCCCTGTGGATGACGGCCTGTGGCGGGGGAAGTGTCCATTCGATCCCCGCAAACCAAACGCTGACGGTCAACTCGACCAACCCGTCCAGCGGCGTGACCATCACCGTCTCACCGGCGGATGTGAACAGCGCGGCCAACGGCATGACGAGCTTCACGCGCACCTACAGCTTAGGCGCATCCGTCACGCTGACCGCGCCCGCGACCTCCGGCAGCAACAATTTCTCCTCATGGACCGGCTGCACCAGCTCGAGCGGCGAGACCTGCACGGTGACGATGAGCGCGAATGCAACCGTCACCGCCAACTATGCCACGCCTCCGCCCACACTCTACACGCTCACCGTCAACTCGACCAACCCGGCCGGCGGCGTGACGATCACCGTGACCTATCCTCCCACTACGCTCGCCACCCAGGGAACCACAAGTTTTACGGTAAGCGGCGTGGCCGGCACGATGTACGGATTGATAGCGCCGGCCATCGTGGGCGGCAACATCTTTTCTTCGTGGACCGGCTGCACGACGGCCGGCAGCGTGAATTGCAGTGTCACGTTGAACGCCAACGCCACCGTTACGGCCAACTACATTGTGCCCGCGGTGGCTGTGACGCCCAATCCCGCGGCAGTGGCCATTGGCGCCACGCAGCAATTCACAGCCAACCTCAACGGCGTCTCCAGTTCAGCCGTGACCTGGTCGGTTGCAGCGCCCTCCGGCAGCAGCCTGAGCCCCGGCAACCTCAGCGCCAGCGGCTTGTATACCACGCCCTACCCGGCTCCGGCCACCGTCACGATAACGGCTACCGGCACCGCGGGCGCAACCAGCGGCGAAAGCGGCAGCGTCACGGTAACTCTCAGCCCACCGGCCACGGCCGCAGGCCCGGCGCTGAGCGTGGACGCGGGCAATCCGACCCACGCCATCAGCCCGGATATTTACGGCATGGACGCTTATCTTCTGCACGCGACCTCGGCGGACATCAGCGCGGTCGCCAAAGCCAACATCACCATCGATCGCTGGGGAGGAGACTCCACCGAGCGCTATAACTACCTGTTGGACGCCACCAACGATATTGCCGACTGGTACTTTGAAAATCAGACCGGGAACAGCGGCGACGGCTGGCCCGTGGTCAGCGGGGTCAAGGCCTTCGATGCCTTGGCGGAAAGCAACGCAACGAACGGAATCAAGACGCTGGGCACGGTGCCGGTGCTGGGCTGGGTAGCCAAGGACAGCACCTCGTGCAGCTACCCGGCGTCCACCTACCCCGATCAGGTTTCGGTGGACAGCGGCCGGGGATGCGGCGATGGTCTCTACCCCGAAGGAGTCAGCGGCTGCACCACCTCCGGCGGGT
>JBAWFB010000192.1:0-18685 GCA_049591495.1 Solirubrobacteraceae bacterium
GGCTTGACGGGCGGCGTGGTTGGCGCGGCGGTCGTCTGGGCCGCTGCCGGCTCAGTCGTAGCCGCCGCCTGTGCCTGTGCCTGAGCCTGGGCCTGAGCGGCTGCCGCAGCTGCCGCCTGGCGCTCGGCAGCCTCCTTGGCAGCCTGTTCCTCGGCCTCACGCTTCGCCTGTTCCTCGGCTTCGCGGCGGGCGCGCTCCTCGGCCTCACGGCGGGCCTGCTCCACGCGTTCCTGGCGGGCCTTCTCCTCCTCCGCCCGGAAGATCGAGTGAGCTTCGGCGACCACGTCGCCGATCGCTTTGGTGATGAGCGCACACGAGCGCATCGCGTCGTCGTTGCCGGGAATCACGTAGTCGATGCCGTCGGGATCGCAGTTGGTGTCGACGAGCCCGATGATCGGGATCCGCAGACGCTGCGCTTCGCGCACGGCGATCGCCTCGACGTTCAGATCGATCACGAACAGCGCGTTGGGGGTGCGCTGCATGTTCTTGACGCCGCCCAGGTTGGAGCGCAGCTTCGCCAGGTCCGCAAGCGCTGCCATGCGCTCGCGCGTGGGCAGCAGTGCGAGCTGACCCTCCGCCTCGTAGCGTTCGAGGTCGTGCAGCCGGCGGATGCGCTGGTTGATGGTTTGGAAGTTGGTGAGCAGCCCGCCGAGCCAACGGTTGTTGACGTAGGGCATGTCGGCGGCCTCGGCGATCTCCTTGATCGCGTCGCGGGACTGCTTCTTGGTGCCAACGAACAGCACGGTGCCGCCGCGGGCGGCGATCTGGGCGGAGAATTCCTGCGCCTGCTGCAGCAGCGTGGCGGTCTTCAGCAGGTCGATGATGTAGATGCCGTTGCGCTCACCATGGATGAAGCGGCGCATCTTGGGGTTCCAGCGGCGCGTTTGATGGCCGAAATGGACTCCGGCCTCCAGCAGTTCCGCGATTCCTACTTGGCTCACGGGTACTCCCTTTATGTCATTTGTTGGATCCGGGCGGTGTGTCGCGGACCCGAGAGGCGCGCTTGGAATGGCGCCGGTCGGGCAGGGCCGCGTTGCACAGTCGCACGGCGTTCGAGTTGTGTACGACCGCTGAGGATACCCGAAGGCAGTGTGCGAGGCCTTCGTGTGGGGGTGGGTGGTGGAGCGTTGCTGCGCGCAGCCCAGTGGCGCGCGAGATCGCGGTCGGGATCGCTCAGTCGGCGTCGTTGCCTTCGGCGCGCCCCAGGGCTCCGCGCAGATCCGCGGGCAGTGGCGAGTCGACTTCGACGTGCTGCCCGGTGATCGGATGCGGGAACGCCAGGCGGGTGGCGTGCAGGAATTGGCGCTGCAGCCCGAGCATTCCGGGTGTGCCGTACTCCGGGTCCCCGCACACCGGGTGGCCGATCGCCTGCAGGTGAACGCGGATCTGGTGGGTGCGACCGGTGTCGAGGCGCAAACGCAGTAGCGAGACGCCGTCCAAGCGTTGATCGAGCGTGAAATGGGTGCGAGCTTCGCGACCGCCGGTGCCGCCAACGGCCATGCGCGTGCGGATGCGCGGATGGCGTCCGATCGGCGCCTCGATCGTGCCAGTGCGCGCGGGCGGGAGGCCCTCGACGAGCGCCAGGTATTCGCGCTCGATCAAACGCTTGCGCAACGCGTCCTGCAGTAGCCGGTGGGCGTCCTCGGTGCAGGCAACCACCAGCAGGCCGGATGTGTCGCGATCGAGCCGGTGCACGATCCCTGCCCGTTCGGGCTCCCCACCGGCGGCGGTGCCAGACAGCAGTTGGGAGAGAGTCCCCTCGCGGTGTCCACGCGCGGGATGAACAACCAGGCCGGCAGGCTTGTCGACCACCAGCAGGTGCTCGTCCTGCCACACGATCTCGAAGTTCGTCATCGGGCTGGATGCTACGAGGGCTCAGCGACCCGGCGGCTCGCGTGGGTGGCGGGGCTGCTCGATCACCAGCAACAGCAGCAGCACACCGAGGGTGATCGATGTGTCGGCGAGGTTGAAGGGAGGCCAGCCGAGCGGGAGCTTGATGAAGTCGGTAACCGAGCCGGCGCGCAGCCGGTCGATGATGTTGCCGAGCGCGCCGCCGAGCAGCATCCCGGTGGGGAGCCAGATCAGGGGGCTGTCACGATGGCGGGCGAAGTAGACGAGCAGCACCAGCAGCGCGAGGCCGACGAGCACCGTCACCGCAACATGGCGGCCGGGGAGAAAGCCGAACGCGACGCCCTGGTTGCGAGTGTTGACGAGCTGCAGGCCGGGTAGCACCGAGCGTGTTTCGCCGGGCACGATCGATTTGCGCACCGCGACCTTGGAGAGCTGGTCGGCCGCTACCACGACGACCATCACGAGCGCCGTCCACAGCCACGCTAGCGCGGGGCGTCTGGCGGAACCCGGGTGGGTAAGGACATCGGTCAACCGCGAATCAGGCTGACGAGCAGGTTGCCCACAACCGACAGCACGATGATCGCCACGATCGGGCTGAAGTCAAACGAGCCGATCATCGGGATGAAGCGCCGGAAGATGCGCAGATACGGTTCGCACACGTCGCGCAGGAATGTCAGCACAGCGTCCGAGCCGCGCGAGTAGGGTGGTTTCACTCCGAACGCGAACAAGAGCTGCAGCACGATGTGAAGGATGATCAGCAGCGTGTAGACGTAGATCAGCGTCGACAGGTAGTCCGCGATTTCGCTTCGCGCGCTGGCGAGCACAAGCACGGTCATCGTTGCTGCTCTCCGAGCACCGCGTCGAGGGCGTTGTCAAACGCCGCTCGCAGGCCTCCACGCTCCAGTGCGGCCAGGCCGCGCGCGGTGACCCCGCCGGGAGAGGTGACCTCGCGGCGCACCGCGAGCGTGTCGTAGTCGCGCTTGCGCAACAGCTCCGCGGTGCCGGCGAGCGTCTCGGTTACAAGCGCTGATGCTTGCGCCGACGGGATGCCGCGACGCACGCCCGCGTCCACCTGGGCCTCGGCCACCAGCGCGACGTAGGCGGGGGCACACGACATCAGGCCCATGGCGACGTCGATGAGCCAGTCGTCCAGCACCACGAGCGTGCCGAGCTCGGCAAACAGCTCGCGCACCTGAGCGTCGATGGTGCCGTCCCTGTCGAGGGCGGCCTCGCGCTGGGGGTCTGCCGACTGCACGACCGCGCCGCGGCGCACTTCGACCGGCAACGACGGCAGGAAGCGGTAGACGGGAATCTCCGGATAGCGATTCTTCAAGGCCGGCAACGGCGTGGCTGCGAGAATTGAGGCGACCGCCTTCGTACTGGAGGCGATCTCCAGGGCGACGTCCAAGAGTTGGCTGGGCTTGTGGCAGAGCACCACCAGATCCGCGCGCTCTGCCACGGCGACGTTGGATTCGAGCGCCTCTCCCCCCAGCTCGCCCGCCAGCGCCTCGGCGCGCTCGGACACCGGATCGAAGCACAGCACGGGGCGCCCCCACCCGCGAGCCATCGCCCGCGCCATATTGCCGCACCCGATCAGACCTATCTTCATAACGTGCCCCAGGCTACTCGCCGCACCGGCCACGCGCAGCGCTCAGGACTGGTTGAAGAAGCCCTTTTCAATCAACCGCGCACGCTCCTCGGCTGAGATCTCGACGTTGCGCGGGGTCAGCATGAACACCTTGTCGGCGATTCGCTGCATGCCGCCGTCGAGCGCGTAGGTGAGCCCGCTGGCGAAGTCGATCAGGCGCTTGGATAGATCGGTGTCGGCGCCTTGCAGGTTGAGGATCACCGGGATCGAGTCCTTGAACTTGTCGGCTATCTGCTGGGCGTCGTTGAAAGACTTGGGAATCACCAGGTGCACGCGCACGTCGCCGTTGCCGTTGCCGCGGCCCACAGGGCGCAGCACGGTGGTGGAGCGCCCGCGTGGCTCGTCCTCGGGGTAGATCTCGTCGAACTCGTCGCGGCGGCGGCGTGGAGCAAGCCGCCGCACGTTGGGGCGCTCGCTGTAGCGGTCGGCGATCGCCTCCTCGTGGGGCTCCTCGTCGTAGTCGTCGTGATACTCCTCGGCCAAGCCGAAGTACACGAGAGCGCGGTGCCAGGAATCGCGGAATGCCATTGGTAGGGGGCGTTTTCGGTGAAAACGGACGTTTCCCTGCTTATGTTAGGGCCCTCGCCACAATCGATGGGGGTTGGGGCGGCCCGTCAAGCGCCCGCGCCCACCCGCCTGGGCGCCCCGCCGTCGACGGGGGCGCGAGCACCAAGCCTAAGAGTACAACCGCGTGCCGATCCGCACAATAGTGGCGCCCTCCTGCACCGCGACCGCAAAGTCCTGCGTGGTGCCCATCGACAGCTCCCTTAGCCCGCGCTCGCGGGCGAGCTCGCGCAGGCGGCGAAACCATGGGCGGCTCTGCTCTGGGTCTGAAGCCAGCGGCGGCATCGTCATCAGTCCTGCGACCGGTACGGGCGAGCGCGCGATGAACGCGTCGAGCAGCTCCGGGGCGATACCGCTCTTGGTGGGGTCTCCTGCGAGATTGACCTCGACGAGCACTCGCAATCCAGGCCGCGCGCGGGCGGCGTGGCGTTCGAGCTCGCGCAGCGCGGAGTCGCTGGCGAGCGAGTGGATCAGGCGCACGTGCGGCACGATCGCGCGCACGTGTTTGCTTTGCAGCGTGCCGATGAAGTCCCATGTGAACAGGTCCTCATGGGCGGCAATCTTGGCCTGGAGGTCCTGCGCGCGGTTCTCCCCGACCAGTGTGATTCCGGCCTCGGCGAGCGCCGGGAGCTCGACGAGCGGCACGTACTTGACGGCCGCCAGGATCTCCACCTCGTCGGGGTCGCGGCCGCTGTGCTTGGCGGCGGCGGCGACCTCGGCGCGCACCGCCTTCAGGTTGGCTCGCACACGCCCCGGCGAGAGTCCGTGAATCAGCTGCGCCATCGAACTCCCCCTCCCTGCCGGCCACGCTCGCGCTCGGGCGATTCCGACAGCGGCGCCTTGCGGCTCATTATTCGATCCACGCAATACCCGCCTGGCGCCCGGCGCGGACGCCTTCACGGCGATGGGAGAAGAAACGCTCGTCGCAGATAGTGCAGGCGGGCGCATCGCGCACCTCCGCGACTCCGGCGGCCAACAGCCGTTCGTGGGCGATCGCGCGCAGGTCTATCAGGCGCCCGTCGCGATGGACGCCGTCGAAAGCAGCGTGCACCTCCTCACCAACCTCGTAGCAGCACGGGCCCGCGCACGGACCGACCACCGCGACCACCGTACCGTGACCGCCGACCTCTCGCAGCGCGCGAACGCCCTCTTGGAGCACTCCGGCGGCGAGCCCTCGCCAGCCGGCGTGCAGAGCGGCGACAGCGCCTTCGGCCCCAAGCACCACTGGGATGCAGTCGGCGGTGAGCACCATCGCTGCGAGGTCGGGGGCCGCTGTCGCGTGACCGTCGGCCTCGAACGCGGGTTGCCCGATGCTGTCGGTCTCAAGTAGATCGACACGGTCCGCGTGGACGCTGTCGTCGTGCTCGAGCGTGCTCGGAGGATCCACTCCAGCCGGCGCTGGTCGCTGACTGGCATCCGGCCGGGTGCCGTCCGCGAACACCCGTCCCACGACCGTCCCGTGCACCTGATAGCCCCGCACGAGGCGCTGCACACCGATCGTCTTGCGCAACCGCTCGCGTGCCTGTAGGCCGTGTTCGGCGCGTTCGCCGCCAACGCTCGACAGGTTGCCGTGGGCACGGCCGGTGAACAGCGCGCGTCCACCTCCCGGCAACTCGAGAATCTCCGCGCCGAGGACAGTCGCGGGAGTGGGCGTGGGACTCATCGGGCGTGCCTTGCGGGGCTCATACCTCCGCCTCCAGTGCAGCCCGTAGCTCGGACTCGTGCCCGGCTGGGACCAGACCGTCGAGCAGCATCATGTGGGCGGCCTTCAGGCGCCACCCGATCTCCGGGCCCTCGGGCACACCGGCGGCGATCAGATCGTCGCCGGTGATGCGCGAGTCGACGTGGGAGATATGGCTGAACCAGTCGTGGGCCATGATCGCGGCTTGACTGAGCGGTCCCCATTCGAGCGTTGCCCAGGCACCGGCCAGGGCGATGCCCTCCGGCGATACGTGACATAGCGCGTCGTACACCTCCGAGGGGTTATCCGCGTAGGAGAGTTCGTCGGCCACCGCGTCGGCGCAGATCGCCGCGTGAAGCGCCAGGTCCCGGTCGGCTGCCGGGAACTCGAGATCGTTGAGCAGTGTGTAGGCCGCAGCTTCGGCGCCGTCTTCCAGCCCGAGCAGCATCGGGTGGAGAATGGCCGCGAGCAACAGCAGGCCGACTCGTGCGGGCTTCGCGCAGGTGGGCACGTAACGCTCGTGGCGCCCACGCCGCGCACCGGCGGAGAGGAGCTCGAGTGCTGCGCTGGCGAGCGTCTCCTTAAGAGACAAGCGAGGGTGCAGCGCTGAGAGCAGGCCAAGCTCGTCCATTGCACCGAGCGCGCTGAGCGCGCCGTCTTCAGCCAGGGCCAGCCGCAGCTCGGCGCCGACACGGGCGCCTGAGACAGTGTCAAGCGCGCGTGCGTCAACCGCTTCGCGTACCAGCCGTAGCGTGTTGTCCTCGACGGTGAAGCCGAGGCGCGCACGGTAGCGCGCAAGGCGCAGCATGCGCGTGGGATCGTCACGAAAGCTCGCGTCGTGCAGCACCCGCAGGCGGCGCGCCGCGAGATCCTCCAGAGCGCCTGAGACCGCCCGCAGCTCTCCGCGGTGCTCCCCGGCGAGCGCCACAGCGAGCGCGTTGACGGTGAAGTCGCGCCGGGCGAGGTCCTGCTCGGCGGTCCCGGGCACGATGTCGGGGAGCGCACCTGGTGCAGGGTATGTCTCGCTGCGGCGCGTCGCGACGTCGATCTCTCCCCCCTCCCAGCTGACAAGCGCTGTGCGGAAGCGTTCGTGATGGACCACCTCGCAGTGGCCGCCTGGATTCGCTCCCGCGAGCGTGTCGAGCCGTTGGGCGAGCGCGGTGGCGAACGAATGCGCGTCACCATCGACCACCACGTCCAGCTCACGCGGGGATGAGCCGAGCATAATGTCGCGCACCGCTCCTCCCACCAGCTCGACGGCGCCGTTGTGCTCTTGGGCGACATCCAGCAGCTCTCTTCCACCGGGCAGCCGGCGCAGCTGCTCCAGCACCGTCTCACCGCTTGTGGTCAACGCCATGCGGGATCTCCGACGAATGCGCTCAGGTGACGCGCACCGGCAGGCCGGCTGCCGCGATGTGGGCCTTGGCCTGTGCGACCGTGTGGCGGTTGTAGTGGAAGATCGACGCGCACAGCACCGCATCGGCGCCGGCCTGCAGCGCCTCGACCAGATGTTGCAACTCTCCGGCCCCGCCGGAGGCGATCACCGGCACGTCGACCGCCGCGCTGACCGCCGCGGTAAGCGGCAGGTCATAGCCATCGCTGGTGCCGTCGCGATCCATGCTGGTCAGCAGGATCTCCCCCGCCCCGCGCTCTGTGCCCTCGCGTGCCCACTGCACCGCGTCGCGGCCCGTTGGGGTGCGACCCCCTGCCACATATGCCTCCCAACGACCCTCCTCCACGCCCGGCGAGGGCTCACCGGCACGCCCCTCGCGGGTGGGCTCGCTGCGGGCGGGCATTCTCGCGCCGGCTCCATCATCTACAGACGGCACCGACTTGGCGTCGATTGCGAGCACCACGCATTGCGCTCCGAACACTTCAGCCAGCTCGTCGATCAGCTCTGGGCGCGCGAGCGCGGCGGAGTTGACCGACACCTTGTCGGCACCCGCGTCGAGCACCGCTTGAGCGTCGGCCACCGAGCGGATGCCGCCGCCGATCGTGAACGGCACGAACACGTCGTCGGCAGTGCTGCGCGCGAGTTTCACGATCGTGTCGCGGCGCTCGTGGGTGGCGGTGATGTCGAGGAACACCAGCTCGTCGGCGCCCGCGCGGTCGTAGTGGGCGGCTAGCTCCACAGGGTCGCCGGCGTCGCGGATGTCGAGGAATTCGACGCCCTTCACGACGCGGCCGGCCGCGACGTCCAGACAGGGGATTACACGCTTGTAGTGCACGCGCTCACGGTAGCGTGCTCGCGCGAGCGGCTATGGCATCCGACTGTCGGACATGGCGTGGATCTTCCACACGCCGAATTCGAGACGAACGGGGATATAGCGTGGCTGGGCTTTCGCTCCGAAGCGCAGCAGCGCGAGTCCCTTCTTGCCGTTGACCCGCGCACCGGTCACTTCGAGCGTGGCGGCGTCTTGAGCCATCTGCTTGTGTTCGAGCTTGAGCGCCTTTGTCTCGACCACCGCGCAGGTTTTGCCGCGCAGGCCGGCCGGACCGGCCGCCTCGCCATAGTCTTCGACGATTGCTTCGGCGATCAGTGAGAAGGTCAGCGAGCAGAAGGTGGCGCCTTCGCCGGCTGCGGACGCCGCGTAGTAGTGCTTGACCAGGGCCACGATCGTCCGCTCTTGAGCCGGGCTCGCGGCGTGGCCGAAGTCGAAGACTTCGAGATCGTCGTCGCTATTGGAGTCGCTGTCTTCGTCGTTGGAGTCTTTGGGTCGATCCCCGGTCGTGGTTGTGCTGGGAGCAGTGGCGGTCGCAGCAGGGGTCGTGGTACTGCCTGTGGCTGTCTGAGCGTTGGTATCGGTGGCCGCGTTTGATGACACGCGGGCTGGGGAGGTCTCTTTCTTGCTCGTGCCTCCGCATGCCAGAATTCCGACAGCGAGCGTCACGGTTGCGATCAACGCCAGCAGTAATCTCATCGCAGAGGGCTCCCCTTCCTCAATCGATCCGCCCTGACAAAACCAGCCCGATCGTAGCAAGGATCTCAACTGTCGGGAGATCCCCAATAGAACGAACCTGGAGCTGTGTGCGTGGGCATGAAACGGGCGCTCGATGCGGGAGGGCCGACCAACCCGTGGATCGAGCATTGATCTAAGCTTTGTTCGAGATGGTTAAATTATCCGCAATACTCGTGTTGCCGGTGATTCTGCTGCTGATTGGCTGTGGCAGTAGCTCGACGAGCTCGACCCATGAGTCGGTGGCTACCGGCGCTACTGACAAGAAGCAGGCTTTTGTCGGACCGGGCTCGCCTTCTGACGTCAGGCATGTTGTCCTGCGCAGGGTTCGACACCTGGGACTGGTGTTGGTCGACGGATATGGCCGCACGCTTTATGCGTTTGTGCCCGAAAAGCCTGGTACGCCGACCTGTACAGGCGCGTGTGCGACCGTTTGGCCTCCTTTTTATCTCGCTCATGGCATCGCGCTCGATACGACACCTTTGCTGAGCGAGTCACGGGTTTCACTCCAACCAGGTCAAAAGGGCGGGAGTGTGGTCGCTTATGCGGGCTGGGTACTCCACACCTATGCCGGCGACACGTCCCCTGGAGTGGCCGGTGGACAGGATCTAAGCAGCTACGGCGGCCACTGGCATGTCATCTCGCCCACCGGCAAGCTGGTCACTGGGAAACGTTAGGGCCCTCAGCGTCTAGCACGGTGTGGGCTTCGGCGACGGTGAAGCGTCGCTCGTACAGCGCCTTGCCGACGATCACCCCCACGAGCGTCGGCGCTTTCAGGGCCGCCAGCCCTTCGAGGTCGGCCAGCGCGCCGATCCCGCCCGAATACACGAAGCTTCCGGGCACTATCGCCGCGACGCGCGCCACTTCCTCTAGGTCGGGGCCTTCCAGCATCCCGTCGCGGTCGACGTTGGTGTAGACCAGCTCGCCGGCGCCCCGCTCCCAGAGCTGCCCCACGACCTGCTCGCCGTGGGCCTCGCTTGTCTCGGTCCACCCTGCGGTTGCGACGTGCCCTCCACGCACGTCCACCGACACCAGCACCCGACCGGGCCACTCAGCCAGGGACTGCTCCAGCAGCGTGGGGTCGGTGAAGGCGGCGGTGCCGAGGATCACGCGCTCAGCGCCCGCTGCGATCGCGTCCTCAATCGCTGTGAGCGAGCGCAGTCCTCCACCGAACTGGACCGGGACGCCGAGCTCGCTTGAGATGCGTTGCAGGTGCTCGAGGTTGACCGGTGCACCGTCGCGAGCGCCGTCGAGGTCCACCACGTGCAGGTGGCGGGCGCCCGCGTCCACCCAGCCGCTCGCAGCGGACAGCGGGTCCTCGTCGTAGACCTTCTTGGCGTCGAAATCGCCCTTCACCAGTCGCACGGCCTTGCCGCCGAGCATGTCGATCGCGGGATATAGGTTCACGACGCGCCCGCTCGAACAGGCACGATCGGAGCCCTCGCCGCGGAGCGGGAGGGTGGCGTTCCCGGTGACTTCACGAGCCGACCGTGATCGCCGGCCGATCTCCCGATCGGTGGGCGCAGATGCGCGCGAAGTTCGCCAGCAGCCGCAATCCGGCGGCGGAGGACTTCTCGGGGTGAAACTGCACGCCGTAGAAGTTGGCGTGGGCAACTATGCTCGCAAACGGCTCGCCGTAGACGGATGTTCCGAGAATGTCCGCGGGGTCGGCGGGGACCGGCACGAAAGAGTGCACGTGGTAGAAGGCGCAGCGTCGCGGCAACCCGTCTGTGAGCGGAGAGTCGGCCGTGAGGCTCACCTCGTTCCAGCCGATGTGCGGGAGCTTCAACGCGCCGTGCTGCAGCTGGCGCACTTCCCCAGCTATCACTCCCAGCCCCCGTGTCCCACCCTGCTCGGTGGAGCGCTCGAACGCAAGCTGCATTCCAAGGCAGATGCCGAGCACCGGCGTGCCGTGTGCGAGTCGTTCGCGCACCAGCTGGTCGAGGCCCAGTTCGCGTAGATTGGCCATGCCGCGCGGAAACGCGCCCACACCCGGCAGAACCAGGCCGGCGACAGCGCGCAGCTGCTCGTGATCGCTTGAGATCGTCACGCGTGCGCCGATGTGCTCGAACGCCTTCTCCACCGAGCGGCGGTTGCCCATGCCGTAGTCGACGATCGCGATGTCAACCGGCTCGTCCAGCAGTGTGCGCGAGCCTGTGTTGTCGTTGGCGATGCTCATGCTGTGAGGGTCCCCTTCGTGCTCGGCACGCCGCTCTCGGTGGGGTCGATGGCCACGGCCTGGCGCAGCGCGCGTGCGAACGCCTTGAACGCCGCCTCGATCATGTGGTGGGCGTTGGTGCCGGCCTGCACCTCCAGGTGCAGGGTGAGCTTTGCGGAGTTGGCCAGCGCCCTGAAGAACTCCTCGGTGAGCTCGTGGTCGAAGCCTCCCGTGGCGCCCGTGGGCAGCTCAGCCTCGAACAGCGTGAACGGGCGGCCGGATATGTCGATTGTGCAGCTGGCCCGCGCCTCGTCCATGGGAACGACCCCGTGTCCATATCTGTAGATGCCCACGCGGTCGCCCAGCGCCCGGTCGAGCGCTTGGCCGAGCACGATCGCGGTGTCCTCGGCGGTGTGGTGTGCGCCGGTCTGCAGGTCGCCGCTGACCTGCACGTCGAGGTCAAAGCGCGCGTGGCGGGCCAGCAGGTCGAGCATGTGGTCCAGAAAGCCCACTCCGGTGGCTCGTGTCCCCTGCCCGGTGCCGTCGAGTGAGAGCGACAGGCGCACGTCGGTCTCGGCGGTCGCGCGCTCGATCGTGGCGGTGCGCGCGGGGGTGGTGGTCGGACTGGAGCTCATGTCAGTGTCCATTCTCGCGCACCGGCGGCTCGGCACGCGCGAGCATCGAGGCCGCGTGCAACGGAAAGCCCTCCGCGCGTGCCACGGGCGCACCGGCGCGCGCCAGCTTGGTCGCGGCCTCGGAGCCAATCTCCACGACCGACATGCGCCGGCGGAAATGACGCGGGGAGAGCGTGGAGGCAAAACGGGCCGCGCCGCCGGTGGGCAGCACGTGGTTGGAGCCGGCCGTGTAGTCACCGAACGCGGTGGCGCCGTAGGGCCCCAGCAGCAGGCATCCAGCGGTGCGCACCCTGTGCGCGAGCGCCTGCTCGGCGGCGCCCATCAGCTGCAGGTGCTCGGGCGCAAACGCGTTGGCGAGCTCGATCGAGATGTCGGGGGTGGCGGTCTCGATCAGCACGCATGCATCGGGTTTCAGATCGGGCCATGAGGCCGCCTGGCGCTCGATCTCCGCGTCGAGCGCGTCGAGCGCGTCGAGTGAGCTGGAGACGGCCGCCACGAAGCTGCCGGCACCGTGCTCGGCCTGGGCGAGCAGGTCCAGCGCGATCAGGCGCGGGTCGGCGTCGGGTCCGCACACCACCATCAGGTCGCTGGGGCCCGCGAATCCGTCGATCCCCACGACGTGCGAGAGCCGCCGCTTGGCTTCTTGCACGTAGAGGTTGCCGGGTCCCACCACCACGTCGACGCGGTCCACCGACTCGGTCCCGTAGGCCAGCGCGGCGATCGCCTGGGCGCCACCGATCCTGTAGACGCGCTCCACTCCGCACAGGCGGCATGCCGCGAGAATCGCGGCGTGGGCCTGACCGTTGGGGCCCGGTGGGGTGCAGACGACCACGTCCAGCACGCCTGCGGCGCGCGCGGTGACGACCCCCATCACCACTGTGCTCGGATAGGCGGCGCGCCCGCCGGGCGCGTAGACGGCGGCGGCGCTCACCGGGAGCTCGCGCATCGTGACGGTGTGTCCCTGCGGGAGCTCCACGAGCACTCGATCGGTGTCGAGTTGAGCGTCGGCGACGCGCGCCACGTTGGCGATCGCGACCTGTAGCCCGGCCACGACCTCCAGCGGCATCTGCTCGAGTGCCTCGTCGAGCTCTGCCGCCGGCACGCGCAGCTCGCGCGGCTCGTGCCCGTCGGTGTCGAGCTCGCGCGTGTACTCACGTACCGCCTCGTCGCCGTCGTCGCGCACGCGTGCGACGATCCTTGCCACCGCGCCTTCGATCCCCTCGTCTTCGCCGATCAGCCGGCGCAGATGCTCGGCGACATGCGCGGGACCACCGTGGTGCTCGACGTCGGCGAGCGTCAGCCGCTCAACCCGCACGTAGGCGCTCCAGCAGCCTGTCGATCTCGCGCGCGCGCAGCTTGTGCGACACCGGGTTGGCGATCAGGCGCGCGGTGCACTCCACGATCTCCTCGCGCACGATCAGATCGTGTTCGCGCAGCGTGGTGCCGGTTGCCGTGAGGTCCACGATCGCCTCGACCATGCCGGTGAGTGGCGCCAGCTCAACCGAGCCCTTGACCTCGACGATCTCCGCCTGACGTCCGGTTTGCTCCAGGTAGCGTTCGGCGATGCGCGGGTACTTGGTGGCCACGCGCATCACGCCCAAGCGTCGTAGCGCCTCGACCGCGGGGTCGGGTCCCGCCTTGGAGGCCAGCACCATCGTGCAACGCCCGTAGCCGAGGTCAAGCAGCTCGTACACGTCGCGCTGGGCCGAATCTCCGGTTCCATGCGAGGCCTGCTCCAGCAGCACGTCCTTGCCGGTGATGCCGATGTCGGCGGCGCCGGACTCCACATAGGTGGGCACGTCGGAGGGGCGCATCGTAATCACGCCGATCTCCTCGAACAGCAGCTTGCGGTCGTTGGAGCGCAGCTCGGCGGTGTCGAGCCCGAGACCGGCCAGCAGGTCGACCGTCTCGCCAAACAGTGCCCCGCGGGGCACGGCGATCGTGAGCCCGTCGATCGTGCTCATAGCGGCGGCGCTCCGGCGTGTTCGAGGCCGGGCATGCCGCGCTCCTCGCCGGCGAGCGCGATGTGCAGGCGTTCGACCCCGATCGCGAAGCCGACCGCGGGCAGCGAGCGGCCGAAGCGGCCGAGCAGCTCGTCGTAGCGTCCGCCACCGCCGATCGGCGCGCCGAGCGCGGGGTCGTATACCTCGAACACCGCGCCGGTGTAGTAGCCGATGCTGCGCACCAGACCCAGGTCGAAGATCACGCGTGCGGCGACGTGCGGCTCCAGCAGGTCGTGCACTTCGCGCATGTTGGCCGCGGCGTCGGCCGCGGCTGTGGCGGAGGCCGCCAGCACGTCGGGCCCGCCGCGGCGCTGGGGTACCTCCAGCAGCAGCTGACGCGCGTGCGCGGACAGGTCGAGCGCTAAGAGGTCCTGTTCGAGCGCTACGAAGTCGCGCTGCGCCAGCGCGGAGAGCAGTCCCGGACGCGCGGGCTCGGGCACGTCGAGGCTGGCCATCAGCGCCGGGAACAGCGAGGCGTCGCCGAGCCCGATGCGGTAGCCATCGAGTCCCACCGCGTCGAGCGCTGCGCACAGCACCCCGAGCGCCTCGACGGTGCCCTGTGGAGCGGGCGCGCCGATCAGCTCGATACCGGCCTGCAGCAGCTCACGCGGCTGTCCGCGCTGGGGGCGCACGCCGCGATAGCAGTGGGCCAGGTAGCAGAAGCGCAGCGGCGGCTCGGCGGTCGGATAGCGGGTGGCGACGACCCGCGCGATCGGCACCGTCATGTCGGAGCGCAGCGCGAGCACGGCGCCGGTCTCGTCGAACACGCGGTAGGCGGGCTGCGCGTCGGCGGACCCGGCGCGTAGCGCTGTGTGCCCTGCGCGGGCGAGCACCGACTCGTACTCGAGCGCGGGCGTGTAGACCTCGCCGTAGCCGTGGTGCTCGAACACGCCGCGCAGCGCGTCGGTGATGGCGCGCACCTCGCGTGTCTCGTCGGGGAGCACGTCGCGGGTGCCGCTGGGGATCGGGTGGATCATCGGGGTGCCATTCAAGCGGACGACGGCGATGGTACGCGGCGCGGGGTCACCGCCGAGACGCATTCTGGGCGCGTCGCGGGGTGCGCGACGCTCACGCCTCTATGTGGACCGGCTCTGTTGCGACCCGCTCGATGCGCGCGCCGAGCTCGCGTAGGCGCTCGTCGATGCGCTCGTAGCCGCGGTCGATCTGGCGGATGTTGCCGATCTCTGAGCGTCCCTCCGCGCACAGTGCTGCCAGCAGCATCGCCATCCCGGCGCGGATGTCGGGTGACTCGACGCGCTCGCCGCGCAAGCGGCGCGGCCCTGTGACGATCGCGCGGTGGGGGTCGCACATGACGATGTCGGCGCCCATCAGGATCAGCTTGTCGGCGAAGATCAGGCGGTTCTCGAACATCCACTCGTGCACGAGGATCGAGCCTTCGGCCTGGGTGGCGAGCGCGACCGCGATCGAGGTGAGGTCGGCTGGGAATGCGGGCCAGGGGCCGTCCTGGATCTTGCTCTTGTACTCGCCCACGTCGGCCTGCGCTATGAGTTTTTGGGATCCCGGCACGATCACGTCGTCGCCATCGAGCAGTGTGCACAATCCGAGGCGTTCAAACACGAGGCGGATCATGCGCAGATCGCCGGGGACTGTGTCCTTGATGCGCAGCTCTCCCCCGGTCGCTCCAGCGAGCGCCATGAAGCTGCCGATCTCAATGTGGTCGGGTGCGACGCGGTGCTCGCAGCCGTGCAGCCGCTTGGCGCCGCCGACGGCGAGCAGGTTGGAGCCGATGCCTTGAATGTCGGCGCCCATCTTGACCAGCATGCGTGCGAGGTCCTGTACGTGGGGCTCGGACGCGGCGTTGCCGATCACGGTGGTGCCGGGTGTGAGCGCGGCGGCCATCAGCGCGTTCTCGGTGGCCATCACCGAGGGCTCGTCCATGAACACGTCGGTGGAGCGCAGGCCACGGGGGGCGTCGAGCACGATCTCGCGGTTGCAGTGGGTGGTGGCGCCCATCGCGCGAAACGCGTCGAGGTGGGGGTCGAGGCGGCGACGTCCGATCACATCGCCACCGGGGGGCGGCATCACCGCCCTACCGAAGCGCGCCAGCAACGGGCCGGCGAGCAGGAACGATGCGCGGATCTGCTCGGCGAGGTCGGGGTCGATCTCGACCTGATCAACGTCGGCGGCACAGAGCGAGAGCTCGTTGGGACCGCGCCACTCCACGGCCACGCCGAGCGCTTTGAGGATCGCGAGCATCGCGTCGACGTCGCGGATGCGGGGCACGTTGTGCACGAGCACCTCATCCTCCGTGAGCAGGCACGCGGCGAGGATGGGCAGTGCGCCGTTCTTGTTGCCTGCCGGCACCATCGTGCCGGAGAGCGGGGCACCGCCTTCGATAACGAACTTCTCCATGAGCTGGATGCGCCGGCGAGGCCTCTCGACGGAGTCCTGGATAAGGCGCTCGGCTAGCGTAACAGCCATCTCAGAGGAGAAGTTCGCGCAAGACCTCAAAGACCCTGCCAGGACCGATCACAGACTTATGAGTCGTGCGGCTAGATTGCGCCCGGACACTACTAGCGTGGGCGTTCAGGTCTCGGGGCGGGCGGTGACGAGGAGCCTCCGCGACCCTCTTCAATGCCAATCGACGTGGAAGGCGGCTTGATCTGGTCAGGCGGTAGGGGCTTTGGCGCCATGCTCCTCAGCTTACTACCAGCGCAGCCAGCCAAGACAGTGTCTGCACGATCATAAGCACACTCAATGCACCCGACAGCAGCGACATGTGTCCTACCTTCATCGCATTCTCAGCGCGAAGCTTCTGGTAGCCATAGCCAGCTGCCGCCAGCCAACCGAGCGTGTCTGCTTGCGCTTCGCTCGAAGCTTGCTCATAGAGCTCGTCGTAGAGCTCGCGTGCGTCAACCGCAAACTTCAGTCGCCACGGCGCCAGCAGAACTGCAGCCGCGAGCAACCCGAGAACAAGCGCCGCCAGCGCCAACCAGCCGAGCGAGTGCAGTCCATTAGCCCGCACGACGGTGGCGCCCAGAAACGACGCCACCAGCGCGTGTGCAGCGAGAAGCGTGCCAGTCCGCTGTCGTATACCGGCAACAAGCGACTCCTGGTCGGCCAAGGCTGACCGACCAGCCTCATATGTGATCTCCTCGAGCGTCGGCATCTCCGGAGACGCTAGGAACCATTGCGGACGGTTCTACTCATTCAATGAGGTCGCCACCCTTGCTCTTAGACGCATGCTGCAATCCTCGTTGCAACCCCAAGACCCCATATTCCGCTTGAACAAGCCAATCTCGAGCAAAAACAGGCGACCACACTCGTTCGTACGTATGTTCGTATCGGTTCCGTCCGAACGCCGACCTACAGTACGAACACATGTTCTGTTCTATCGACACACCGCCTGTCGCGCGGCGCCTCGCTGGAGGCTTGCGCCTGATCCGCTCGTTCCTGTTGCTCGAGGATGACTACGAAGTCGACTGGGAGGTCGACCAGGACGAGCCCGTCGAGTCACCGGTGTCCGTCCCGTGCTGGGAGCAGCAGGCGCGGGATGACCATCCACACCGGGTTGCTCTACGGAGCCGGCTGGGGACACGGCGTCCTGGTGTGACGGCGCCGCGTGAGCAGGTGTGCGTGTGTCCTGTGGGCGGACGAGCTCGTGCCGGAGTGTCGCACGGTTCCTCCCCGCTCGAGCGATCTTGCGCGGATACTGCGCGCAACTAGGAGCACCGAATGGGCATAGAAACGCCACGAGCCGCCCTTTGGGGCGGCTCGTGTGCGTAAAGAAACCGGCGGCGTCCTACTCTCCCAGGCCCTTGCGGGCCAAGTACCATCGGCGCTGAGGGGCTTAACTTCTCTGTTCGGAATGGGAAGAGGTGTTTCCCCCTCGCCAAAGCCACCGGAAAAACGTGAGAGACCACGCGTCTCGGGGTCCTTCAAAACTACACAGCGCCACAGCGAGTATCACTCCTAGGCATGCACTGCCTAGGAATCAAAAAAATCCGTCAAGCCCTCGACCCATTAGTACCGGTCTCCTACAGGCGTTACCGCCCTTCCAGATCCGGCCTATCAACCTGGTGGTCTACCAGGGGTCTTACTCCCTCTAGGGGATGGGAGAACTCATCTTGAGGCCGGCTTCCCGCTTAGATGCTTTCAGCGGTTATCCGATCCACACGTAGCTAGTCTGCTATGCCCTTGGCAGGACAACAGATACACCAGAGGTGCGTTCATCCCGGTCCTCTCGTACTAGGGACAAATCCTCTCAATTCTCCAACGCCCACGGCAGATAGGGACCGACAGTTTTGTTACTCACACGTCGAATAAGACGTGGAGGCCAGGGCATTTCTGCCTGGCTCTACATGTCGCCATGCAGCTCGGACTATATCTTCACGAAGGCATCACTCCTCGTGTTCGGCATATAGTCTCTGAGGATTCTGGTTGGCCATCTTTGATGAGCTCTACCCATCGCACACTCCGGTGTCGGCCGCTTCCATTCATCGAAAGCGCCTTATCCAAAAGCCTGACAAATCCGTCAGGTGTGCGATGTTGACCGAGAGCCATCGATCTCACGATCGTCGCAAACTTCTCAAAGTCCTCTTGCTTCGAGGACAAAAGTGGCGATCGTTCAAAGAAAGGAATCACATGTTCGAGTAGATCACGCCGTCGTCTGACGACATAAACAAGCGCACGATCCTTTCTTCCGTTGGACTTTACGTATCCGCTATCACCAAACCGCTTACGTATCAACCAATGGACCTGAGCCCTGTCACCGTTCTGGCTGACATGAAACTCTGGTACCAGCTGATACCCGTTACGACTCGATGGGTTGCGATTGACGGAGACTGCAAAGCAGCCCTCGCCATCAACGTAGCCCGAGATGTAGCCATCCAGCCTTTCCTGCTGATTGTCCGCACCCGACACATTTTCACTGTAACGCTCGATCCGGACGGAATCTAGCGTACGAGTAGTGCGGGATACTCGGAGTTTCCAGCATATAGCCGAATTTATAGACAGCAACGGTTAACTTACTGTCTCACGACGTTCTGAACCCAGCTCGCGTACCGCTTTAATGGGCGAACAGCCCAACCCTTGGGAGCGACTCCACCCCCAGGATGCGACGAGCCGACATCGAGGTGCCAAACCGGGCCGTCGATGTGGACTCTTGGGCCCGATAAGCCTGTTATCCCCGGAGTACCTTTTATCCGTTGAGCGACGGCACTTCCAC
>JBAWFB010000193.1:0-10262 GCA_049591495.1 Solirubrobacteraceae bacterium
GCGCACGTCAGCCTGCGTCGGCCACGGCCGCGCCTCGCCGGCAGCCCAGGCCGGAGTGTCGCCCTGCGGCCAGCGTTCCATCAGCAGGATGCCCACGGCCACCAACCAGAACGTGGGGATCAGCTCGAGCGTCGGGCTGTTGAAGAACGGGAGAAACAGCAACCCGGAGAGCATTCCGAGCACGCTGAGCCAGCGCAGCAACAGCCCAGCACGCATCGCGCCGACCATCACCGCGATCATTCCCACGGTGAGCGCGAGCGCCGCGAGCAAGCCGAGCAGGCTCAGCGCGAATCCACCCGCGCCGCTCGTCAGCAGCGCTTTTTCGACGGCATCGTTGGAGAAGTTGCCGCTGCTCACAAAGTTGTGCGCCTCCACCACGAGCACCACCTCGTGGACGAGGTTCAACAGCGCGTATCCGATCCCGCCGACAAGCACCACCGGACGCGCGACAGACCAGGTCTCAGGCCGGCGAAAACGGGTGCATTCGGCGAGGAACAGCAGTATGAGCGTGAGCGCGATGACGGCGACCGCCATCAGCAAGTTGCCTGCAATCAGGCCGAAGGCGTGGTGGTTGATGTACTTGACCTCGGCCGCCCGTGGGCTCACGGCAGGACTGCCTTCTCCGCGCAATGCCGGTTCGAGCCCCTGCACGATGCCGACCGTGGGCAGTTCTTTCAACGACGCGTTCAGGATGATCGCGCTCAGCAGGTACAGCACGCCGCCCGCGGCGGCGGGCACGCCAAGTCGTGCGCGACGCGCGGTCTCGAACTCTGTGCGCTGCTGGATCTCCGCGGTGGCGGTCATCGGCACGGCAGTGTATGCGCTGAAGGCATCAGGCACTCCGGTCACGCAAGGAGCGCGAGCTGCGGACGTCAGGGCTCCGAACGCTACGATTGAGCACATGGAGGGCGAAGGCTTTGGCGACCTGTTCGGCGACCCCGAGGAGTTGCAGCGTCGTTTGGCGCAGTTTGCCGAACAGATGCAGGGCCAGCAGGCACTGGCGTGGGCCGACAACGCGATCAAGCTCGCCGTCGACATGACGGTGGCGGCGGTCAATCGCGTGAACGTTCAGGGCAACGCCGAGGAGCAGGCACAGCAGATCCGACGCGTGATCGCACTCGTGTTCCCCGAGGCGGTCACCCTCGTGCGCGAGGCGCGCGAGGGACTTCAGTAGCGCGCTCTGGACTCCGTGCGATAGCGCTCTGAAGCTTGCTCAATAGCGCCCTCTAGGCTCTCTGCACTCCCCCACGTCACGCTCGCCCAGTGGGCGCTGCTGTATGACGTCCCCCTTCATCGCCGCCGCGTTCGAACTCCCGCTCCTCCTCACGCGAGGCGCGCCCGGCGACGATCACCTCTTTGAAGGAGCGGAAGCGGAAGATGAACACCACCGCACACAACCCCGCAACAGCGGTGAACACCGCGATCGCGATCTGCTGACCAACGGAGTAGGCGGCCACCACCGCGGTGGGGGCGCTGGTGGCGAACACCTTCACCAGCAGCGCCTGCTGCACGCCGGCGCCACCGGGGGTGAACGGCACCGCTCCCGCCACCTGGCTGCAACCGAACACGAGCAGCACATTCTCGACCGAGCCGCCAACGCGAAACGCATCGAGCAGGAACCAGAACGCGGCGAAACGGCACACCCACCCGGCCGCCTGCCACGCGGCGACTTCGCGCAGATAGCGGCGGCGATCGGTGAGGATCGTGAGCCCCTGACGGATGCGCGCCCAGAACGCCTTGACCCGCACCGAGAGCAGCGCAAACGCGACGAGCCCTACAACCGCGAGCAGCGTGATCAGAAAGAGCGTGAAGCGAAAGTGCCCGGCCAGATAGGAGATGTCAAACGAGCCCAGCTTGGAGAAGTCGGGGGGCTTGGGGAAAACTCCCTGGGAGAACGCGAATATCAGCACGAACACGCCAACCGTGGCGTCGAAGATCGACTCGACGAAGAAAGCGGACGCAACGGTGGGGTAGGAGGATCCGGGGATCGAGCTGCGCGTGAGGAACAGCTTGATGACGTCTCCGCCCCGCGCGGGCACGACATTGTTGAAGCCAACGGCCGCGACATACGCGCCCCAGATACGCCGCCACTGGAAGCTGACGGCCGGATAGGCAGCGCGCAGGCTGTGGAAGAAGGCGCGCGAGCGCAACGTGAGGTTGAGACCGAAGAACGCCAGGCCGAGCACCAGCGCGCCCCAGTGCACGGCCGCCAGGTCGGAGAAGAACTGTCCGGCCGCTTCGACAAACGAATCGAAGCTCTGCGCGACCGAGGTGGCCGCCATCACGGCGCTCAGGCCGTGCGGGATCGGTTGTACAAGCGTGGGCACTCACCCAAGCCTACGGCGACCCAGGACGGGCCGCGAGGCACCTCGGGCCGCAGAAGCCGACCCTGAGCGTGCGCTTAGAAGTCTTCGTCGTCTTCGGGCTCGAGGCCCTCTTCGTCAAGCTCGACGTCGAGCTCGTCGGTCTCGAGCTCCTCGTCGTCCCAGTCGTCGTCGTCGAACTCGTGCTCGGGCACCTCGAGGACGGCACTTGCAAGCATGATGTCCTTCTCCCTTCTCAGCGAGCCTAAACGGTTCTCCATATATACCCTGCGAGCGCGCGCACGATAGTCAGCTCGAGCCCTGAAGCACCCCGAGCGCTCCCAGCACAAGCTCGTCGTGCTCCGCGGGCTTCACCTTGCGCAGCACCTCACCCACGGTCCCGTCCGCCGCGATCACGAACGTGGTGCGCTCATTGCCCCAATAAGTGCGCCCGTACATCGACTTCTGCACCCAAACGCCATAGCGATCGGCGACAGCGTGGTCCTCGTCGGCCAACAGCGCGAAGTTGAGAGCCTGCTTGTCGTGGAAGCGCTTGACCTTCTCGACCGGGTCGGGGGACACGCCCAACACGACCGCCCCAGCATGAACATAGTCGGCATTTCGATCCCGTACGCCACACGCCTGAGTAGTGCAACCGGGGGTGTCGGCCTTCGGATAGAAGTAGACGACAACCGGCTGTCCGCGGAGGTCCGACAGCTTGACGGCGCGACCGTCCTGGTCGGGCAACTCAAAGTCGGGGGCAGGCTCGCCTGGCTCGATCATGCTCGGATAATAGGCTCTCCCGGTGGCTTCAGAGCTTGAGAGCGAGAGCGATGTAGTCGCCGACTGGGGCCAGCAGTCTCGTTCGATGATCGTGTCGCTGCTCGCGGCAACGCTGTTGGTTGCGTTGAAGCTCGTGACCGGCTTGATAACGGGCAGCCTCGGACTGATCTCAGCCGGCGTCGAGTCAAGCGGGGATGTCCTCGCAGCCGGGTTGACTTTCTTCGTCGTGCGCGTTGGGCGGCGGCCGGCCGATCGCGATCATCCCTACGGGCACGATCGCGCCGAGAATCTGGGAGCGCTCGGTGAGGCGGGAATCCTGATCGTCGGCGGCCTGTTCGTCAGCGTCGAGGCGATCCGACGGCTCATCGACGGCACGAGCGCACTTCAAGCACACGGATACGTGTTCGTGGTGATCGCGGTTGCGCTCGCTGTCGATTTGAGCCGTACCGTTGTCTCGCTGCGCGCCGCGCGCCGATTCGCAAGCGCCGCGATGCGCTCTAACGCGTATCACTTTGCAAGCGACATGGCGGGTTCGATCGCCGTGCTGATCGGGCTGATCGCTGTGCGAGCCGGTTTTCAGCAGGCCGACGCGATCGCAGCGCTCGTGGTCTCGGTGTTGATCTTCGCCGCCGCGACACGGCTGATAGCGAGCAACGTGAACGCATTGATGGACCACGCCTCCCCACAAGCCAGCGCCGCGGCCGAACGCTCGATCGCGGCGCTCGGACCCGAGATCGAGCTGCAGCGGCTGCGGCTGCGAGAGTCGGCCGGTCGCTACTTCGCCGACGTCGTGGTCGGCGTTCCGCCTGGCCGAGCGGTCGTGGAGGGCCACCAGGCCGCCGACGCGGTCGAGGCAGCCATCGCGGAGGCGTTGCCCGGGAGCGATGTGGTTGTGCACGTGGAGCCGCGCCGCCGCGGTCTCGATCTACGCGAGCGCGTGCTGCACGCCGCTCTGTCAGAGCCGCTTGTCTGCGAAGCGCACGACATTGCGATCTTCGAACAGGAGAAATCCGTCAGCGTCTCCCTGCACCTGAAGTTTCCGGCCGACCTGGCCTTGCAGACCGCACACGTTGTGGCCGAGCGCGTCGAGCAAACAATCGGTGGGTGGCCGGGAGTGGCTGATGTGCAAACTCATCTGGAGCCGCTGGAGCGCGCGCTGCCCGCCCGTCCAGCCGACGCGCACGCCGACCAGCTCGCGACGCATGAGATCGAGCGGCTGGTACACGAGCGAACCGGTGAGCACCCGCTGAGAGTCAAGCTGTTGGCCACCGACGCAGGCCGCGTGCTGTTCCTCACGCTCGGAGGGCGGCGCGACGAGTCGCTGAGCGACGCCCATCAGCTCGCGAGCGAGCTCGAGGAGGAGCTGCGGCGGCGACTCACCGACATCGCAGACGTGGTGGTGCACACCGAGCCTTAGCCCACGACAGCACCTCGCGGCTCGGCGCCCTCAAGACGATTGCAACGTGGCGATGACGATCGGCGAGCTGGTCGGATGGAGGCTGCCGCCGATCGGCTCGGCTGTGACCATCACGCGCCGCACGTCCGCGAGATCGCCGGGCACGTTGACCGAGGCGTTGCCACTGTTGTTGACGCCAAACAGCGCGTCGGTCGGCTGCGGGTCCTTGCCTTCCCGAGCCAGCCACAGCTCGTAGATCTTCCCGTGCGGCGGCTGGGAGATGCCGGAGACCACCAGTTCGGCGTGCGTGCCGACCTGGCGCAGGATGGCGTGAGCGCCGGCGGGCACGGAGGCCAGCTGAGCGGTGGTGACGTGCGCGGCGGGTGTGGAGGATCCCGTGTTGATCGCGATTGCGCCAATCAGCAGGCCAACGCCCAGCGCGAGTGCGGCGGTGAGCAGTTGCGGGCGAGGTATGCGCAAACCCACACGCGAACGCGCGCGCCGGGGACGATCGGCAACAGCGCCGGCCGCGTTCAACAACTCTGCCTCGGCGCGCACACTGCTCATGATCCGCTCGCGCAGCGCCTCAGAGGCGACCATGCGCGGCGCGACGGCCGGCAGCGAGTCCGCGACCGGCTGCAATTCCGACACCGCGGTCGAGCAGACCGCGCAGTGGACAAGATGCTCGCGATAGCGCTCGGCCTCCTGCTGCTCCAACGCGCGCAACACGTAGGCCGCCGCCTGCCCGTACTCCTCGCAATCGTTGTTGGCCCCCGATGGGCTCACGCGATCGCCTCGCCAGAGCGCAGTCGAATTCGCATCTTCTCCAGTCCCAAGCGCATCCGACCCTTGACCGTACCGATCGGCAAATCCAGAACCTCCGCGATCTCGGTGTGAGTGAAGCCGCCGAAGTACGCGAGCTCGATCACCCGTACCTGATCGTCGGGGAGATATTGAAGGGCGGTGCGAATCTCCTGGGCCTCGTCGCGCTGCAGCACCTCGACCTCGGTGCGGTCGGGCGACTCGAGGTGCTCCTCCAGACCTTCGTCGCTCACGTCCTTGCTCGTGCGCACCCCGTCGCGGCGCAGTGCATCGACGGCGCGATGGTGGGTGATGCCGAGAATCCAGTTGCGCACGCTCCCGCGCGAGCGGTCATAGCGGGCACCGCTGCGCCAGGTGGAGAGCGTCGCCTCCTGCACAACATCCTCGGCAAGCGCGCGCCGTCCGACCATGCGATAGGCCAGCGAGAACGCAGCATCGAGATGGCGCTCCAACACGATCTCAAACGCCGCCGCGTCGTTGCGGCATACCAGTTCCATCAGCTCCTCATCGGCAAGCTTGCGCAAGTGTGCCGGTGAGCGCGCAACGCGGGATTTGATCGAACTCATCTGGCACAGCCGAAAGATGGCATCAAGGGCAATACGCATGCCGCGCCGTCCCGGATCAGGAGAGCATGACGAGTCTCCCACCAACCGAGGCAAGTGATCCGGTTGCAAGGGGGTTGCGAAGACCCACCGACCGATACGCAAACCCAACCCGACACGCAAACCCAACCGAAGGAGCTCAAGTATGGGCCTCGACAATCCAATTCATCTGATGTTCCTGCTCGTCGTGCTGCTGCTCGTATTCGGAGCCAAGCGACTGCCGGAGCTCGGCCACTCGCTCGGCACAGGGCTGCGTGGCTTCAAGGAGGCAATCGGCGGTGAGGGTGTGAGCAGCTCGTTGAGCGTCACCCAAGCAGAGCACGCACCTGCAGCTGAGCCAATCGCCACCGCCCCGGTACCCACAACCCCGGCACCCACAACCCCAGTAGCCGCCGTCCCACTGGCCACGGTCCCACTGGCCACCGTCCCACTCGCCGGCGTCCAGGACGAGCGCAGCGCGTAGCGATGGCCGTCGCGGTAGGCAGCATCGGCTATGAGGAGCGGCTCAGCTGGGTTGAGCACCTGGATGAGCTGCGCACCCGCCTGATCGTGTCGCTGGTGGCGGTCGCGTTGGCGTTTGGCGTCTGCTTCTGGCAGAACCACGCGCTACTGAAGTTCATCAACGCGCCGCTGGCACACGAGACACAGAAGCAGGTCAAGGCTGGGGACGGCCCACTGGGCGCGACCTACTCGGTACAGCAAAGCTCGCGTGACGTGGCGGTGCAGCTCGCGACGGTCGTGGCCGCGCTCGAGCGGCCCGGCAGCGGCACGAGCGCCGCCACACGCGCAACGCTTCAGAGCACCGCGCCGCGCCTGCGAAGCGACATCTCGCGACTGTCGGCCGCCCCCAGCGGCAACAAGCCCGTGACGCTTGGAATCGGCGAGCCGTTCAACACGACGATCGGAGTAACGCTGCTGTTTGCGCTGATCCTCGCGCTGCCGATCCTGCTGTGGGAGCTGTATGGGTTCGTGCTTCCAGCTTTCAGTCCCGGCCAGCGTGGGATCGCCAGCTCGCTGATGTTGGCGATCCCGGTGCTGTTCGTGATCGGCGTGGCGTTCGGCTACTACGTGGTGCTGCCCGCGGCCGTGCATTTCTTCCAGAACTTCAACAGCGGGCAGTTCAACGTGCTGGTGCAGGCGAGCCAGTACTACCACTTCGCGGCGGTCGTCATGCTGGCGATGGGACTCGTCTTCCAGGTGCCGGTCGGAATCCTGGCGGCCACACGCGCCGGCATCGTCACGCCGCGTCAGCTGGCCCACAACCGCCGCTACGCGATCCTCGCGTGCGCCGCCGTGGCCGCGCTGCTGCCGGGGGACGCGGTGACGCTGCTGCTGGAGACCGTGCCGCTGTATCTGCTGTTCGAGGGCAGCGTGCTGCTTGCGCGGATCGTGGCGCACTACGCACCTGAGAAGGACGAGAGCGAAGATGGGCTACCGGCCTGACAACCAAGGCTGACAACCAAGGGCTCCCCACCGGGCCACAGCGATCTCACTTCAACAAACGCGACAGGCGCCGGTCCTTGAGCTTGCGACCACCTGTCTGACAGGTCGGGCAGTAGGCGATCACGTAGTCCTCGAAGTGCACGGCCTCAAGCGTGGTGGCGCAGCGCGGGCACGGCTCGCCCTCGTGGCGGTGCACCTGCAGCGGCATCGGCAGCTTGTCGGGGATCGGCAGCGTGACCGTCTGCTCGTAGTGGTCGATCGCGCCGTCCAGCGTGCCCACGATCGCCTCCTCCAGCGCGGCGGTCTCCTCGGCGCTGAGATCGCGCGCGCGCTTGAACGGCGACAACCGCGCAGACCACAGGATCTCATCGACCCACGAGCGTCCGATGCCGGCGATCGTGCGCTGGTCGCGCAGCACGGTGTGCAGCGGGCGCGCGACGTCCAACAGCTCGCCCAGCGGGGGTGGAGCGGGCCACGCCTCGGGGCCGAGCGTCGCGATCGACTCGTCCCGCTCCAGCTCGGAGGCACGCAGCAACTTCGCCCACGCGGCCTGCCTGGACCCGAACTCACGTAGCCGCAACTCGTCCTGCGCGCCGACCCGCACCAGCAGGCGCGAGGTCCGGTCCCGCGGTCCGGCCCGACGGTCATACAGCTGCAGGCGCCCAGCCGACATCAGGTGGATCAGCAACACCAGATCGCCGGAGAGCTCGATCAGGAAGTGCTTGCCGCGCCGTCCCACCCGCTCGATCGTGGCACCCTCGAGCGCCGACAGCGGCGGGTCGAACGTGCGCATCGCGTTCAGCCCGGGCGCAAGCGCCGAGACGATCTGCGCGCCGCGCAACGCACCGTCGAGCCGGCGTGCCGTTATCTCGACCTCTGGCAGCTCCGGCATCGCTCCCATCGTAGGGCGACGCCAGAGCCGCCTCGGGCCTCAGTGGGCTCCGGCGCCGATTGCTACGAAGCGCCGATTGACGGCCCGGTGTAGATCTTGCCGGCGGGGCTGCGCCAGCTCACGCGCCAGTGGGAACCCTGTACGGATGAGCTCAGGGTCCAGTAGCCGAGCGAGTTGGTCTGCACCACCTTCAGCGTGCTGAAGCTCTTGGAACCCTTGCGCTGCACCAGCACGCGCACTCTGGTCGCGCCTTCGGCCGGGCGCACCAGACCCCACAGCGAATAGCCGTGCCCCTGTTTGGAGACGACCAGCGGTATCGGGAAGCCGAAATACAGCGGCTTCGGCTTGCCCGTGACGGTTTCGAGGCCCGTCTGGAAGCCGATCACGCCGCCGTGCACGCTCGAACCGGCCTTCCCCCCGCGCGGGTCGTCGCGCAGCAGGTACTGCGAGAACGCCGCCACACGTGGGTTTTCCCAAGCGATCTTCTCGGCGATCGCGTCGTATTCGGCCTGCTTGGCCAGTGACACTCCAAGTTCGTTGGGCACGCTCTGGATCCCGAACTCAGTCAGGTAGATCGGGATGCCAGCGGGGATCGCGCGCGCGGCCGCAGCCTTGTTGAGCGCGTTGGACAAGCGCGAGAGCACACCGATCGTGACATCGTCGGGTTCGGATGGGCGGTAGTAGGGAGTGCCCACGGTGTAGGCGTGATCGGCGAACCCGTACGCCGGCAGCATCCCGCAGGTGCCGGACTTGCGGTACTTCGAGTTCAAGCACAGCGTTTCGCGCAGGAACTCGAGCGGCGCCACATCGTGCAACAGCGCGTTGGCGCCTTCCTTGCGCACGTTGACTTTGTCGTAGCCGGTCGGCGCCGTTTCGCCCATCAAAACCTTCGGTTTGGAGATCCCGGCAGCCTTCAATCCTTCGTAGCCAGCCTGGAACAATCCACGGTAGATGCGCGGCGATTCGGGCATCCCCTTGGAGTTGAACTGCGGACGCAGGAACGCCGGGTGGTTGGGCTCGTTCCAGATCGCATACAGGCTCACCTCGCTGCCGTAGTGCTTGCCGACAGCCGTCATGAATTCCTCGAAGTCCTTGTCGTCGGGTCGCGTCACGAGATTCTTGTCGTCGTGACCGGCGGTCGCCCACTCTGGCACCGGCGAGGTGACTGTCAGCAGCACCGGCCATTTCAGCCGCTTGGCTTCGGCCAGCAGCGCGTCGTAGCCGCCCCAGTTGTAGCTGCCGGGGTTTGACGCTTCGAAGACGGGCTTCTTGGTGCTGTGCGCACCAGGGGCGACGTTCGCCCAGTAGAGCTCCACTCGCAGCGCTTTGACGCCGAGCGACTGCAGCTTGACGAGCGTCTTTGCGCGCTGCGCCGGGGTCACTTCGACCAGCTGGCTGGGATCCTCGAAGAAGGTCACCTGATTGTGCGACGCGTACGCGGGAGCTGCGCTGACGGCCAGTGCCGCGCACGCAAGCGCGGCGGCCGGGAGCTTGCGGATTCTGCGGTGGGAGAGTGCGTGAATGTTGGGCATGGGGCTTGAGACACGTCGGCGCCGGGGATGTTGCGGTCCGGACGTACATGCACCATTTGCAGTTGCATAACACTTCATTTTGTGAAGTCCCCTTGGGCGCGTGGAGTTCATTTCCGCGTGCATAACACTTCATTTTGTAAAGTGTTATGCACGCGATTTGGAAGACGTAGCCACCCCGCCGCGGCGCCGGTGGCGTGGCGTTCGGTGTAGCGTGCGAGCCGATGACCGCAACCGTCGCGCCAGACGACATTGTCTACAGCCACGCGGACGTTGCCCCCGGCGCGCGCCCGCCGCTGCTTGTGCTGGAGCCGCTGGAGCGCTTCCTCGACGAGCACGCGCTCGGCGCGGGCGCGATCGAAGCGCAGCCGATCGGCGAGGGCCACTCCAACGTGACCTACCTGATCGAGAGGGATTCGGGCCCCACCCCCACCCAGCTGGTGCTGCGCCGCCCGCCGCGCCCGCCATTGCCGCCCAGCGCCCATGACGTGC
>JBAWFB010000194.1:0-2552 GCA_049591495.1 Solirubrobacteraceae bacterium
CGTTGGCTCCCGGCACCGCGCGCAAGCGCGAGCCCCCGGGCCGCCCGTCTGCGGCGGCCGTCTGCGTGCGCTCCTCCACAAGCGTGTTCCACGCCGAGCAGCCCGGGCACTGCCCCATCCACTGCGGTGAGCGCAGTCCGCACTGCGAACAGACGTGGGCAGTTTGAGCGCGTGGCATCGACGCAGATTACGCGCCGGCCCCGACGATCTGGCTGCGGCGCTCGTAGAGCATCACGTCGCGCCAGCTGCCGTCAGCCATCTGACCGGTTCGCTCATGCGTGCCCACAAGCCGGAAGCCACAGCTCTCGTGCAGAGCGATCGACGCGGTGTTCTCAGGGAAGATGCCGGCGTGCAGGGTCCAGAAGCCCGCACGCTCGGACTCGCGCACGAGGGCGCTCAGCAGCGCACGGCCGACCCCCTGTCGTGCGTGCTCTGGATCGACGTAGATGGAGACCGAGCCCACCCCGCTGTACACAGCGCGAGCGGACACAAGACTGAGCGCCGCCCAGCCCAGCACACCACCCGAACCGTTGCGCGCGACCAGGCACGGGTCCTGCACACGTGCGGCCCGCCATTCCTCCCAGCCAGGAACCTCTGACTCGAACGTCGCGTTGCCGGCGTCGATGCCGGCACGGTAGATGCGCGCTACCGCGGACCAGTCATCGGCGCTCATCGGAGCGACTGTCACCTGCGCCAGCACACCATCAGTCTCGCGGAGCGCTCCCGCGGGCTCGATGCTGGCTGTGCGGTGTGAGGTGCTCAGCTTCGCTCGGCCTAGTGCTCGGCCGGGTGCTCGTCATCAACGTCGTCGTGATGCTCGTGCTCGTCGGCGATGGACAGCTCCTCGCCCCCACCCTCGGCGGCACCGACGCCGACCGGCGTCTTTGCCTTCTTGGGCTTGACGATCGTCAGGCGCACCTCGCCCTCCTCGCCCTCGGGGGCGGGATTGACAACGACGGTGGCACCGGGCGTGAGCTGCTCGCGCAGCACGAAGTCAGCGAGCGGATCCTCGATGTAGCGCTGGATCGCACGGCGCAGCGGGCGGGCGCCCATCGCGGGATCCCAGCCCTTCTCGACGAGCAGATCCTTGGCGGGATCGGTCAGCTCCAGCTGCAGCTCGCGTTCGGCCATCGACTCGCGGATGCGCACCAAGAGCAGCTCCACGATCTGGCGGATCTCCTCCTTCTGCAGCTTGTGGAACACGATCACGTCGTCGATCCGGTTCAGGAACTCAGGGCGGAACACCTTCTTCAGCTCGCCCATGATGCGGTTCTTCATGTCGTCGTAGGTGATCCCGGTCTCATCGTCTGACACCGCAAAGCCCAGCGGCGTGTTGCGCGCGATCTCGGCAGCGCCGATGTTGGAGGTCATGATCACGATCGCGTGGCGGAAGTCCACCGTGCGACCCTGCGCGTCGGTTAGCCGGCCGTCCTCGAGGATCTGCAGCAGGATGTTGAACACGTCGGGATGAGCCTTCTCGATCTCGTCCAGCAGCAGCACGCTGTAGGGCTTGCGCCGCACGGCCTCGGTGAGCTGGCCGCCCTCGTCGTAGCCGATGTAGCCCGGAGGCGAGCCGACCAGGCGCGAGACGGCGTGCTTCTCCATGTACTCCGACATGTCGATGCGGATCATCGCTTCGTCGTCGCCGAACAGGAACTCGGCGAGCGTGCGCGCCAGCTCGGTCTTTCCCACACCCGAAGGTCCGAGGAAGATGAACGATCCAGTCGGCCTTTTGGGGTCCTTCAGGCCCGCGCGCGAGCGGCGGATCGCCTTGGAGATGACCTCGACCGCGGGGTGCTGGCCGATCACGCGCTTGTGCAGTTCCTCCTCCATGCGCATCAGCTTCTGGGTCTCGGCCTCGGTGAGCTTGAACACGGGGATGCCGGTCCACATCGAGACGATGTCGGCGATCTCCTCCTCGCCGATCGAGGGGCGCTCGACCGACTCGCCGGACTCCCACTCTTCCTCCAGCTCGCGCTTCTTGCCGGCCAGCTTGCGCTCCTGGTCGCGCAATGCGGCGGCCTTCTCGAATTCCTGGTTCTCGATCGCCTGCTCCTTTTCGCGGCGCGTCGACTCGATCTCCTCTTCGAACTCGCGGTTGGCAGGCGGGGAGGTCATCGACTTGATGCGCATCCGCGAGGCTGCCTCGTCGATCAGGTCGATCGCCTTGTCGGGCAGGAAGCGGTCTGAGATGTAGCGTGAGGCGAGATCGGCGGCGGCTTGCAGCGCCTCGTCGGTGATCTGCACCTTGTGGTGCTGCTCGTAGCGGTCGCGCAGCCCCTTGAGGATTTCCACCGACTGCTCGATCGTGGGCTCCTCGACGCGGATCTGCTGGAAGCGACGCTCAAGTGCCGAGTCGCGCTCGAGGTACTTGCGGTACTCGTCGAGCGTGGTCGCGCCGATCGTCTGCAGCTCGCCGCGCGCCAGCGCCGGCTTGAGGATCGAGGCGGCGTCGATCGCGCCCTCGGCGGCGCCCGCGCCAACCAGGTTGTGGAGCTCGTCGATGAACAGGATGATGTCCCCTCGCTGGGTGATCTCCTTCATCACCTTCT
>JBAWFB010000195.1:0-6922 GCA_049591495.1 Solirubrobacteraceae bacterium
CGCCGCGCAGACCGGCCTGCTGCGCTACTACGCTGCGCTGCTGGTGCTCGGCGTCGGGGCGCTCGGCCTCTACTTCCTGCTGCAGACGTGATGCCAACAGCTTTGAGCCACCCGGCCTTGCCTCCCCCAACCTTCACAGACGACCCAACCATTCCCCTCCGACCTCCACACTTCCGCCCTTAACTCATGCCCGCTCTTTCAATCCTGATCTGGCTGCCCGCCGTGTGTGGGCTCGTCGGAGCGTTGATCCCCTCCGGCTCGCGCGCTGGACATAAGTGGGGCGTGCCCGGCGTGCTGGCGCTCGCCGGCAGCATCGCGGCGCTGGGCCTGGCGATCGCCTACATCGTGCAGTACGGACCCGGCTCACATGGCCTGAAGGACGTGACCGACATCGTGTGGATCGCCGAACTGGGAATCCACTACAAGCTCGGCGTCAGTGGCCTGAACGTGCTGCTCGTCGGGCTCACCACGCTGCTGTTCTTTGCCGCCATCCTGGCGTCCAACCTGCGCACGTGGGAACGTCCCAAACTCTTCTACTTCCACATGATGCTCGCCGAGTCGGCCGTGCTCGGGGCGTTCTTGGCGCAGGACCTCGCGCTGTTCGTGGCGTTCTTCGACCTGATGCTGATCCCGTTCTATTTCCTGATCGGCGGGTGGGGCACTGGACCGGATCGCGTGAAAGCGACGATCAAGCTCGTGATCTACACGCTGGTGGGCTCGCTGCTGATGCTGGCCGCCGCGATCGCCACCGGCGTGCTGGCGGGCGAGCAGAACGGCGGGCACATCACGTTCGTGCTCTCCCAGCTGCAGGGACTACCGCTCAGCAGGGGCTCGCAGGAGTGGATCTTCCTGTTCTTCGCCGCCGCGTTCCTGGTGAAGATGCCGGCATTCCCGCTGCACGGCTGGATGCCGGACGGGTATCGGGCGATGCCGATCGAGGTGCTGATGGTGTTCTCCGGCGTGCTGTCGAAGGTCGGCGCATACGGCTTCCTGGCGATCGTGCTGCCGCTCTTCCCACAGGCCGCCGCGCACTTCCAGACGCTGATGCTGATCCTCGCGCTGGCGTCGATCGTCTACGGCTCGGCGGTCGCGTTCACCCAGACCGACGCGCGCCTGATCGCCGGCTATTCCTCGGTGGCGCAGCTCGGCTTCATCACGCTCGGCATCTTCGCGCTCAACCCGCAGGGCGCCCAGGGGGCGCTGCTGCAGATGGTCAACCACGGCCTGGTGGTAGCGCCGATCTTCTTCATCATCGCGCTGCTCTCAGCGCGCGCGGGCGGCTCTGAGGACATCCGCGAGATGGGCGGCATCGCGTTCCGCGCGCCGGTGCTGGCGACGATCTTCCTGGTGGTCGCGCTCGCGACGCTCGCGATGCCCGGCTCGGCCAACTTCGTCGGCGAGTTCCTGATCCTGCTGGGCGTCTTCAAAGCCAAGCTCGCGATCGCGGTGATCGCGTTCAGCGGCGTGGCGATGGCCAGCGTGTACGCGCTGCGGCTGTTCATCCGCACGATGCACAACCGTGTCGGTTCAGAGGTCAAATCGCGCGACCTAAAACCGATGGACGCCTTCGTGCTGGTACCGCTGCTGGCGGTGATCGTGTTCCTCGCGCTGTACCCGCAGGGGGCACTGAAGCGCTCTGAAAGCTCGACCAGCGCCTCTGTTGCTGCCGCTCACGCCGCGCTGAAGCCGCTCAGCGCAAACGTCGCACCGGCAACTCCGGGCGAACCCGCGACACAAGAAGAATCTGCGACACGCGAATCAAGCACCTCAGAAGCGGCCGCACGCGAAGCGGCCCAATCGCAATCCGGTTCCGAGGGCACACCCGAAGGCGCCGCGTCGCCGGCGAACCCACAGGAATCGGCCGAAGGAGCGGGCCGATGACCACGATATTGGCCACCGCCTACCTCAAAGGCCCGCACATCGACTTCGCCGCGCTCTCGCCGCTGATCGCGCTACTGGGCGGCGCGATCGTGGTGCTGCTCGTCGGCTTGCTTGGCTCGCGCTTCATTCGCGAGCAGGTAGTGCCGGTTCTCTCGATCGCCGCTCTCGGCGCCGCGCTTGGTTGCACCATCTGGCGCTGGAACACGCCCGAGTCGATCGTGGCGGGCGCGCTGCGCGTGGACCGTCTATCGCTCACGCTCAACATCATTCTGATCGCCGGCGGCCTCGCGACCGTGCTGCTCGCATGGCGCTCGCGTGCCGCCGAGGAAGCCTCGCACGGCGAGCTGCACGCGATGCTGCTGACCACGATCGGCGGTATGGCGCTGCTGGGAGCCGCCCAGAACACGGTCGCGCTGTTCCTTGGCCTGGAGCTTTTGTCGATTCCGCTATACGTGCTGTGCGCCACCGAAATGCGCCGCGAGCGTTCGCTGGAGTCGGGACTGAAGTACCTGATCGTCGGCTCAGTCGGCTCGGCCACGCTGCTGTATGGGATCGCGCTGCTGTACGGCGCCACCGGCGCGACCGACTTCAGCGGGATCGCAAGCGCGATCTCCACCAGCGGGCTTCAGACCAACGCGATGCTGCTCACCGGGATCGCCCTGTGCGTGGGCGGCCTGGCGTTCAAGGCCTCCGTCGCGCCCTTCCATCAGTGGACGCCCGATGTGTACGAGGGCGCCCCCACGCCGATCACCGCGTTCATGGCTGTCGCCACGAAGGTCGCCGCGCTGGGGGTGCTGCTGCGCTTGTTCGACGTCGCGCTAATCGAAACTCAGAGCAGCTGGGGCCCCGCACTGGCGGCGCTGGCCACGATCACGATCCTCGTCGGCAATGTCGGCGCACTGGGTCAGTCCTCGCTGAAGCGGATGCTCGCCTACTCCTCGGTCGCGCAGGCCGGGTACATGCTCGCCGGCGTGGTCGTCTCCACCCGGCTCGGAGCACAGGCCACCGTGTTCTACCTGGCCGTGTATGTCGCGATGAACATGGCCGCCTTTGCCGTGATCGTCGCGCGCGAGCGCGAAACCGATCTGGGCGACAGCGTGCACGCGATGGCCGGCCTCGGCCGTGAACGACCGTGGCTTGCGTGGCCGATGACGATCTCGATGCTCGCGCTGGCCGGCATCCCCGCCACCGCCGGGTTCATCGGCAAGTTCTATTTGATCGACGCCGCCGTCGCGGGTGGGTACACGTGGCTGGGCGTGGTGATCGTGGTGGGCTCGATGATCTCACTCGGCTACTACCTGCCGGTGATCGCCACGATGTGGATGGGCCCCGCGTCGGCCCCCGCCACAACGCCACCCAGCCCGATCCCCGCGATCGCGGGCGGCTCACCCGAGCTGGATGACGACCCGGAGGGCACGACACCGGCCGCGGGCGACGACACACCCATCCCAGCAGTCAACGGCGACACCTTCGCAGCCATCCGCCCACGCGTACAGCCCGAGATCGCTTTCGTGGCCCTACTGGGCGGCGCCGTGACGATCTTCTTCGGGATCGCGCCGCAGCCGCTATTCAACCTCGTGCACGGGGTGGGCAGCGCGCTGGGGCTGCTCTAAGTACGCACCCCGAAATGCCCAGCAGACTCGGGAGATCGCTGCGGACATAATGCTACGCTGCATGCATGTCCGTCGATGCACCAGCCCGACATCCACTGATCACGTTCCGCGATGGACCAACTGGTCGACGCGCCAAACTACTCGACGGTCCTGACGTTTGGGAGGTGGCTATGTGGCTCGAAGATCTCGACACAGAGCCAGATCCGCTCGCCGCGCTTGTCAGAGACTCGACCCTAACTCCCTCGCAAGTCGAGGCCGCGCTGCGCTATCACGACGCCTATCCAGACGAAGCAGCAGCGCGAATAAAGTTGCACCGCCACGAGACGGTAGCCGCTGATATTCGTCAGCCCTAGCCGAGGCGAGGAGACCTCTACACGCGCCCAGCCGCGGTCGCCGCGTCTTCGGCCGCCAGCAGCTGACGCTCGACAAGATCCAGCCCGGCGTCCCAGAAGCCGGGGTCGGCCAGGTCCACGTCGACGATCTCCCCCAGCTCCTGGGGCGAGCGCGACCCGCCGGCCGCGAGCAGCTCCAGGTAGCGAGACACGAACTCCCCGCCGCGCTGCTCGTAGCGCTGGTAGACCGACAGCGCGAGCAGCTGGCCGTAGGCGTACGCGTACACATAGCCGGGCGAGCCAATGAAGTGCGGTACGTAGGACCACCACGAGCGGTAGCCGTCTGTGATCTCGACGGAATCGCCAAGCATCTCCGTCTGGCTGTCGGCCCACAGCTCGCCAAAGCGCTCGACCGACAGCTCGCCCCGCTCGCGGCGAGCGGTGTGCACCAGCCCCTCGAAGCGATTCATCGCAACCTGGCGGAACACGGTGGCGATCGCCCCCTCGATGTTCTCGGCCAGCAGCGCCAGCCGGGAGGAAGGCGAGCTGTCCTCCTCCAGCAGCCGTCCGAACACGATCGTCTCGCCGAACACCGACGCGGTCTCGGCGAGCGTCAGCGGCGTGCCCTGGTGGAACACCCCCTGCTTGGCGGCGAGCGCGAAGTGCACGCCGTGGCCGAGCTCGTGCGCGAGCGTCAGCACGTCGCGGCGGCGCGATGTGTAGTTGAGCATCACGTACGGGTGCACCGAGGGAACCGCCGAAGCGCAGAACGCGCCGCCGCGCTTGGCGGGACGCACCGGCCCGTCGATGTAGTGGCCGTCGAAGAAGCCCTTGGCGACCGCTCCCAGCTCGGGGGAGAACGACGAGTAGCAGTCGAGCACGATCTCACGAGCCTGCGCGAACGTGTAGGTGACTTCGTCCTGTGTGACCGCCGCCATGCGATCGTAGTCGGCCAGCCGCTCCACACCCAGCAGGCGAGCCTTCAGGCGGTACCAGCGGCGCGGCAGCTCGTAGCGCTTGCGCACCGCCTCGATCAGCGCCGCCACCGACTCGTCGCTGGCCTCGTTTGACAGATTGCGGGCCGACAGCCAGCTCGGGTAGTGCCGCAAGCGGTCGTCGGTGGACTTGTCGGCCAACAGCGTGTTGAACAGGAACGCGCGCGTGCGCAACCCGGGGGCGAGCGCCTCGGTGACCGCCTCTGCCGTGGCACGCCGCAGCTCACGGTCGGGCAGCACCAGCTGGCTGAGCGCGACGTCGAGGGCCACCTCCCCGTCCCCTAGCCGCACCTCGATCGCGGAGGTGAGCTCGTCGAACAATCGCGACCAAGCGCTCGCGCCGGTCACCGACTTCTCGGCGAGGATCTTCTCCTCGGGTTCGCTCAGCAGATGCTCGCGATAGCGCCGCACGTTGCGCAGATGATGGGCGCAGAACTCCAAGCTCTCATCGTCGAGCAGCCGCTCAGCTTGCTCGTCATCCAGCGCGGCCCACTCCAGCTCGAAGAACAGCAGCGTCGTCTCGATCTCGGTGCCCCGCTCCTGCACCTCCTGCATCAGCGCGCCGGCGGCGGGATCGGCCGTGTCCACCGAGAAGCGCAGTCCGGCATAGGTGCCCGCGCGCCCGACCAGCTCCTGAATCGTGGCCAACTCGCGCATCGCCTGCTCCAGCCCGGCGCTGTCGATCTCGGCGAGCTTGCCGGCGTAGTGCGTAGCGAACGCCCGGGAGCGCTCGAGCGCCTCGGCCAACTGGGCGCGCGCACCGTCCGCGCCCTGTCCGTCTACGAGTGGGTCGAGGTTCCAGGCGGCGGCCTGCAGCTCAGGATCGGGCGACTCTGGGACTGTCTCGGTCGCCATCGTCCCGGCAGCTTAGCTACTCGCTCGCGAGCGCTTCCAGCGGGTCGAGCTTCGCGGCACGACGTGCGGGCAGCTGCGCGGCGAGCAGGCCCGCGATCGCGGCGGCGAACAGCAGCAGGATCAGCGTGCCGACCGGGATCGAGAGCAGGTAGCCGGAGCCCGACAGCGCGAGCTCGGTCACGAGCACGGCGCCGATCAGCCCGATCACGATGCCGAGCACCCCGCCGATCAGGCCGGTGATCAGCGACTCGTAGCGGATCATCTGGCGAATCTGGCGACGCGAGGCGCCGATCGCGCGCATCATCCCCAGCTCGCGGGTGCGCTCGTAGATCGAGAGGATCAGCGTGTTGACGATCCCAAACAGCGACACCAGCACCGACAGCGCGAGCAGCACGTACACGAGCAGCAGGAACTTGTTGACCTTGTTGCTCTGTTCGTGGGTGTACTGCGCGGCGGTCTGCGAGTGCGCCTGTGGGAAGTTGCGGTGCAGCAGCGCGTTGACTTCGCTCTGCACCACTGCACCGTCCGCACCGGGAGCGTAGGCGACGAAGTTCACCCCGTCTTCGCGTTGTCCGAACGCTGTACGCGCGAGCGATCGAGAGACGGTGAGGTTGGCCATCAGCCCGACGACTTCTTCCTTGACGACCCCCAGCACCGTCAAGCCGACCTCGCGACCCGTGGGGGTCAGCACCAACAGGCGCTGCCCAACCTGCAGCTTGTGGGCACTCGCGAACTTCTTTGTGATGACCGTGCCGGTCTGCCCGAGCTGAGTGAGCGTCGCCTGCGAGCCCTGTTCCCATTCGATCTTGTACATCCGCCCGAACGACTGCGGTTCGATCGCGGTGAGCGCGCTCTTTTCGTCGATCACCGGTGCTCCCGGCTTGGACGGATCTCGAATCATGCCCTCCGTGAAGGAGATCGCGGTGACCGAGCCGACGCCGTGGATAGACCTGATGGCGGGTGCCACGCCCGCGGGGATGCCCTGTTCGCCGCTTTGCGAGTTCTGCACGATCAGGTTGCCGGCGAAGGAGCGGTTCACCGCATTGTCGATCGTTGTCTTCGTGCCCGCGGCGAGCACCGAGATGAACGCCACCAGCCCAAGCCCGACGGTCAAGGCGAGCGCGGTCACGAGCGTGCGTCCGGGCTGGCGCACCGAGTTTTCGCGCGCCAGGCGCCCGGTGATGCCGCGCCATGCCACGAGCGAGCCGATCGCGTGCCCGAGCGCGGGGATCACTCGGTAGTGGCG
>JBAWFB010000196.1:0-2184 GCA_049591495.1 Solirubrobacteraceae bacterium
GCCTCGCGCCGTCCACGAAGCGAGGCAGCACGGCCGGCGAACCTGAGGCCGGCTGGCATCTTGGGATATACCCCAATCCCGATCCCATTTGTGGTGTTAGACTGCCGGAGATCATTCTCATGTCTTCGATGCAGAAAGTGGCTATGCGCAATCACAAGGTCCCAGTCGCTCTGTCCGCCCTTGCCCTGCTCGGCGCCGTGCTCGGCCTCGCTGCCTGCGGCTCCTCCAGCGGCAAACAGGTCACGCTCGTCGCCTACTCCACCCCACAGGAAGCCTTTGCCTCGCTGATCCCGGCCTTCCAGACGACAAGCGACGGCAAAGGGATCTCGTTCAGCCAGTCCTACGGGCCATCCGGCGAACAGAGCCGCGCGGTGGCCGCCGGGCTGAAAGCCGACGTGGTCAACCTTTCGCTTGAACCCGACGTCACCAAGCTCGTAAAGACTGGCCTGGTCTCACCGGACTGGAACAAGAATGCCACCCACGGCTTCGTCACCGAGTCGGTCGCGGTGATCATCGTGCGCAAGGGCAATCCCAAGCACATCACGGGCTGGAGCGACCTTGTGAAGCCCGGCGTGCAGGTGCTCACGCCCAACCCCTTCACCTCTGGCAGCGCCCGCTGGAACATCCTCGCCGCCTACGGCGCGCAGCTCAAGGAAGGCAAGACCCCCGCCGAAGCGCAGGCCTACCTGCAGACGCTGTTTCACAAAGTCGTCAGCCAGGACAGCTCGGCGCGCAACGCGCTGCAGACGTTCCTCGCCGGCCGCGGCGACGCGCTGATCGACTATGAGGACGAGGCGATCGCCGACCAGAAGAAGGGCTCGCCGATCGAATACGTGATCCCCAAGTCCACGATCCTGATCCAGAACCCGATTGCGGTCGTCAACAACGGCAACACCGCCGCCGGACAGAAGTTCGTCAACTATCTGCTGTCGCCCGCCGGTCAGAAGATCTGGGCGCAGAACGGCTACCGCCCCGTGATCCCGGGAGTCGCGGCCCCCGGCCAGTTCCCCACGCCCCCCGGCCTGTTCACGATCGAAGCGCTCGGCGGATGGAGCAAGGTGGACAAGCAGTTCTTCGAAGCCAACACCGGGATTGTCACGAAGATCGAGCAGTCGCTGGGGGTGTCCACCGCCAAATGAGGCTATCTCGAGTCCCTCAACGGGTGCGGCGTGAGCTCTAGCTCCACCCCGCAGGCGCTCGAGCGTCTCCCCGCCCGCCGGCGAGTGCTGCGTGCGCTGCCGGCGGGCAAACGCCCCCCGGGCAGTCCTCCTGCGGGGGGCCGCGTTCGCGCACGTTCGGCCACCGTGCTCGGCAACGGAATGCTGGGCGTTTACCTGTCGGTGCTGGTGCTGCTGCCGGTCGCCGCGCTGCTGGCCTCCGCCGCCAGCAAAGGCACCTCCGGCTTCTGGCAGTCGGTGTCGAGCCCCGAGGCGGTCGCGGCGTTGAAGCTGACGCTGATCGTCTCGGCGATCGTCGTGTCGATCAACGCGCTCACCGGCACGCTGATCGCATGGGTGCTCGTGCGCGACGAGTTCCCCGGCAAGGGGATCGTGAACGCGGTGATCGACCTCCCCTTCGCGCTACCTACGGTCGTGGCCGGCGTGGTGCTGCTCGCGCTGTACGGCAAGGGCGGCCCGGCGGGGATCGACATCACGTTCACGCGCGCTGCCGTGGGGCTGGCGCTGCTGTTCGTGACACTGCCGTTCGTCGTGCGCTCGGTGCAACCCGTGCTGATCGAGCTCGACCGTTCGATGGAGGAGGCCGCCGGCTCGCTCGGCGCGGGCAGCTGGACGGTGTTCCGCCGCATCGTGCTCCCCAACCTCACCCCCGCGATCCTCTCCGGCGCGGCGCTCTCGTTCGCGCGCGCGCTCGGCGAGTTCGGGTCGATCGTGCTGATCTCCGGCAACCTCCCGTTCAAGACGGAGGTCGCCTCGGTGTACATCTTCAACCAGGTCGAGAACGAAAACGCCTCGGGCGCGGCGGCTGTGTCGGTCGTGCTGCTGGCGTGCGCCCTGGTGGTGCTCGCCGCGATGACGTGGCTGTCGCGCAGGAGGTCTCGTCATGTGCTCTAGCCTCCGGATACGCCCTGGGACCTTGCGGCAAGCCCGATCGGAGCGCTGTGTCCAGCGCTGAGTCAGCCGCGGTCGTCCCGGCCGGCGGCGCCCCGTCGGCGCGACTGACACG
>JBAWFB010000197.1:0-14378 GCA_049591495.1 Solirubrobacteraceae bacterium
CTTGAGGTGTCTAGTGCCATCTGGTGTCCTCCTGGTAGAGAATGAGCCGTGAACCGTCTCGCCACGACGGAACGCTCAAGGGATGCCCTCCGATACAGCTGATCTTCTCACGATTTGCGCGTCGCGCTTTCACGCCGCGCCGTCGGCTGGCTTGAGCCCGAGCGGATCTCAGATGCCCATAGGATGGATCTCAGTGTCCTATCGGGGATCGATCGAAGGCTTCTGATGGTGCCCACCACACGCTATGCGCGCAGTGGCGATGCGACCATCGCCTATCAGGTGGCGGGCGAGGGCGCGCTTGACCTGCTGTTCCTGCCGGGATGGATCTCACAGGTCGAGCAGCTATGGGAGCTGTCCGCCATGCGTCGTTTCCTCGAGCGCCTTGCGATCACAGCCGCCGCCCACGATCTGGGAGTCGAGATCCGCGTTGGCGTGCACACGGGGGAGTGCGAGCTGATCGGCGAGGACGTGGGGGGTACGGCGGTCCACATCGCCTCGCGGGTGAGCGCGCTCGCGGGGCCCGGCGAGGTGCTCGTGTCGGGCACCGTGTTTGGAACGGTTGTGGGCGGTCCGTTTGCGTTCGAGGACCGTGGCCCGCACGAGCTCAAGGGCACGCCGGGGCGCTGGCCGCTGTTTGCGCTTCGCGGTTGAGGTGAGAAACGGCATGATCCACACACGCCAATGCGCCAACGCCCGCCGCTACCTCGCCGCTCATTCACCCTCGCTCGGTGTTTCAGCTGATGGCTGACTGGTCCACGATCGCCTCGCTGGCCACTGCCGGCGGCACATTGGTGCTTGCCGCCGCGACGTTTCGCTCCGTGCGGTTTGGGCAGTACTCGACGCGTATCGCCGAGCGCTCGACAGCGATCGCCGAGCGCGCACTGCTGCTTGGCCTGCGCCCGGTGCTCGTTCCCGCACGCGTCACCGATCCACCTGAGACGGTGCGCTTCGGCGAGGGGCGGATGGTGAGCGTGGAGGGCGGCATGGCCGCGGTCGAGCGCGATGGGGAGAACTACTACCTGGTGATTCCGCTGCGCAATGTGGGCAGCGGCCTGGGTGTCCTTCAAGCCTGGCGCCTCGTGGCGCGCCGGCTACAGCTCGACACACCGCACGCCGAGCCGGAAGAGCACCGTGCGCAGACACGCGACCTGTACGTGCCCGCCGGCGACACCGGTTTCTGGCAGGGAGCGATACGCGACCCCGAAGACCCCTTTCGCGAGGGTCTGCACGAGGCATTCGACGCGGGAGGACTGCTCACCGTGGATCTGCTCTACGGCGACCACGAGGGCGGCCAGCTGACGATCAGCCGCTTCATCCTCTCACGCGAGCAGGACGGTCACTGGCGCTCCGGCGTCGTGCGCCACTGGGCGCTCGAAGGCGTCGACCCGCGGCGGCCTCAGTAGCGAGGGACCGGTGAAAACTGACCCACTGACCACTTGGAGGTGGTGTCTCCTGGAGAGGGCTCTACAGCCGGGTGCGGCGGAGGCTCGGTGTGAGATCGCGCAAGCCGCGAATCCTTTTTGGGGCATGAGCCTCTTATCTGTATGCCGACAGCCGATCGGCCGCAACACGAGGATGGCGTGTCCGAAGCGATAGACATGACAATGACGACGACGAGGATCAGTCCCGGAGTGTGGGTGCTCGCTGCCTGTGCCCGACCCTTGGATGGAAGGTGCCGAGGATGAGTCGAACTACGTGGCCATGGCCCACCGAGCAGGTTGTTGGCGCGGCCCAGCAGGGCGATCCACGTGCAATCGCGACACTCCTGGACGGGTCCCACATACACGTGCGGCGCTTCGCCCACAGCCTCTGCTCGACGCCCGAGGATGCCGAGGAAGCTGCGCAGGAGGCGCTGATCGTCCTGTATCGGAAGATCGGGACGCTGCGCTCTGTCGCCGCGCTGGCGTCGTGGATGTTTCAGATCGTGCGCAACGAGTGCATTCGCAGATCGCGGATGACATTCCACGCACCAATCCACTCTGTGGGGGCCGCGGCCTCCGCCGAAGATGCCGCGCTCGTGCGCCTTGAAGTCGAGCGGATCGTGGAGGCTATCGCCGAGCTGCCTGCCGAGCAGCGCGCGGTGCTCGTCCTGCGCGACATCCAGGGCCAATCCGGCGCCGCCACAGCCAAGGCGCTGAGCCTCAGCCGCTCCGCGATGAAGTCACGGCTGCATCGCGGACGCGAGACACTGCGCGGGCGGCTCAGCTCACCAATAGCGGCGACTGACGCTGGAGGTGAGCACAATGCGTGACGGGGGTCCAAGCGCTCTGGCCAGTGCCTCGCTCGCTCGCAGGTCAATAGCCAGGTGTCGCGGCCTTAGCCAGGTTTTCGCCAAGCGGAGCTGGTGTTACTGTTGTCGGTCGTGGCTTGCACCCACCGCGATCACATCAAGCTCTTGGAGCTTCCTGAGGAGGTAGCTGGCTGCGAGGAATGCCTGGCCATGGGTCAGCCTTGGCTTCACCTTCGGATCTGCCTGGAGTGCGGTCAGGTCGGCTGCTGCGATGACTCTCCGAACCGTCACGCGACGGCTCATGCCAACGCGAGCGGGCACCCGATCATCCGGTCGCTCGAGCCGGGTGAGGATTGGGCTTGGTGCTACATCGACCGAATCGGGATGCTTGTCCCGGAGGTGACTGGGTCGACTCGGATCCCTCCCTCGCCCCTTGGTGGATGAACGCCGAGCGGGGGTAGGCTGATCGGAGTGGACACTCCCGTCAGTCGAGTGCTCTCCAGTTCGCAGTTGGCGACGCTGGCCGAGCACGGGGTGCAGCTGACCGCTGAGATCGGCGACACCCTCTACGCGATCGGTGATTCGACCTACCCGTTCATCGCGATCGTCGAGGGGGAGGCGGCGATACTGGACGGCGAGGGACGAGAGGTTGTGCGTCATGGTGCCTCGGGGTTCCTTGGCGAGATGAACCTTCTCTCCGGGCAAACCGTGTACCTGACGGCTGTCGTGACCGAGCCGATGCGCTACATCGCCGTGGATCGCGAGGCACTGAGGGATCTGTTGTTCGAGGACGGATCGCTCTCGGATCTGCTGTTGAGTGCGTTCGTGGAGCGCCGTGAGCTCCTGCAGCAGTACGACGGCATCGGGGTTGAGATCATCGGTTCACGTGACTCCACGGAGACCCGCCGGCTGCTCGACTATGTGAGGCGCCAGAGACTTCCGTTCTCGTGGATCGACTCCAAAGAGGGAAGCGAGATCAATGGTCAGGTCATTTCCCCGGAGACTGAAGGTGCGCCGCTCGTGCGGCTACCAGGCGGTTTGGAGTTGCGCAATCCGAGCAACGGCGAGCTCTCGCGGGCACTCGGGATCGGACGCGAGCTCGCACGGCGCGAGGAGGTTGACCTGTTGATCGTGGGCGGCGGCCCAGCCGGTCTCGGTGCAGCGGTATACGGTGCTTCGGAGGGCCTCGACACACTGATCGTGGAGGGCGAGGTGCTCGGAGGACAAGCGGGCACCTCCCGCAGGATCGAGAACTATCTTGGTTTTCCTGCCGGGATCAGCGGCACGGAACTGACCAGTCGTGCGATAGCGCAGGCGCGTAAGTTCGCCGCGCGCACCGCAACGCCCTATCGCGCGGTGGCGCTCGAACCCGGCAGCGAGCGTCATGTGGTCAAGCTCGATGGCGGCAACGAGATCGCTGCGCGCGTGGTTCTGCTGGCCACCGGTGCCGAATATCGACGTCTCCCAGTGGAGGGTCTCGATCGCTACGAGGGGATGAGCGTCTTCTATGCCGCGGGACCGCTCGAGGGAGAGCTGTGCGGAGGGCGTCGGGTCGGGGTCCTGGGAGGCGGCAACTCCGCCGCGCAGGCGGCGGTCTGGCTCGCGCGCGGGGGCGCGCTCGTCACGCTGATGCACCGTCGCGCGAACCTGCGCGAGACGATGTCGCAGTATCTGATCGACGATCTGAAGCGCTACGGGGTCGCGGTTCACGACCGTGCCGAAATCACGGAGTTGCACGGTCAAGACGGAAAGCTGGCGGCAGTCACGCTGAGAGACGGCGAGCAGCTCTCACTTTCCTTTCTGTTCCTGTTCTTGGGCGCCGACCCGTGCACCGATTGGCTGGGCGAGATTGTCGCTCGAGACGCCAACGGGTTCATCCTCACCGGTGAGGAAGTCGCAGCTGCCGGCTCGCTCGAGACGAGTCTTCCGGGCGTGTACGCGGCCGGTGACGTACGGGCAGGATCGGTCAAGCGCTGTGCGACCGCGATCGCCGAGGGGGCCACCGTCGTGAGTTTTGTGCACCAGCACTTGGCGACTACCCAACGCGTCCGGTGAGACTGGGCGGGTGTACCTCAAGGATCGGTCGCAGGCTGTCTCCCCACTGGGACTCTGGCAAAGGTGGGATGCGCGGCACGGTCAGTCGACCTCCTGCTCGACCGCGAAAAAGTTCACAAAAGTTCACGATGGACTCTGTGAAGCGGGGATCCGCGATTGCGCCAATGTGATCGCCTGAGAGAATCCGCAGTGTTGCGCCCGGGATCGCCTCGGAGAGAACCTCGGGTCTAACGGCAAGCGGATCGGCATCTCCGGCGAGGATGAGCGTCTGCCCCGAGATGCGATCCAACGGGATGTCGCCCCTGTAGATCGATGAGGCTTGCGCAACCAAAGCTTTGCGATCGGCGCCCAGTGCATCTGCCAGTGTGCGAAAGGCCGCCGCCTCGGGTATGCGGATCGTCGATGGATCCTCAGCACTCAACGCGTCGATGATTGCGTCATTGGAGACCGCGCGCCTGTCGACACCTCCGCACTCGATCACGCCTGAGCCGACGCCACCCACGACAAGCCGTCGCACTCGTTGATCTTCACTTGCGAATATCAACGAGACGATTGCCCCCATCGAATAGCCGACGAGGTCGATCTGTGGCTCGCCGGATAGCTCGATCAGAGCTGCGAGGTCGCGCGCCATCCGCTGCTCGCCATAACGGGCGGGATCGTGCGGCTTCTCAGACTGGCCGTGACCCCTGGCGTCGGGGGCGATCACCCGGCGCCCGGCGGCGAGCAGCGCGTCAACCACACCGGTGGCAAACCAGTTGGCGTTGGCGTCGACCACGAAGCCGTGGTGGAGCACCACCGGTGGGGACAGCGTCGGCTCGCCCCATTCCTGATAGGCGATCTCGATTCCATCCCAGCTCCTGAAACTCTTCATAGCGAGCGGATGATCATGCCATGTCAGCGCGTAGTCCGGCTCGATGCGAACCTGGCGTAGGGAAGGTCGGGTCGATCTGACGATCGTGCCTTGTTGCTAGCCGATCCGCTCCGCCAGCTCGATGATGATTCCCTCCGGGCCGCGGACGTAGCAGAGCCGATAAATGTCCTTGTAGCGTTCAATCTCGCCAACGAGCTCCGCGCCGCGGGCTCGCAAGCGAGCGACGACGGCGTCGATGTCCTCGACTGCGAATGCGACATGGCGGATGCCCGGGGCGTTCGCCGGCGCGTGCTGGTCACCGGCCTGGCCCGACGGGGAGTGAAACTTTGCCAGCTCGAGTCGTCCGTGGCCGTCCGGGGTCTCCATCATCACGATCTCCGCCCGGACGCCCTCGAGTCCCACCACGCGGTCCACCCAACCGCCCTCGACCGGGCTCTCGCCCTGCAGCTTGAGTCCAAGCTCGATGAAGAATGCCGTTGCGGTCGCGAGGTGATCGACCACAACACCCACATGATCCATGCGCTGGATCGTCATGCGCTCGACACCAGCGGAACTGTGGCTCCAGCCATAGCGTCTCTAGGTTGCCGATCGCCTATCGCGGCGCGACGCTCGCTCCCACACCTCTCCACTTCCAATTTATACCAAGTAAGGGGCTCTCATGAGGCCGTGATTTGTGCCGCATAATCGCGCACGTTGGGACCAAAGAACAGAAGTGGAGTTGACCGAGTCAACTCCGAGGGAGGTGAGCGGATGGGCTGTTATGTGTTGGATTTCCAGGAAATCAACCGGACCCAGGTTGCGGTGGCTGGCGGCAAGGGCGCGCACTTGGGGGAGCTTTCCCGGATCGAGGGCATCTGTGTGCCGGCTGGCTTTTGCGTGACGACGGACGCCTTTGAGCGGATCGTGGCACAGGCGCCGTCGATCGAGGACCGGCTCGATCGGTTGTCGTGCATGAAGCTGGAGGACCGGGAGGCGACACGCGCGCTCAGCGCGGAGATCCGCCGGACACTCGAAGGGATCGCCGTCCCTGACGATCTGGCGGCGGCGATCTCCGGATCGCTCGCCCGGCTCGGCGAGCAAGCCGCCTACGCCGTCCGATCGAGCGCGACGGCGGAAGACCTGCCGACCGCCTCCTTCGCGGGCCAGCAGGACACGTACTTGAACGTCGTGGGACGAGCGGCGATCCTCCAGCATGTCAGCCGGTGTTGGGGCTCGCTCTTCACCGAGCGGGCCGTGACCTATCGCATGCGCAACGGCTTCGACCACCGGAAGCTAAACATGGCCGTGGTCGTGCAGCGGATGGTCTTCCCGCAGGCATCTGGTGTTCTGTTCACGGCCGACCCGGTCACGTCAAACCGGAAGGTCACCTCCGTGGAAGCCACCTTCGGCCTCGGCGAGGCCCTCGTGTCGGGTCTGGTGAACGGGGACGTCTACAAGGTGCGAGAAGACGACATCGTCGCCAAGGCGGTGGCCACCAAGCAGCTCGCCATCCTCGCGCTGCCGGCGGGCGGGACGCAGCAACAGGCGATTGAGCTGGAGCGCCAGGACCAGCCAGTGCTGAGGGATACGCAGATCGTGCGGCTCGCGCAGCTGGGCCGGCGGATCGAAGCGCACTTCGGTGGCCCCCAGGACATCGAGTGGTGCTTGGTCGATGGGGACTTCCAGATCCTCCAGAGCCGGCCGATCACAACGTTGTTCCCAATCCCGGAGGTTGGCGACCGAGCCAACCACGTGTATGTGTCGGTCGGCCATCAGCAGATGATGACCGACCCCATGAAGCCTCTGGGGCTCTCCCTGTGGCAGCTGACGGCGCTCGTGCCGATGCACCAGGCGGGTGGAAGGCTGTTCGTCGACGTCACCCAGCGTCTGGCGTCGCCAGCGAGTCGCGCGGGACTCCTCGAGGTCCTTGGTAGGTCAGACCCGCTGATCCGGGACGCGCTGGAGACGATCCTTGATCGCGGTGACTTCGTCTCCTCGCTCCCAGACGATGATTCCGGCGAGCCCGCCTCTGGCGGCCTGCCAACCCCAGCCGACGCGCCAGCCCCTATCGAGACCGATCCGGCGATCGTCGGCGAGCTGATCGATCGCAACCAGGCTTCCATCGCCGCTTTGAAGCTCGACATCGAGACGAAGTCCGGACCTGAGCTGTTCGACTTCATTCTGGCCGACATCCAGGAGCTGAAGCGAATCCTGTTCGACCCGCGAAGCCATCAGGTGCTCATGTCGGCGATGGAAGCCACGTGGTGGCTCAACGAGCGGCTACAGGAGTGGTTGGGCGAGAAGAACGCGGCCGACACGCTCACGCAGTCGGTCCCCCACAACGTCACCTCTGAGATGGGGCTGGCGCTGCTGGACGTCGCGGACGCGATCCGCCCGTATCCGGATGTGGTGGCTTTTCTGCACCAGGTCGAGGATGAGGGCTTCCTGGACGAGCTGGTCAAGCTCGCGGGTGGGGGGGAAGCGAGAGAGGCCATCCGGGCCTTCCTCGACAAGTACGGCATGCGCTGTGCCGGGGAGATCGACATCACAAGACCGCGTTGGAGCGAACGCCCCACCACGCTCGTGCCGATGATCCTCGCCAACATCGAGAACTTCGAGCCGGGCGCTGCCGAGCGCCGCTTCGAGCAGGGACGACAGCAGGCGTGCAAGAAGGAAGAGGAGGTATTGGAGCGCTTGCGGGCCTTGCCGGATGGGGAGCGCAAGGCCGAGGAGACCAAGCGGATGATCGACCGGGTGCGGACCTTCATCGGGTACCGCGAGTATCCGAAGTACGGCATGGTCAGCCGCTATTTCGTTTACAAGCAAGCCTTGCTGGAAGAGGCCGAGCGCCTTGTGCGAGCTCACGTGCTTGGTGAGAAGGAAGACATCTTCTACCTGAGGCTCCAGGAGCTCCACGAGGTCGCGCGCACGAATCGGGTGGATGAGCGGCTCATCCGCCGGCGCAAGGACGAGTTCTCCTCCTATCAAGGGCTCACGCCGCCCCGGGTGCTCACCTCCGATGGCGAGGCTGTTACCGGGGCCTACCGACGTGACGATTTGCCGGCTGGCGCGCTGGTCGGCCTACCCGTTTCTACGGGGACCGTCGAGGGGCGCGCCCGCGTCATCCTGGACATGGGGGAGGCCGATCTCCAAGCGGGCGACATCCTGGTAACGGCCTACACGGATCCCAGCTGGACGCCTGCGTTCGTCGCAATCGAAGGCTTGGTGACGGAGGTTGGGGGCCTGATGACCCATGGTGCGGTGATCGTGCGGGAGTACGGCTTGCCGGCCGTCGTGGGGGTGGAGCATGCCACCCGGCTGATCCGGGACGGGCAGCGGATCCGTGTGCATGGAACGGACGGGTACGTCGAGATATTGCCCTAGCCGAGCCAGAGCCCGATGAGCGACCCAGCTGCAGCCGCCGGTCTCATTCCGGTGTTGTCTTACGTCAATTACGCAACGTACAGTAATGTAATAGCATGACCCTGGTCGAGAAATGACTGCCGCGACCGCACCGGACACAACCAGGAATAGGGGGCCAGGCCGCCCGCGCGATCCGCGCGTGCGCGAGGCGATCCTGCGCGCTACGCGGGGGCTCTTGGTCGAGGTCGGCTACGTGGAGCTGTCGATCGAGCGGATCGCCGAGCGGGCGGGGGTCGGCAAGCCCACGATCTACCGACGCTGGCCAAGCAAGGGCGCGCTTGTGTGGGAGGCCGTGCTGGGAAAGAGCACGGTGCGATCTCTGCCCGACTCGGGCAACGTGCGAGACGACCTGCGCACGATCCTACGCTGGGGAGTCGAGGAGACAACAGCGCCGGAGGCCCACGCCGCACTGCCCGGGATGCTGATGGAGCTGCGCGCCGATCCTGAGCTCGAGCGGCTCTTGCGGGCAGGTCCAGTCGAGCGGGAGCACGCGCGCATCCGCACGGTTCTCGAGCGCGCCGTCGTGCGCGGCGAGCTGCGCGCTGAGGTTGACCTCGACCTGGTCCTGGACACCCTCATCGGCACCGTGCTCGGACGTGCGCTGCTGTTGGACCACCCGCTTGACGAGCGCTTCATCGACGCAATCATTGACCTCACGCTGACCGGCGCAGCCAGGTCCGACTGACAGCCATGAGCCAACACGAAACCGCACGGATCCTCTTCGAGCTCGCGACAGCGCCCTTCATCCTTCTCGGCGGCCTGCACGCGCTCGCCACGCTCATAGATACCTGCCGGCTAACCTTCTTTGCCCCGACGAAGCCGGGCCTGCGCTCCGAGATGGAAGCATCCGGAATTCGGCTGCGAGAGATGCTCCCCAACCCTCCCGGAGCTCGTTTCTCGATGTGGCGGGCATGGCTTGGGTTCAACATCAGCCACGGCCTGGGAGCCGCCACATTCGGTTTCACGATGCTGATCCTGGCGCTCCACGACTCCAGCCTCGTGCAGCAGATCAGCGCCATCGAGCCGCTCACCATCGCGGTCTCCGCGGTCTACTTTCTCCTCGCCCTGCGCTACTGGTTCTACGCGCCAGCCATCGGTTGTGGCCTCGGACTTGGCTGCTTCATCGCCGCCGCCGCACTCAGCTGACCGGGGCCCTGCGCCACGCCAACAGTTTCAGGATGGAGCATCGCTTCAGTCAGCCCGGAGCGACTCAAGGCACGGTTCGCTCCCGAGGGTGTACCTGCTTGGCTAGCGAAGCTCGAACGGATCGAGATACGTCTGGTTCCTGAATGGCGCGACTGGAGTTGGCTCCATCACGCCCAGCGGCTCGTTTGCCAACATCGACATCGGCACGCCGATAGTGAGTAGCTTCGTCGGCATCGCGGCAGGAGCCGACAACAGCATCTGGGTCGGCGATTATGGGCTCCACGCGATCTGGCGCGTGCTCCCCGATGCGCCGGCGGGTCAGCAGACGAAGGAGTTCACCACGAATCTGCCTGCGGGCGCTTCTCCGCAGTTGCTGACGCTTGGGCCTGACGGCAACATCTGGTTCGTCGACGCCGTCAACCATGAAATCGGTCGGATTACCCCGGAAGGGACGATCACGATGTTCCGGCAACCAACAGTTGACGTTGAGCACACCGTCCGCGTCCGTGTGCGAGGCGACAAGACGAGCTACGCCGTGTCCTTGTCAGCCAAAACGCTGAGGACTGGAGCGAAACTGAAGTTCGTTTCGGCATCGTTCTACCTGGACAAGGGCATCAAGCATTCAAAGAAGGAGCGGAGGAAGGTCAAGGTCCACGGGAAGATGACGACGAAGACCGAGACGATCAGAAAGCGCGGCAAGAGCGTCAAGGTCACAAAGACCGTGACCGTCGGCAAGACGCTGACAGCCAAGCTGGAGATCTGCTGACAAGCTGATCGACCTCTCTGGTGTCGCCAAAGCTTCGGCGAGGCGCGCGATTCGGGCGACGCTGCACCGTCTCGGGGTGGGCGAGAGCAGGTGCGCCTCGACGCGCGTCGAGGCTTCGTGACGGCTTGTGTCCGGTTTCAGCAGCTGTGCGCCTAGGCTTACAGTTGCTGACGTGACCGCTTCGCACCATTAGGAGCGATCTGGAGCGGAGCGACGTGGCTGCTTGATAGCGAAGAGACGCGAACTTTGCGCTCGTCGACGCGTCCTCGTCTACGCGTTGTAGGGTCTCATCGTGAGCGCTCTTGGCTTGGAGGTTCCGATCATGCAGGCGCCTGTCGCTGGCGCCGCCACATCTCGACTCGCTGGCGAGGTGTCGCGGGCTGGAGGGCTCGGCTCGTTGGGCGCGTCGTGGACCGACCTGGAGGTCCTGCGCGAGCAGATCCAATCGATCAGACGGACAACGGATCGCCCGTTTTGCGTGAATCTTGTGCTCGATTTCGAGCAGGACGAGCGGCTTGAGGTCGCTGTTGAGGAGCGTGCGCCGATCATCTCGTTCTCTTTCGGGCTTCGTCCGCAGCTGGTCGCGCGCGCGCGGGCTGGAGGCGCACGAGTGTTGGTGCAGGTCGGCTCGGGGGACGCCGCGCGAGCGGCGGCCGATGCGGGCGCAGACGCGCTGATCGTCCAGGGCGTCGAGGCCGGCGGCCACGTGCAGGGCGACGTCGGTCTGCTGCCGCTGTTGTCCGAGGTGCGAAGGGCCGTCTCGCTGCCAGTGCTCGCGGCGGGTGGCATCGGCGATCCGGCATCGGCGCGTGCCGCGCTCGCCGCTGGCGCCGTGGCTGTCGTAATGGGCACCCGATTCGTGGCCAGCGACGAGTCCGACGCCCATCCGCAGTACAAGGCGCGCCTGGTGGCCGCCGAAGCGCGCGACACGGTCTTCACCGATCTGTTCGACGTGGGCTGGCCGACGTCGCCGCATCGCGTGCTGCGCAACAGCACCTATGAGCGCTGGGAGGCCGCCGGCAGCCCGCCATCAGGCGAGCGCCCAGAGGAGAGTAAGGAGGTTGTCAGCGGCATACCGCGTTACGCGGCCAACCTGCCGCGGGCGGGCATGGACGGCGACGTCGAGGCAATGGCGATGTACGCCGGCCAAAGCGTCGGGGCGATTACCGAAGTGGAGCCGGCGGCAGCGATCGTCGAGCGCTTCGCCGCCGCGCTACGCGACTGGTAGCTCTTTTCGCGGTCGCTGCCGTCCGTTGTCTCGCATGAGCAGGACTACGTCGTCTCATACGGGTGGGGTCTGCACCCGCCGTCGCTGATTGCCGCTGACCCCTTGTGGGCGGACCCGAAGCTCAGCGGGCGCGCGCGGACCTCAGACCCGACAGGCGACCGCGCGCGACAGCAGCAGCTCGCGCTCGCGGTCGTTGTCACAGAGGTCGGCTGCGCGAACGAACTCCTCGCGCGCCTCTACCAGCCGCCCCAAGCGGACGAGGAGGTCGCCGCGCACGCCGGGCAACAGGTGATAGCCGCGCAACGCGGGCTCATCAGCGAGCGAATCGAGGAGCTCAAGTCCGGCCTCGGGACCGAAGGCCATCGACACCGCCACAGCGCGGTTGAGCTCGACGACTGGGGAGCCGGTGAGCGACGCCAGGCCGTCGTATAGCGCCACGATGCGAGGCCAGTCGGTCTCCTTGACGCTATGGGCACGCGCGTGACAGGCGGCGATCGCGGCCTGCAGCGTGTACGGACCCAGCGTGCGGCTGAGCTTCTCGGCGCGCCGCAGCTCGACCAGGCCGCGCTGCACGAGCAGGTGGTCCCAGCGAGCGCGATCCTGATCGGCGAGCAGCACCGGTTCGCCGTGCGGCCCGACTCGCGCCCGCAACCGCGAGGCCTGCAGCTCCATCAGGGCCAGCAGACCGTGGACCTCTGGCTCGCGCGGCATCAGCGCGGCGAGGATGCGCCCGAGACGCAGGGCGTCCTTGCAGAGCGCCGGCCGGATCCAGTGCTCGCCGGCCGTCGCCGTGTAGCCCTCGTTGAACACCAGGTAGATCACCTCGAGCACTGCAGATAGGCGCTCGGACAGCTCGTCGCGACCGGGTACCTCGAACGGCACGTGGGCCTCGGCGAGCGTGCGCTTGGCACGGACGATGCGCTGCGCGACGGTGCCATCCGAGACCAGGAACGCCCGGGCGATCTCCGGCGTTGACAGGACGCCGAGCAGGCGTAGCGTCAGCGCGACGCGCCCCTCCCGAGGCAAGACCGGGTGGCATGTCATAAAGACCAGGCGTAGGACGTCGTCCTGGACGTCTTCTACATGCGCGGCGAGGTCGGCCTGGTCGAGCTGTTGGAGGATCTCCAGCTCGCGCCCGATCAGCTCCTGCTTGCGCTCGAGCGTGACGCGGCGGCGTAGGGCGTCGACGCCCCGGCGCTTAGCGGTGGTCATCAGCCAGGCACCGGGGTTGTCCGGGATGCCCGACTCCGGCCACTGCTCCAGCGCGGCGACGAGCGCATCTTGGGCCAGGTCCTCGGCCACCGCCACGTTGCGCACGATACGAGTCAGCCCGGCGATTAGCTGGGCTGACTCGATGCGCCAGACGGCGTCGATCGCACGGTACGTGGCCGACCCCGTCATGCGCCTAATTCTGTGTGGCGGCCTGCTCGCGCAGTCGCTCGTTGGCCGCGCGCAGCTCCGGCGTCAGCTGCTCGCCGAAGTCGTCGGTCTCGAAGATCTGGCGCAGCTGGATCTCGACGCCGCCGTCGAACGGCGCGCGCTTGAGCCACTCGATCGCCTCGTCGCGCGACGCACACTCCCAGATCCAGTAGCCGGCGACGAGCTCCTTGGCCTCTGTGAACGGACCATCGATGACGGTGCGCTCGCCGCCATCGAAGCGAACCTTGGCTCCCTTGGAAGTCGGGTGCAGACCCTCGCCGGCCAGCATGACGCCGGCCTTGACGAGTTCTTCGTTGTACTGCGTCATCGCCTCCAGGATCTCCGTGCTGGGCATCTCGCCCGCCTCGGACTCGGAGTTGCCGGGGACCAGAACCATGAAACGCATTGTTGCCTCCTGTTGGTGTATAGGTGGTTTCTACTCGCACGTCGAATGAGGCGGGACGAAATCGACGAGACGCGCGAAATCTTTCGGCGCGCTTCTGTTGATGGATTCGCGACGATGTCGTTTGGCGTCTGTCGGCTATCCCGCCGCCGCGATTGACGTGGCTTCGCCGGAGCTGCGCTCGTCGGAGAGGCATGGGAGCTCCGACCTCCTGCGCTCAAGTCCCGGTGACAATCAGCGCTGTTGTCGGGACCGCTGGTCATCGGATGCCAGCCAGCCTAAACCCAAAAGACCACGATTTGCAGGTGCGGCCTTCCGCCGATCTGAGACAGCTCAATCTCGGCCATGTGAGACCGTAGGCGTCTCGTCCATGTAAGACTGGCGGAGCGATTCGGAGATACTGGCTCGCGTCGGGGGCCACCAGCTTCCGAGCGAGTCATTGCGGATCGGGCGCGGCGTCGCAAGCGCTCTCGGTGGCGTTCAAGCCAGACGGAAGTCGCGTCGGTCGTTGATGCCGAGCTTGCGCATGGCCCGATAGATGTGGGTCTCGACGGTCCTCGAGGAGAGCACGAGCGTCTCGGCGATCTCGGCGTTGGTGAGACCGCGGGCTGCGAGCTCGACCAGCTGCGCCTCGCGTGGGGTGAGCTCGATCGCGTCTCGGTCGACCCCCTCGATCGAGACCGGTTTGGCGCCCTGTTCGGCGGGCTGAAGCTTGCGGGTGCGGGCGGCGGCGCGGCGGGCGCTGTCTTGCCGGCCCTCGGCGGCGAATGCTGCGGATGCGTGGGCTGCCGCCTCGGACGCGTAGTGGTTGACGCCCAGGACGGCGAACGCCTCGGCCGTCTCGAGCAGCGCGTGCGC
>JBAWFB010000198.1:0-2980 GCA_049591495.1 Solirubrobacteraceae bacterium
GGACAAGGGCGACGTGGAAATAAAATTCGGCGAAAACCAGGCGTCATTTTCGCTCAAGGACGACAAGGGATTTTCCGTGTTGCTCGTCACGAAATTGATCGAGGGAAATTATCCGAACTACCGTCAGGTCATTCCCGGCGAGGCTAAGGAACGCATCCCGCTCGTGCGCGAGGAATTTTTGCAGGCGCTGCGCCGCGCCGAAATCATGACCAGCGAAAAGGCGAACTCCGTCAAGCTCACGTTCGGGAAAAACAATCTCGCCATCACCGCCAACTCGCCCGAAGTCGGCGAGGCGCGCGAAACGCTCGCGGTGAATTACAAGGGCAAGGAAATGGCCATCGCCTTCAATCCGCGCTACCTGATTGACGCGCTGGGCGCGCTGACCGAGGACGAAGTGTTCTTCGAACTGATTGACGAATTAAGCCCGGGCGTTTTGAAGATCAACGGCCCGTTCCTCTACGTCGTCATGCCGATGCGGTTGAGTTAGGATGAATAAAAAAGGAAAATGGATAATTGGAATCTCTGGTTCGCTTGTAATTGGAGCGCTTGGTAGCGGACTTTGGAATGGAGTATTTTCCCCAATTTTTATATTTTTTGGGCGTGGTTTAATGTCGTTATTGACCGTTTTTTATTCTTCAGAACGAGACGACGTCTATGATCGGGCAGCAGTGGGACTGCATGAATTATCAAGCAACCTGATATTAATGATTTTCGGGGTTTTATTTTTGTTTTTTCCAATCGCTTTATATCTCACGTTCTTTTTCGCCTTCTCACGGCAAAAAAAAAGACGAAAACTTAACAAAAGAAGAGAAGGAAGAAAAAATAAAAAAAGGAAAGCAAAAGATTTTTTGGCTTTCGATAATAAATGTTTGCTTTGCGGCGTTGTTATTCATGCAGATTTTATTTCATGCATATTCCAACACAGTAATAAGCCGATTCAATCAAGAATTAGGTAGTGGGCTCCTTTCAAACTTCATTTTTTAAGGCCGCGATTTCTTCAATGTTCCAAACGTGGTTAGCAATACCACTTTCCATTGCGGGCGTCACGCGCAAGGTTTGATGAATCCGGCAGAAATTATAGTTCATGGCGTAAATCGCCATCATGTGTTTGTGGTTTTCAATCTTCTTTGAAAAAGCGTTCGTTAGCCGCGTGAAGCGGCGGTTCGTCATGCGTAGCGTCAAATTCTGGCGTTCAACAAACGACGTGGAAATTAGATTGCGGTCTGGATTTCCGATAATCTTCCGGCGACGCGCCCCAATGCAAACCGGCGGCGAATAGCGGACTTCGCCTTTTCCAGTTTCGCGTCCGTATAATTTTATGAGCATTGAAAAATCAATGTCCGCACCGAAAGCATCTTCTACCGCGAGAAGATATGGCCTGTGGCCGTCAGACGTTAATTGAATCCTGTTTGCCAGCCGTCCCTTCAAATCGTGAATGAAGCGGTATGCGGCTTCCGCGTCACGAAGCCCGACGTGCCAGCTAGGGATCAATTTCGTGTCTGCATCAATCGCAATCCACGTCCAAGTGTCGCCAACGCCGTCTTTCCCCTGCAAATGGTCTGGGATGTTCGCCTGTTTGCAATAACGACCTTGACGCTTTTTAATGACGGGCTTGGCGGGGGCTTTGATGGGCTTCTCTGACAGCTTAATCACGTCGGCAAAGACGCTATGAGCGAGTTGCGCAGTCCGTCAATCGCAAAAAGATGCATCGTGCCGGCGCGAAGAAAGGGATCGCCGATGTCGCCGGTGAACGCGGTGTGCCAGCCGAGCGTCATGGCCCAGAGCAGACGAAGCGACTGGTCTTCGGGCAAATCGGACGCGAGAGTTTGCTTTGCCCATTTCAAAAAACGGTCGGTCAATGGCGGCGTGGACAAAGTCGGTGCGCGCAATTTCCAGTCGTTAGTCGAACTGGTTTTGAGTTCGTAAAAAATGCCGCGCGTTTGGAGATAATCCCGGTCGTCGAACAGTCCTTCGGCCAGCGGTGGCGGCGGTTTGGAAATGACGCCGGAAATTTCAACGGACTGGCCGGCAAAGAAATTTGCCGGAAGTTCGTCCGGCGTGGAAACGATTATTTTTCCGAGTGCGGGCCGCCAATTTCCATCGCGCTGAATTTCTGAAACTTTGATTTGAGCGAGCGAGTGTATGATGTTTTCGCCGTGGCGTTCAGTGATTTTTATTTGCGGCGTTGCGACCAGGGTTCCGCGCACACGGGCGATTTCAGTTTTGTTGCCAATCAAAGAACGCAAATCGTCCGGCGAAATGATTGCGGTGTGAAAAATCAAATTTGTCCAGCCGGCAAGCGCGAGGAGAATGCAAATTAAAATTGGCCGGAATTTTTTGAGGACAATCGCGAGAGCGAGGGTGAAAAATGAGATTGAAAATAAAACAATGGGCGGCGGCTGAAAAATTTCCGCGAGCAGCAAACCGGTTGCGTAACAGGAAACGACGGCGGCGAGCGGGCGTTTCATGCGCTTTTACCAGCGTTTTCGCAGGCGGCCAACGAGCCAGAGCGCGAACAATCCGATTGCGCCGCCAATCGTGTCAATGACCACGTCGTGGATGCGCGCCGTGCGCGTGGGCACGAAGATTTGATGGATTTCATCGCTGGCCGCGTAGAGAAAAACGATCAGCAAAGTGCCTCCGGCTTTCGGCCACGACCACGGCGGAAGATTATTTTTCGAAAAGTTCAGCGCGCGCCAGACGAGCAGCGCAAAGACGGCGTATTCGGTCAGATGCGCGCATTTGCGGGCGATGAACACGTCGAGATCAACCGCCTTGTCCGAAATGTGGGGAAACAGCCAGTGCAGCACCGGCACGAGGAGGCGCGAGGAATGTTCATAGGAATGGGTGTCGCTCGACGCCGCGAAAATCACGGCCATCCAAATCAGCACCGGCAGCCAGTATTTGAAAAATGCGCGGGATTTTTGCATGACGAATGAAAACCTGATTTGACAAACGGAGCAATCAGAATGTGTTTGCA
>JBAWFB010000199.1:0-11612 GCA_049591495.1 Solirubrobacteraceae bacterium
CCTGTGGAGAGAGCTTAAAATGAAACGACCCGCTGGGGAGGCGGGCCGTTTCGGGGAGGAGGGATGCTGCTGTACTTCGGGTCGAGTGGAATAATGCCTCACCCGAACGCATGTTTGTGTGATGTCCATCACATATGGGTAGCGACTGTATAAGCGACATCATCGCGGTCCTTCCGTCGTGACGCGGGCTTACGGTCCTGGCATCCCATAAGTTGGCCCCCGCGCAGCTACGAACTGCCGGGGGCCGTGGCACCGAAAGGACGGACCTTCTGATCTGGGCCCCTGGGTGTGGACCGTTGATCTGGGCCCCTGGGTGTGGACCGTGTTTGTGAGAGGGTGGGTGGCATAAGCCAAAGGAGCTTTTATGCCGAAGTCCTATCCCTTGGAGTTCCGTCGTGGTGTGGTCGATCTGTGTCGGACGGGTGCTCGCCCGAGTGAGGTGGCGGGCGATCTGGGGGTCTCAGAAGCGACCGTCTATCGCTGGATCGCCCAAGACGAAGTCGACCTGGGGAAGCGGCCAGGTGTCCGCAGCGGCGAGCACATCGAGCTCTCACGGGCTCGAGCGCGGATCCGTGAGCTTGAGACGGAACTCGAGCTGACGCGGAAGGCTGCCGCGATCTTCGACGAGCAGCAGGGGCGTGTCGCCCCAAAAGGATCTACCCGGTGATCAAGGCTCTGGCCGGGCAGGGACACAGCGCCAAGGCCTGCTGTCGGATGCTGGGAGTAGCACCCTCTGGATACTTCTACTGGCAGCGAAGGCCACCAGGTATCAGGGAGCTGCGACGGACGCAGCTCGCCGGGCTGATCAGCGATATCCACCATGCATCAAGGGGCACCTATGGCTCTCGTCGCGTGACCGCAGAGCTGCGTTTTGGATACGAGATCACGGCGAACCGAAAGGCCGTGCGGGGAATCATGCGCAGCCTTGGCCTGCAGGGGCTTCCAGTCTTGAAAGCCAAGCGCCGAGGACCGCCAGGCAACGGCGGCACTGGCGATCTCGTACTGCGCCAGTTCTCACGCGACGCACCAGACCGCCTGTGGCTGACCGACATCACCGAGCACCCCACCCGTGAGGGCAAGCTCTACTGCTGCGCCGTGCTAGACGCTTACTCCCGCAGCGTCGTCGGCTGGTCGATCGACAGCCAGCAAGCCGCGTCGCTAGTCATGAGCGCGCTCGGAATGGCAGTCACCAGACGCAAGCCCAAGGACGGCGCAGTGCTACATAGCGATCGCGGCAGCCAATTCACCTCATGGGCGTTCAGCGACCGCGTCAAGACCGCCGGGCTCGCACTCTCAATGGGACGCGTCGGCGACGCCTACGACAACGCGATGATGGAGGCATTCTGGGGCCGCATGCAAACAGAGCTCCTGAACCGCAAACGCTGGCACACCCGCCTGGAGCTGGCCAACGCGATCTTCGAGTACGTCGAGGTGTTCCACAACCGCAAGCGACGCCACTCAGCCCTAGGAATGCTCACACCCAACGAATATGAGAACCTCTACCAACAGCAACAAGCCGCCTAACATTCTCGCGAACACGGTCCATTAAAAAGGGCCCAGATCATTCCGATGCAAGACGACCCTTCTATAGACCCAGCCGAGGTCCTGCACGTAAGTGACTCAGCTGTCTACGGTCTTTTGATCCTGCCGGACGAGCAACGACCCTGGTCTATACGCGAGCTTGTGCTTGAACTCGGCGGTCCTATCGACGTGGAGGACGCTCTCGAACACTTGCACGGTGCTGGCCTGGTGCATCGCTGCGGCGAGTTCGTATGGGCTACACGGGCAGCGCTCGCGGCAGAGGCTATAGAGCTGTAATCACGATTCCGTCGCTGGTCTGGCGAGGAGTTCCAACGCACCATCCATGAGGCATTCGTTCCGAGGTATGCTGAGAGCAGCGTACGCGGGGCTCCTGGGCCGCGCGCACGCTGCCGAAATAGGGACTATGGCTATCGAGCAGAACATTCCGACCCCGTGGATTGGCGCCGAGGAGCTTCCGGTGCATTTCGCCAACGCTTTTAGCGTTGCCGCTGCACCGAATGCGATGTTTATGCTGTTCGGCTCCGTAATGCCACCGGATGGCGATGCTGGACCCCCACCGTTTGTTCCGGTGAGACCGATCGTCCGGCTGGCTATCGCACCCGCCGCAGTGCCGCAGCTTATAAAGGCGCTCACTGAGGCCCACAAGGTACATCAGCAAGCCAAAGACTAGCGAGGAGGCAGACAATGATCGTCGAAAGCATGTCACGTGACGCGTCTGGGGCAAGTGTGGCCGAAGCCTTCGGGAGTGGCACGATGGTCTTTGGCGGCAACGTGACCTTGTCGCCCATGATTCCTACCTTCATCCCCGCCGATCAGGCCTACTACTGGTCGATCAACTGGCAGGCGTCAGAGCGGAAGGCCCTAGCGGACATTGAGGCAAGCCGGACGCGGACCTTCGCCAACCCGACGGATGCCGTCCGGTATCTCCTTGGCGATCCAGAGTAGGTGCCGGAACTAGTCATTCCTGCGCAGTTCAAGCGGCTTGTTGACGGCAAGCAGGCGCCGCTAGCTGGTGCTATAGCGAAGTGCGTCTCGCTGCTGGGTACCAATCCCCGGCATCCGAGTCTACAAACTCACCCAGTACAGGGAACTCGCAATCCCAAGGTGTTCGAGGCTTACGTGGACATGAAGAATCGGGTCACGTTCCATTGGGACGAAGACAAGATCGTCCTGCGTAACAACTGCAACCATGACATTCTCAAGCGACCCTAACGCCTCACCCAGCGATCTAGTCTGAGCCGTGGCCGACGCTCACAATCCCGACGAGCCCAAGCAGACGACGCCAGCGGGCCATCGTATACCTGTCCCCTCGCGTGAGGACTTCGACCGGATGGTTAGGAAGGTCGCGCCGCCAGCAGGTCGTAAACGCCCTGACGAGACAGACGAGCCTCCCGAGCAATCTGAGCGATAGACACGCCTTCGGCCTGGGCGCGCATAATGTTCTCGCGCAAGTCCGTGGTCGCCTGTTTGCGTAGTCGCTCGGAATACTCGCGTCGCTTTGCGGCACGACGAATCGCCTTGATCGACTCGGACTCGCTCATACGACCGTGAGCCCTAGCAGCGTCTCGAACATCGACCTGTCCGAATAGCGAGCGTTGCGCCGCCAAACGAACTCGTTCAGGTAGCCCTGTAGCCAGCGGTGGGACACTCTGCGGTAGGTACCCCTGATCGACGGCTTCAAGTGCCCAAAGAAACCCTCGACTGTATTCGTGTGCGTGTCGCCCTGCACGTACCAGCCCGCAGAGTGGTTGATTCGACTATGGGAGATGAAGTGGTCGCCTATGCCGTTGTATGCGGGCCACTCGTCAGTGATGATGATCGACTCGGGCTCTACCCACTCGATCACCTGGCGCTGGAGTTGCGGTCCACGACGTGAAGGCAGGACGGTCGCCTTGATCCGTCCACCGCGCTCTACGGCAGCAAAGACTGTTGCTCTACTACGTTCCCGGAGCTTCGCAGCCTCGGAGCGTTTGGACGGTCCTATGGCGAGATACTTGTGCTTGCCCTGTGGCTTGCGTGGCTTGCCGTCCACAGACGCCTCATCGACCTCCACGTCACCCCGTAGCGGCTCGCCGTCATCGACCATCAGCTCGTTGCGGATCTTGTTCAGCATCCGCCAGGCGGTCTTGTAAGACACGCCGATCTCGCGCTCAAGCATCTTGGCCGACACTCCGCAACGAGTGCTCGTCATCATGTAAATCGCAAAGAACCACAAGTGCAAAGACGTCGATGACTTGTGGAAGATCGTGCCTGCGGTCGGATGGACGTGGTGGCCGCAGCCGGTGCACGTCCAGGACTGGCGACCCTGCGCCGTCCGGTACTTGCGGAACACGCGCTCGTGCTCGCACTTCGGGCAGACGGCGTGTTCACCGTCCTCGGAGTAGCGCGAGTGCCACAAGTGCTCAAGGCACGCGGCATCGTCAGGATAGTCCCGCATGAACTCCATGAGCGAAAACTGCGAGTCCGAAGACGCGGCTCGGTTCGGATCGTGTCGGTTTCCTGCGGCCATACTGTCAATATACTTGACAGATTGTTGGGTGTCAAGACTCTTGACACAAAGATTTAGGAGCGAGTAGTCTCATTTTGTGGCAGACCTACACGAGCCCGGCTACCGACTCAAGCTCCGTCGGGCTAAGGAGCATCTGGACTCCATCGACGTGGAGGCGAGAGCGTTCACCGAACACAATCTCGATGCCGCCGTCCCCTTCGACCCGCAACCCGAGGATGAGTGGACCATCATCAGGCGCGGAACCGTTGAGCCCCCGCACCCGCGCTGGGGCACAATCCTCGGCGACTTCATCCACAACACGCGCTCCGCGCTCGACAATCTCGTCTGCGCAATGATCCTCCGCAACGACCCGAGCAATGGTCTCGAACACGCCTATTTCCCGGCGTACGAAGGCTGGAAGAAGTGGGACGCCGAGATCGCGAGCCGCGACAGGGACACTCGTGGTCCCGCGCCAACCGACGGCATGACGCCGGACGTACTCGCAGCAATCGAGGAGTCTCAGCCGTACCACATCAAAAGTGCCGCAGCCCGCAGACGTGCCCCACTCCTGTTGCTCCAAACGGCGTCCAACCTCGATAAGCACCGAACGATCCATGCCACCAGCATCGAGATTGCGCCGCGGGACATCTTCCCCGGCGAACTCTGCGCAATCCCGTCCGGCTTCTTCCAACTCAGAAAGGCAAAGACCGCTGCCCCCGGCACGCCTGTCGAAACGGGCGCAGAAATAGGCCGTGCCAAGGTGCGAGTCATCAACGCCCCGCCACCAGACGTGGAGGTGGGCGTGTATACACGCGCGGCCATCGCAATACGCTTCAGCGTCGAGGGACGGACCTTCAAGCTGCTGCACACCCAAGTCTGGGAAATGCTCGGAGCGGCCTGGCGGGCAGTCCTGCGTGCCGAGCACGCCGCAGGCATCAACATCGCCTGGTTCCCGCTCCCCCACGATGACTGGAACTGGCATCCCACCGACCCCAAACGCAATCCTCCGGTCGCCTAACGAATCCCCGCTTATACAGTCGCTACCCATATGTGATGTCCATCACATATGCGCCGAATTCTTTGGAAAGCTCGAACTTGTGATGTTTGCGCCAAGCTGTGCGCAGCCCGCCGCAGGCCTCCCCAGCGGATACCGTCTCTATCAACGCGATGCCCACCAAGCAACGTCTCGACACTCTCCTGGCCGACCGCGGGCTGTTCGCCTCGCGCACCCGTGCCGCTGCGTCGGTGATGGCGGGTGAGGTAATGGTCGGCGCGGATCGCCGGCGGGCCCTCAAGCCGGGCGAGCTGGTGGCATTCGACGCTGAGCTCAGCGTGCGCGAGCGTGCGCCCTACGTGTCGCGTGGCGGGGTCAAGCTCGCCAACGCACTCGACGCATTCGATATCGCCGTGCAGGGTCTGCACGCCATCGACGTGGGCGCCTCCACCGGTGGTTTCACCGACTGCCTGCTGCAGCGAGGTGCCGCCGAGGTGGTCGCGGTCGACGTCGGCTATGGCGATCTTGACTACGCGCTTCGCAGCGATCCACGCGTGCGAGTGCTGGAGCGCACCAACGCGCGTTCGCTCACGCGCGAGATGCTGCCCTACGTTCCCGAGCTGGCCGTGCTCGACGTGTCGTTCATCTCGCTGCGCAAGGTGCTCGGAGCGGTGCTCGGCTGCCTGGCCGATCGCCACGACGTGCTCGCGCTCGTCAAGCCGCAGTTCGAGGTCGGGCGCCAGCGGGTCGGCAAGGGCGGCGTTGTGCGCTCGGCCGAGCACCGGCGCGCGGCGCTTCTCGACGTGGGCGCCGCGGCACTCGAGCTGGGTGCCTCCGTGCTCGGCTACCGCTCCTCGGGGCTGCCCGGTCCCAAGGGCAATCTCGAGACGTTCGTGTGGCTGGCCGAGCCGGGCCGCACCGGTGGAGCCGACGGGATCGGCGCGCTCGAGCGGATGGCGCGCGAGGTGGAGCCGTGAGCGGGCAAGTGGATCGAATCGACGCGCCGGCGCGCGAGCTGCCCGCGACCGGCGTGCGTGAGGTGTCGGTGCTCACCCACAACCGCCCCGCCCAAACCGCTGGCGCGCTTGAGGCGCTGGTCGATGCGGCGGTGAAGGCGGGCGTGACGTTGCGCTTCGATCGCAACGAGACCGACAAGCACGGTCTGCTCGCACGCGAGGGCATGGTGGTGGGAACTCCCGAGGACGACACGGTCGACCTCTGCATCGTGCTCGGCGGCGACGGCACGATTCTGCGTGCCCTGCGCCGCTACACGGGCACTGGAGTGCCCGTGTTCGCGGTCAACTTCGGCGATATCGGGTTCCTCGCGACGATCGAGCCCGACGAGCTCGCCGACGGCGCGCGGCGCGCATTCGCGGGCGACTTCGAGCTTTTGCGGTTGCCCGCGATCCTGCTCGACACGCCGACGGGGGTGGAGCGTGCGATCAACGATGTGGCGATCCACCGCAAGGTGGGCCAGCGCGTGGCCGAGATCGCCTACGTGCTCGACGGGGAGGAACTCGGCAGCGTGCGCTGCGACGGGCTGGTGGTGGCCACCCCGGCGGGCTCCACCGGCTACAACCTCGCCAACGGCGGCCCGGTGATGGCATGGGGGGTGGAAGGGTTCGTGGTGTCGTTCATCGCGCCCCACTCGCTCACCGCGCGCACGTTGGTGGCCGCTCCGAAAGACCGTTTGGAGATCCTCAACCGCTCGCGTGAGGCGCTCGACGTGTCGGTCGACGGGCGCCCTGTGTGCGAGATCGCGCCGGGCGCGAGGCTCGACGCTCGTTTCGTCAACGACGCCGGCATCATCGCACAGCTGCCGGGCTCCTCGTTCTATCGCAGGTTGCGCGAGAAGTTCGGCCGGCTGGCGCGCTGAGCAGGCTTCTCACGCGTCGACAGGCGCCGCTGGCAGAGCCTCGGGTGGCGCCAACGCCGCTGGCGCTCGCCGCTCTCAGGCGACGCTGCGATGGGACTTCGGCTTCTCGCCGGTGCGCTGCAGCGAGTCGACGAACCCGTCGAGCTGCTGGCGCGAGAAGCGGCGCTGTCCGCCCGGCGTCCGATAGCCGGTCAGGTAGTCCGCGTCGGTCCAGCGACGGATCGTGGCCAGCGACACGCCAAGGTAGCGCGCGGCCTGGGAGCTGGTGAAGATGAGCTGGTGCTCGTGATTGGAGTCGGGTGTGATGGGCATCGCGGCCTCCGTGGATCGAGTTCGCCTCGCGGCGCTTGCCTGGGAGAGCCGGCCACTGAGGCCAGCGCCCATATGCATCGATATTCGGCAACCTGAGCGCAAAGGTTGAGGATCCTGCAGCTTTGTGGACCTTTGACCGAGGAGGATGCCCGCGCGCGAGGCGCATAAAACGGGCAACCAAGCGCACAAACCGGCCTAAAAAAGGGGGAAACCCGTCGTTTGCGAGGCCGAAAGCCCTCTCCCTGCAAGCGAGCGTGCAATCACTTGTACGAAGTGGACAATTCGTCCAATATCTCTATTATGCTACGCGAACCTACTCAACACTAGTCGTGCTTGGCTGAGGATGGAGGCCGTCGCACGGTGTGTTGGGCCGCCCGCGCGACGGAAGGAGCATTCAATGGGTTTCAAAGCCTGAAGGTAGATATCCCGAACGCCCCTTGAGGAGGTGCGTTTGGACCAAGGGCGCCGCTGCTTCGCGGCGCCCTTGATGTTTAAGCCCGACCCGCAAGGCCCCACCGGGGTCAAGTTGCTATGCGGGTCAGCGAGTCGTCGCGGCGGGCTTGCTCGGGAGCCGGGTCTCGCTTGCTCGGGAGCTTGGTTTCGCGCGCTCTAGCGCGCTGTCGGCTGGGCCAGCGCCCGTGTGCGCCGCTCGAAAGCCAGCTCGGCCTCGAAGTCGGCGTCGTCGCCGTGCGCGAACGTCACAGGACCCTCGCGCTCGAGCATCGCGATGAACGCGTCGACGATCTCTGCGTCAAGCTGGCGTCCCGCCACGCGCCGCAGCTCGGCGATCGCGTCCTGCGGGGTCATCGGCGAGCGATAGGAGTCGCGGGCCGTCATGGTGTCGTACACGCTGCACACCGCGATGATCCTCGAAGCCAGCGGAATCTCATTGCCGATCAGCCCCGCCGGGTATCCGCTTCCGTCCACGTGCTCGTGGTGGTAGAGGATCGCGTCTGCCACCGGGCCGTAGCCGTCCAAGCGTCCCACGAGCGTGGCGCCCTCCTGCGGGTGGCGACGGACCACCGCCCAGTCATCGTCGGAGAGGATCTCGGCGTGCAGGATGCGGTCCGGCAGCGCGAACTTGCCGATGTCGTGGAGCAATCCCGCGGTGTGGGCGAGATCCTGGCTGGCATCGTCGCAACCCAGCTCGCGTGCCAGGGCGCGCGCATAACGTGCCACAGCAGCCGCGTGTCGTGCGGTCATGCGATCTCGCAGCGCGAGCGTCTCCACGAGCGTCACGAGCACACCCAGCTGCATCGACGCGAGCCGCACAGAACGAGCCTCCAACTGCTCTGCCCGATCCTCGGAGCGCAACAGGGCACGAGCGAGATACTGGAAGATGATGAGCACCAGCACGAGGCTCAACAGCACGGGGTAGCCCATCTTCGTGTACGCGACCGCCAGTATCACCGCGAGCACAGCGGCGGCCAGCTGGCCCGGTAGCACCGGCACCAGAACGGTGTGCACCTGGTTGATGAACGACTTTTCCTGAAGCACGCTCTTGTGAATCGCGATCAGCGCGAAGTTGAGGAGATTCGTCGTTATGAACACGCCAAACACCACGAACGCAAAGGTCACGGTCTGAACGTGAGAGTGTCCGATCAGCGCGCGACTGAGCAGAGCCCCGAGCACGAGATACACCGAGTAGGTCGTCAGGTTCGACAAGCACACCACCAGCGAGGTGCGCCGCGCCAGCGAGTCAGCGGCGATCGCGACGATCCCGATCGCCACAGCCGGGGCCGGGCCGAGCAGCGTCATCGCCAGCACCAGCGCCACGAATCCGGCAGACACGGTTTGGCTGCCCATCGTGATGGTCAACCACTCTCCGACCACGCTCAGCACCAGCAGCATGGCAACGAGCTCTATCGGCTGCCAGTCCGCCGCGCGCGACGTGAGCACGGCCACGGTGACAGCGCCCGCCAGGAGAATCCATTGGCTGGCCAGGTAGAGCCGGTAGATGTGTCGTCGGGGGATGCTCATCGCAAGACGAAGGGAGTGTCTGTAGTCCTTAACGGCCGACAGGGTGTCGTACTTAAGGGCCGTTGGATGTCCGGCCGATACCGGCGTGTGAGCTTTGCGGTCCGCCACGCGCGGCACGGGCTGCTGTAGAGACTGCGCCATGCGGGCACACGCCATGCGGGCAAGCGCTCACCGAGGCGACGTCACCAGCTCCGGCTCTCCAACAACGCTTGCTTGCGCTTCGCTCCCAGACTGCAATCCGCGGATCGGCAGACGCAGGAATGCGAGCGTGGCGAGTGTGGCGACCGCTCCCGCCACGCCCATCGCGAGGCGCGGCGAAGCCAACGCGGCGATGCTGCCACCAAGGATGAATCCGATCGCTGGGCAGAGCGCATTCAGCGAGCCAACCGCGCTCATCAGGCGACCGTGCAGCGCCGCAGGCGTGAGCTGCTGCACAGCGCTGATCAGCGAAGGCCACTGGATGCCGTTCCCGATGCCGCCGACGACCGCCGCGCCACAGGCGATCGCAAGCGTTGGAGCCACCGCAAACCCCAGATATGCGATACCCACCAGGAACGTTCCGCCGGTGAGCATCGGTCCGAGCGGCCGGCGCACGGAGCGGGCGAACACGACGGCTCCGAGCGCGGCGCCAACACCCCATGTGCCCAGCAGCAGCCCATAGCCAAAACCGTCGACTTTCAGGGTGGACTTCGCGTAGAGCACCTCCACAGGCTCGACTGACGCAAAGAACACAAGCGCAACTGCTTGGGTGATGAGCAGTGCACGTAGCACCGGCACCGCGCGCATGTGCTCCACGACCGCGAGCAGACGCATACGGATCGAATCGGCACCGGTCTCCTCTATGTGCGTGCTCAGCCCCACCAACAGCCCTCCGCAGACAAAGAACGTAACCGCGTCGACCAGCAACGCCACCGGACCCCCAACCACCTGCACGAGCCCACCTGCTATCGCGGGTCCAGCGGCAAGCGCCCCCATAAAAGCGAAGTTCAACGCCGCGTTCGCCTGGCGCTGAGCGGTCTCGGTCGTCGCCTGCTGCGTTTGGGGATCGAGATCCCCACCGGCGTCCGCGAGCGCCTCGTCGACTGCCACACGCGCCGTCGAGGCACGCATCAAGGCGGTGGCTGCCACGGCCACCACACCGTCGATCGTCACGAGCACGAGCACGCCCGCAAGCCAGAAATGCCAGAGCAGGGCCGCTAGGCCCAGGGTGAGTAGCGCCTCCAGCACATACAGGAGAGCGAGTCGTCCGCCGCGAAGAGAGCGCTCGGTGCGGGCTACCAACACCGGCGCCAGCAGCGCCGGCAGCAGACCTCTCGCCACGAACAGCCCGGCGGTGGCCAGCGCACTGTGGGTGTGATCGTAGACACCCAAAGCCAGCGCCACGTACCCGAACCAGGTCCCCAGTTCGTTGACCGTGTAAGCAAGTAGGATTCTCCGCAGTCGGTGAGACTTGGGAAGCAAGGACGCCTCTCGACGCTGGCGGTGGTGGCTCGGCGTTTGCTCGCCGAATACGCGCGATTCTAGGGCCGACCGCCGACGGGACGCCGTGGAGCCGTGATATTTCGGCCAGATCCCACCCGCCTCGGGGCCTAGAGGGTGGCCACGTCAGCATCCGCGGCTGTGCGCCTCATCGGCTCTCGTGCAACAGACGGGGCGACACTCCGATCGCGTGCAGCGGACCATCGTCCACCAGGACACAGTCGCCGGCGAACGCCGCCAGCTCGGTTTCGGTGTCATTCGTCCTCGCCGCTCGGGCGAAAGCCGAAAGTCCCTTCGCGCTCGCAGCGGAGATCGCGATCCAGGCGATCGCCACACCAAGGTCAACCATCGCCCCGCTCCCCGCCGCCGATCGCGCCATCCATCGGCTCGGCGCGCTCAGCTACGCCAGCGCGCATCCAGGGCACACAGCCCACTTGCTTCGGCGGGACGCGCCCAGCTACTTGGAAGAGCTGCAGCATCACGCACACAATGATGGTGCCCATTAGGTCGCTTGTCTGTAGGGCACAAGGTGCCGATCTTGTCGTCCCAAAGGTGCCGATTCGTGTGGTCCCAAACGTGCCGGCGAGCTTGGACGGTCGAGTTTGTGAGCACACACCTCGCTTCGGCGCTCCCGGCGACCAGCACGAAGACGCCCGAGCCAGCCGGTACGGTTAGCCGCGCATGGCCACAGAAGCTCCCGGCGCCGGCCGGCCCATCGACGTGATCATCGCCGACGACCACACGGTCGTGCGGGACGGTATTCGTGCCGTGCTCGAGCGTGAGACAGGCGAGTTCAGAGTGGTCGCGGAGGCCGCCGACGTTCCCTCGACGATCCGCGCGGTGAGAGAGTTCAAGCCCGACCTGCTCACGCTCGATCTCACGATGCCCGGAGGGTCGAGTCTCGCGGCGCTGCCAACCTGCTTCGTGGCCCACCCGACGCT
>JBAWFB010000200.1:0-32780 GCA_049591495.1 Solirubrobacteraceae bacterium
GTTCAGGACGATCCCCGATGTCCCGATCGGAGTGTACGAACTGAAACTACCGCAGGGTCCCGATAGTGCGCTCGCCGCCAACGCGAACCTCTGCACCGCAAAGCTGCTGATGCCCACCACATTCGTCGGCGCCAACGGCATGAGCATCAAACAATCAACGCCGGTCACGACGACCGGTTGCCCGAAGCACAAGACCAAGAAAGCCAAGAAGGTAAAGGTGAGCAAGCGGAAGACGCACGGTAAGAAGAAATGATTGAGGTGGGTGTGTTGGTTCTATGGAAACGATTTGATAGAGGGAGTGGAGGGGCATGCTGAGGATGAGAAAGCATTTGACTTACGCCAACGTTGCGGTGACGCTCGCGCTTGTGTTCGCGATGAGCGGTGGCGCGTACGCCGCCAGTAAATATGTGATCACTAGCACGAAACAGATCAACCCAAGGGTGCTCAAATCGCTCGTCGGTAAGACCGGTGCCAACGGGGCGCAGGGACCAGCGGGCCCCGCCGGGGCGCAAGGTCCTGCCGGGGCGGCTGGCGCGAAGGGTGAAACCGGCGCAAAGGGAGAAGCTGGCGCTCCAGGCGAAAAAGGAGCCCTCGGAGAAAAAGGCGTAGCCGGCACCAACGGCTTCAACGGATCAACCGGCGCCAAAGGCGCGACTGGTCCCGCTGGACCCACTGGTGCTACGGGCTCGCCATGGACCGCCGGCGGCACGCTGCCCGCAGGATCCTCAGAGACGGGACAGTGGTCGGTATCGGCGCCACAGGTCGGTGTCCTCACCGCGAGTATCTCGTTCCCTATCCAATTGCAAGCGGCGCCCGATGAAGAACACACTCATGCCATCGGGCCGGAAGAAGGCGAAGGAGAAGAAAAGTTTGAACACAAAACGGATGAACCCGCGGTCCAGGAAGCGTTCGAAAAGAAAGAGTGCTCCGGTAACGTGAAAGAACCGAAGGCGGCCAGCGGAAACCTATGCGTATTCACGAGGTTCGCGATAGATGTAAATGAGGGTGGTAGGCCCGTCCCATTTGAAATATTCACCACACACGACGTGGAATCGAGTGAATCGCATGCCGGTAGGTCTGGTGCATATTTCGTGATGAAGGTCGGAGAAGACTCTCAAGAAATCGCGTTGAAAGAAGCTCAGAAAGAAGAAGTCTTCAAAGAAGGAGACGTGGTGTTCGGCAGGGGCGACTGGGCCGTCACCGGCTAACAAAAATGCTTTCCAAACCACCAGCACACGCTGAGCAAACCGTCCCAGGCGATCTGGTTGTCGATGACGCTGATCGTGTGGATGCCCCTGCTCGTCGTGGTGCTCAGGTGGCCGAGATGCAGCGTCGGCGGTTGTTGCGGGCTTTCTTCGAACTCGTAAGCGAGTACGGGTTGGAGGGCACGAGCATTGGCGCTGTGTGTAAGCGTGCGGGTGTCTCGCGGCGTACGTTCTATGAGATCTTCGAAGATCACGGAGCGTGCGTGCTCGCCGCGTTGGATTGGTCGGTGCAACAGATCGCCGAGAGCGCGCTACCCGCCTATGAGGCGGAGGGCAAGTGGAGCGCTCGTGTTCGCGGAGGTTTGCTCGGATTGCTGGAGTGCCTTGACGCGGAGCCGGGTGTGGCTCGCTTGTGTGTTGTCGAGTCGCTCAGAGGGGGACCGAGGGTCTCTGAGCGTCGCAAGGGGATCCTCGAAGCGCTCACGGCAGCTGTAGGCGAGGGCCGTCAGGAATCCAAGCAGCGGGCGACGCTGCCGCCGCTGACGGCACAGGGAGTGGTTGGCGGCGCGTTGTCTGTCATCCACGCCCGGCTTTTGGAGGAGCCCCACGCACCGCTCGTGGATCTCCTCGGCCCGTTGATGGCGATGATCGTCTATCCCTACCTCGGTCCCGCGGCGGCCCGCCGCGAGCTTGAGCGCCCACCAGCCACGCCAACCACCCCTGCGATAAGGCCGCACGCGGTCAACGATCCCTTCAGGGGTCTGTCGATTCGCTTCACCTACCGCACCGCGCTGGTCCTCGCGACGATCGCGACCGAGGAGGGGCAGGGATCCCATCCATCTAACCGCTACATCGCCGATGCCGCCGGCATCGCGGATGAGGGCCAGACCTCGCGTCTACTGCGACGCCTACAACAGGCAGGCCTAATCGAAAACCAAGGCGAGGGTCACACCAAGGGTGAGCCCAACGCCTGGGCGCTCACGGAGCGCGGGGAAGCAGTACAGGATGCGCTCGGGGGAAGCGATAGGCCGTTACGCAGCTTTGCGTAACGCAGCTTTGCGTAACGGTTGCATGGCTCCGCCGCTGGTCACTTGCCGGCAGCTCTGCGCAGCTATCCCCAGCGCAATTGCTCCGGTGCCGTGCGCATCCTCAACACCCGCGCCGGGACCCCGCCCACGACCGCGTTCTCAGGCACGTTCTTGGTGACCACCGCGCTCGTGCCCACGATGCTGTTGTGCCCAACGCTCACGCCTCTCAGGATGCACGACCCATAACCCATCCAAACATTGCTGCCGACGCGCACGTCGCGCTTGTAGATGCCCTGTAAGCGGATCGGACGCTCGACCTCCACCACGCCGTGGTCGAAGTCGATCAGCATCACCCGGTCGGCGATGATGCACTCGCGTCCGATCGACACGTGCTGGTAGGCGGAGATCGTGCACTCCTGGCCCATCACGGTCTTTGCCCCGATCGACACTTCGCCCTCGTGCACCCTGATCTTCGAGTCGTGCCCGATCCATGACCAGCGCCCGATGCGCAGCGTCGCTTCCTTGCCGATCTCGAACTTCACGCCGGGGCAGATGAAGCACATGCCTTCGGTCTGCAGACGCTTGCCGTGGCGCAGCTTCAACCACACCCAGCGTGCCCCCAGCGGCACGTAGTAGCGGTTGAGCATGTTGTTCGCGCGCATCCACCGCAGTGTGCGCCGCGCTTGCAGCAGCCGTCTCACGAGCGCGCATCCTACGGACCCGCCCCGGCCGGGGCGTGCGGGCCAAAGGGCGAGCGCCCCGGTGGCGGCGAACCCGAGATACTTCGCGCGTGGCACCCACCCTCGCACAGCGCCTGCTCGACGGCGACCGACGCGCGCTGGCGCGCGCGATCACGCTCGTGGAGGACGACCGCCCCGAGGGGTGGGAGCTCGTGCGCGAGGTCTACCCGCACACCGGCAAAGCCGCCGTCTACGGTTTCACCGGTCCCCCAGGCGTCGGCAAGTCGACGCTGATTGGCGCGCTCACCAAGGCCCGTCGTGAGGCCGGGCACAGCGTGGGGGTGCTGTCGATCGACCCTTCCTCGCCGTTCACCCACGGCGCACTGCTCGGCGATCGCATCCGCCTCACTGAGCACTTTCTCGACCAGGGCGTGTTCATCCGCTCGATGGCCAACCGCGGCGCGCTCGGCGGGCTCTCCGAGGCTGCGCTGCAGGCGGCGCTGTTGCTCGACGCGGCCGGGCGCGAGGACGTGTTCGTTGAGACCGTCGGCGTCGGTCAGGCCGAGATCGACATCATCGACCACGCCGACACGATCGTGCTCGTGCTGATGCCCGGCTCCGGCGACTCGATCCAGGCGCTGAAGGCCGGCGTGATGGAGATCCCCGACATCATCGTCATCAACAAGGCCGACCACCCGCTCACAGACACGATGGTGCGCGAGATCCGCGGCGTGCTGTCGCTCGCCAACCTCGACGGTGACCGGCAATCCGATCCCACCCACCCTCGTTGGCGCGTGCCGATCGTCAAGACCGAGGCCGCCCACGGCAAGGGCGTCGGCGAGCTGGTCGAGCGCCTCGACGAGCACCGCGCCCACATCCTCGGCGCGGGCACCCTGCAGGAGCGCCGCGGACGCAACCTGCGCAACGAGGTGCTCGCGATCGCCACCGCGCGTATGCGCCGGCGCTTGGAGGAGGAGCTGCGCGAGGACGCCGAGTTCAAGCGGCTGCTGGATCAGGTGGTCGAGCGGCGCCTTGATCCCGCCAGCGCCGCCACCGCGCTGCTTGAGCAACACCGGCGTTGATTTCGTCAAAACTCCCTTGAGGGAAGCTCAAATTTCAGTTGGTACAGGACTGTTAGGATGCGCTCGAATAGCTCGGCTTCGCGGAGCGGGCAGTCTGAGAATTCGAAGGCACATTTTCTTTCCAACGACGCCGGGGGTCCTGATGCGCAAGCTGTTTCCGATGTCGCACGGCAACGCTTCAGATCGAGTGACGCGGAGAGCCGCGCCGGTGTGTGCGGTGGGAAGCAGCAGTAGCCGCCTGGCACTCGCCGTGCTGCTGGGGTGCCTCGTGCTGCTTGTCACGGCTTCGGGTGCGTTGGCGGCGAATATCACGATCGAGGGCAACGTGACTAGTGCCGCTGGGTTGCATCCCGGAATCGGCCACGTTGAAGTGGTCGTGTACAACACGGCAAACTCCGACGAGAGCGCCGCAACCGCCGCCACCGAAGAATCGACTGGTCATTACTCGGTAACGGTCGCGGCCGGCACATACAAGGTTGGATTCAAATCGAGCTTTGAAGATCCCGTCAATTACGTTGCCCAGTATTACAACGGCACAACAGGTGGAACAGCGCAGTTGAGTGAAGCCACCGTAATCTCAGCCACTACCTCAACGGTCGGCGCTCAGATGCAGCCGGGCGGCATGATTTCCGGGACGGTAACCGACGCTTCTACCCATCAGCCACTGTCCGGCATTCTCGTCCTCTCCGCGGTGCCTGGGAGCCTTGAAGGAGTGGAGACTCTGGCAGTCACCGACGCCGGCGGCGAATACACGCTCGTCGGCTTGCCGGCCGGCCCTTCTGACGTTGTATTTGAGCAGGAGGACGCAGAAAGTGCCGTGCTGTATCTCCCGCAAATCTACGACGACCAATCCCTTGAAGACACCGATGACCCTGAGCTGTTGTTTGCGTCCGCGACGCCGGTGTCGGTGAGCGCGTCTAACAAGACGTCGGGGATCAACGCTGCGCTGGTGCGCGAGGAACCCGTTAGCACGGTCGCGCCCGTCCTCTCCGGAACGCCCGCGGTGGGCCACCCACTGTCCTGCTCGACAGGGTCTTGGACGGGGATCCAACCGCTTGCGTACACCTACGCGTGGCTGCGCAACGGAGCTCCGATCGCAGGGGCCACCACGAGCCTCTACGTCGCCCAGGCGGCCGATCAGGGCGCTGTGCTGCTCTGCGAGGTGACCGCGACCAACGAACTCCAGGTAAAAAAAGAACCTCACAGCGTGAGCGTGACCACTGCGAGCAACACGCTGACGGTGCCGGCTGCGGCGGTGCCGCCAGCGCCGGTTATGGCCCTGCCGGTGGTGGTGCCACTCGCGCCCGTTGCCACGCTGTCGGGCTCCAAGATCGCCGTGTCCGCCGGCTCGGTGGCGGTGTCAATAGCTTGCGCGAACGCGAACTGCGCAGGGACAATCGAACTGACCGCACAGACCATCGTCAAGCAGCGCAAAGGCAAGAAAACGACCTCCAAGAAGGAGACGGTGGCCCTGGGCAAGGGGTCGTACTCGCTGGCCGCGGGGCACAGCGCGACGTTCGGCATTCACCTGACCGCCGCGGGCAAGAGCGCGCTCGCGAAAGCCCAGCATCAGCGACTGTCGGCGAAGGTCCGCGTTTCCGTTACCGGTGGTAAGACAGTGGAAGGGACAGTCGCGCTGAGCGAGGCCCAGGTCGTGGAGCACAACCACAAGCACACGTGAGTGGCGCCATCAGTGAGTGGCGGCCGAGGGCTGAAGTCAAGCTGCGCAAACGCCATGTCGATGTGTTTGAGTAGATGACCGCATGCGAGCCAGAGACCAGCGCTACCGCGGGCTGATGTTGGGTCTGCGTTGCACAGCGCTCAGCGTGGTCACATTGGCGGTGCTCTCAACGCTGTGCGGCTCCGCGCTCGCACGCTCAACCACGCCCAATGTCGATCCCGTGGCAGGCATCGCGGAGGCCAGCCACGCCGGCTGGCCGACGATCACCGGCATGCTGCTTCAGAACTCGACCAACGAGAACAGGCCGCTGGACGGGCGCCCTGGGCACGACCCGTTCGACGGCACCGACCCCAGCTATTCCTGCGATGGGGCAAACACTGGCGGCGAGTACCACGACTGTGGCTTTCCCGGCATCAGCGACGGTCCCCGCTTCACGACCTTGTCGCAACTGGAGCGGGAATGCGGGGCACAGAAAACTGCGTCGTCGCCCGCAACCGTGGAAGGCCCTCCCTCTGAAACGTACCCCTCCGAAGAAGAAGGTGCGCGACCTGAGAAGTCGGCTGCGATGGGACTGATGCCGCCGGCGACGGCCTTTGACGCCTCGGCGGTGGCCCTGCCGCCCGGTCTACCGGCCTCATGTGCCGCTAAGTACGAACAGACGGACCTGGTGCCGGCCAATATCGGGCACAACGAGCTGCTCGGGGGGCACGGCAACGACACGATCCACGCCGGGCCCGCCGGCGATGTGATCTGGGGAGACTCCCAGGCGGAGGGCCAACCCACGAGCCAGGTCGACCGTCTCTACGGCGGAGCAGGCAACGACTGGATCTACGCCAGCCACGGCACCAACTACATCTGGACCGGGGCCGGAGAGGACCACATTCTGCTCGTCTACGGCCACGGGGTCGTGTACTGCAATGGTCCCGGCCACAAGATCCTCGTGATGCGCAAGCTCGCCGCCAACCGCCACTACCGGCTGGTGGGGTGCACCGACAAGACGATTGAACCCTACGCGGCGTAGGGCGCCGCATCTTGAGATCCACTCAGGCGTCGTAGGCAAGCAGCGCGTGCGCCTCGTGAGGCGCCAAGCGCTCGCGACCTCCCAGGAACGCCAGCTCCATCAGGAAGCCACAGCCCACGACCACACCGCCGAGCTGGCCGACCAGATCGCACAAAGCCGCCGCGGTGCCACCGGTCGCCAGCAGGTCGTCGTGAACCAGCACGCGTGCCCCGGGTCCGATCGCGTCGGTGTGCAACTCGAGCTGGTTGGATCCGTACTCGAGCAGGTATTCGGCGCTGACCGTCTCCCACGGCAGCTTCCCGGGCTTGCGGGCCAGCACGAATCCGGCGCCGAGCTCCAGCGCGAGCGCCGGTCCCAGCAGAAAGCCGCGCGCCTCGGCCGCGACCACACAGTCGGCTTTGAGCGGACGCGCATATTCGGCAAGGCCTCGCACCGCGAGCGCCAGCGCGTCAGGGTCGGCCATCAGCGGCGTGATGTCCTTGAACACGATCCCCGGCTGTGGAAAGTCGGGGATGTCGCGGATGAGTTTCCGCAGCTGCTCGGCAGACTCCATCACCGCTGGCTGTGCAGCGAGCGGGCGGTGGGGGAGCGCTGGACCGTGCGCTGGTCGGGCAGCGTTCCGATCACGCGATCGCCTACGGTTGAAGTCACGCCGAACCAGTAGCGCTCGTTCTTGAAGTGGTGCAGGCGGTGGTTGCGCCAGATCGCTCGGAAATAACGTCGTTTGGGCCTGTAGGGGGTGTGGATCAGAAAGTGGGTCCACTCATAGGCGGCGAGGATCGCGAAGCTCACGAGCACGCCCGTTGTCGCGTATGCCAGGCGCGGGCCTCCAAGCACGAGATGGATTGGAAACGACAGCGCCCAGTTCACAAGCGCGATCGTGGGAAGAAATACGAGCACTCCGTACACAGGCAGCAACACGCCGTCGAGCACGCCCGGCGATTCGTGGTGCGCGCGGTGCTCGCGTGCCGTCAACATCTCCACGCGGCGGCCAAACAGATCAAAGGGGGGCGAGTGCAGCATGTACACATGGATCGCCCACTCCACAAATGGGGTCAGCGCGACCAGCCCGAACGCCATCACAGCGTCGCGCCAGCTCCACGAGCCCTGTGCGAGGCGCAGGCCGAATGCGACCGCCACGGCCCCGAACAGGTAAGGGGGGGAGGGTTGACGCCAGAACGCTCGGGCGCAGTCGCCGAGGGCGATGACGCCACGGTTCTCGCCGCGCGTGACCGCTTCGGCGGGTGCGGTGAGCGGGTCGGATCCTTCCCCGACTGCAGGCTCCTCGGTCTGGGGGACCGTGCGTGGCATCTCAACAGCAATGCTACGCGCTCCGCCATCGCAAGCTGAACGACCTCGTCGCGGCATGATCAAGTCTCGACTCGGCCGGCCGCAGATCGACTATCGAATGTGTCCCAACTAAAGGGAACAGGCGATTGTGTCGAAGACGTGAGCGTGCCCCAGGTTGGTGCTCCCGCGGGACATCGGATGGTCCTTGACGACATGATGCCGATCTACGACACCGACGCTCACGTCCTGAGGGCCCGTAGGACCGCTGCGTTAACTCGCACGGGACTCGGACTGATGGGCATCGCGCTGGTCCTTCTCGACGGTGGTCTGCTGACCCACCGCAGCGCCGGGATCGCAGGCTTCGCGGTGATCGTGGTGACCTCGATCCTGCAGCTCTTGGCACCGCGCCTTTCATGGATGCGCACGGAGGAGTCTCTCTCGGGCGTGGCCGGCGTGCTGATAATCGGTCTGCAAACCGAGCTGGTGAGCGTCATCAGCATCATCTGGCTGGCGGCGGTCGCAAGCGGGGTCCTCGCACGTGGCGGGCGTGTCCACTGGATCGGGCGCACCGTCGTGCTCTGTGCACTGGCGCTCCCGATCGTCCGCACCGGACACCTCACGCTGAACTACGCCGCGCTGTGCGGCACGACGATCGGCCTGCTGCTGACCAGTGGGCGACTCACTCGCGAGCTCAACCGCCTGCTCCACCAGGCGCGCTACGACGCCGACCACGACGATCTGACCGGTCTTCTCTCCTACACCGCCTTCCGCACGATCCTGCAGCAGGCCGTCGAGCAGTCCTCGCGCTCGAAGCCCGCGTCGCTGCTGCTGCTCGATCTCGAGCGCTTCGGGATCATCAACAAGACACACGGCCACGCCGCCGGCGACGCTCTGCTGGCGGCCGTCGGCGAGCGCCTGCGCGAGGCCGCGGGCGCCGACTGCCCAGTCGGTCGCCTGGGTGGGGACGAGTTCGCGGTGATCGCCTCCACCGGCGAGCCGCTTTTGCTTGCCCGGGTGCTGCTTGATGCTCTCCCCCCGCGCAGCGAGGACGATCCGCGCCCGATCTCCGCCTGCGTCGGGGTCTCCCAAACCCCTGCCGACGGCGAGAACGGAGAAGCGCTGCTGCGAGCCGCCGACATCGCTCTGCGCGTCGCCAAGCGCGGCGGGCTGAGCGGTCAGGTGTCCGCGTATGTGGGCGGTTCGCTCAGCGGCAACGGGGAGCGCAGCGCCCGTCGTTCACTTGACAACCTGATCGAAGGCAGGGGTCTGTCGATGGCGGTGCAGCCGATCGTCGATCCGCGCACCGGCGCGATCCACGCCTACGAGGCGCTCGCCCGCTTCGGACGGCGCAGTACCGACAGCCCCCTGCACTGGCTGGCAGTGGCTGAGGAGTTCGGCGAGCGCGACCTGCTGGAGCGCGCATGTCTGAAGGCGGCGCTTGAACTGTTCGAGACCCGCCCACCCGGGGTGTGCCTGTCGGTGAACCTGTCCGCGCCCGTTTTGCTCGACCGTCGCACGCTCGACATGCTGGAGAGCCAGGTGGACCTGTCGGGCCTGATCGTCGAGGTGACCGAGGAGGCCCTGGTTCAGAGCGAAGCGCAACTCCAGCAGGCGATCGACCCGCTCCGGGCACGAGGTGCCAAGCTGGCCGTCGACGACATGGGGGCCGGCTATTCGGGCCTGCGCCAGATCACCACGGTGCACCCCAGCTACCTGAAGCTCGACCGCTCATTGATCACCGGCATCGACGACGATGACGACCGCCAAGCGCTGGTGGCGGCGCTTGTCAGCTACGCCGAGCACGTGGACAGCCTGCTGGTTGCCGAGGGGATCGAGACTCCCTCCGAGCTCAGCACGCTGATCGACCTGCACGTTCCGCTCGTACAGGGCTTCTACCTCGGACGGCCTGCCGCGCCGTGGCCGCAGGTCGTGCTCTCGCACGCGGCAAGCCTACGGGAGAGCGTTTCGGCTCAGGCTGTATAGAGTCAGTCGGCGATGGCGATCGACTACCTCAGCTGGACCGAACGCAACTGGCCGCTGCTGACCCGCCTCATGGGTGGGCACGCAAAGATCTATCGCGCCACGCACGGACTCGTCGGCTATCGCGTCCCCGGAGCTCCACCGATGCTGCTGCTCGACCACGTGGGCGCCAAGAGCGGCGAGCTGCGCACGAGCCCGCTCGTCTTCGCGCGCGACGGCGCCAATGTCGTGCTGGTCGCCTCCAAGGGAGGCTATCCGAAGAACCCCGGCTGGTTTCACAACCTGAAGGCTCACCCCGACACGACGATCCAGATCGGCTCCAAACGAATCGACGTTCACGCGCGCGTCGCCGATCCAGAGGAGCGCAAGCGCCTCTGGCCGGTTGTCGTCGACGTCTACGGGGGCTATGAGGACTACCAGCGGCGCACCGAGCGGGAGATACCCCTGGTCGTGCTCGAGCCGCGCTAATTCAGGCTCCGAGCGCTCGCGCGATCACCATCTGCTGCACCTCGTCGGTGCCCTCGCCGATCGTGAGGATCTTCGCGTCGCGGTAGTAGCGGCACACCGGATACTCCTCGATGTAGCCGTAGCCGCCGTGGATCTGCACCGCCTCCTCGCAGCAGCGCACCGCCAGGCGCCCCGTCTTCAGCTTCGCCTGCGCGGCGGTGAGCGTGAAGTTGCGACCGGCGTCCTTCTCACGCGCCGCCTTGTACACGAGCAGGCGCGCCGCCTCGATCTCCGCGGACATGTCCGCGAGCTTGGCCTGGATCGCCTGGAACTTTGAGATCGGCTTGCCGAACGCGCGGCGCTGCTTGGCGTAGGCCAGCGCCTCGTCAAGCGCGCCCTGCGCGAGCCCCACGCCCATTGCTGCCACACCGATGCGCCCGATGTCGAGGATGTGCAGGAACTGCTTGAACCCCTGCCCGCGCGGGCCCAGTAGGTTCTGCTCGGGCACGCGGCAGTCGCTGAACGTCAGCGGGCGGGTGTCCGAGGCGTTCCAGCCCATCTTGCGATACGGGGAGCCCTGCTCGTATCCGGGGGTGCCATTCGCGACGATGATGTTCGAGATCTCCTTCGCGCCCGCCGCGCTCCCCTCGGCTGCCGAGGCTTCGCCGGTGACGGCCGTGATGCACACCACCCCTGAGATGTCGGTCCCGGCGTTCGTGATGAACTGCTTGGCTCCGTCGATCACCCATTCGCCGTCCCGCAGGTGGGCACGGGTGCGGGTGTTGCCCGCGTCGGAGCCGGCCTCGGGCTCGGTCAGCCCGAACGCGCCCAGCTTCGAGCCGGAGCACAGCTGCGGCAGCCACTCGCGCTTCTGCTCCTCCGAGCCGAACAGGTAGATCGGCTGGGTGCCGAGCGAAGTGTGCGCGCACAGCGTGATCGCCACCGAGGAGTCCACTCTCGTCAACTCCTCCACGGCAAGCACATACGCAAGCGTGTCGCCGCCGCTCCCGCCGTATTGGAGCGGGAACGGGATCCCCATCATGCCCAGCTTGCCGAGCTTGGCGACGATCTCATACGGGAAGGATTTGGTGCGGTCAAGCTCCTCGGCGACCGGTGCGACCTCGTCGTGGGCGAACTCCCGCACGGTGCGGCGGATCAGCTCGTGGTCGGGGGAGAGGTCGAAGTCCATCTAAGGACAGTAAGAGCGCGCGAGGTCCACGAGCAGCCGTACGCCGTACCCGGATGCGCCCTTGCCTACGTAGGCACGCCCAAGATCCCAGGCCGACCCGGCGATGTCGAGGTGCGCCCAGGGTGTTTCCCCGACGAAGTTCGACAGGAACGTCGCGCCGACGATCGTGCCCGCCTTGCGTCCTTCCGGCGCGTTGTCGAGGTCGCCATATTTGCCTTTGATCAGATCCTCGTACTCCTCGTGCAGCGGTAGCCGCCACACGATCTCCCCGCTGCGCGCGCCCGCCGCGTCGACCTTCGCGGCGAGCTCGTCGTCGTTGGAGATCAGGCCGGCGTATGTGGAGCCGAGCGCGATGATCACCGCGCCCGTGAGCGTCGCGAGGTCCACCACCCGCTCGGCCCCGAGGGAAATCGCGTGGCACAGGCAGTCGGCCAGCACCAGCCGACCCTCGGCGTCGGTGTTGTTGACCTCGATCGTCTTCCCGTTGGACGCGGTCACGATGTCGCCGGGCTTCACCGAGTGTCCACTTGGGAGATTCTCGGTGGCGCCCACAACCGCCACGATCCGCACCGGGAGGCCGATTCGCGCGATCGCCGCGACCGCCGAGATGACGGCTGCTCCGCCGGACATGTCGAACTTCATCTCGGCCATTTTTGCCCCGGGCTTCAACGAGATGCCGCCACTGTCGAACGTAACCGCCTTGCCCACGAATCCCAGCAGCGGGCCACTCGCCCCAGGTGGCTCGTAGCGCAGCGTGATCAGAGCGGGCTCCTGCTCAGAGCCTTGCGCCACCGCTGCGAACGCGCCCATCGAGCGCTCCAGAATGCCTGCGCGCCCCTCCACCTCGACCGACAGGTGCTCGATCTCGCTCCCCAGTCGCCGCGCGTGCTCGGCGAGCGCGGTCGGGGTGAGGTCGTTTGCCGGACGGTTCTGCAGGTCGCGCGCTTCGCTCACGGCCTCGGTGACTGTGCTCGCATCGCCGACGACTGTCGCGAGATCGCCATCACCGGTCAAAATCAGGCCCTCCAGATGCTTCGGCTTGACGTCGGCGTCCGGTTTCTCTTTGGCGGACTTGTGGCTGTCAAAGCTGTAGTCGGCCAGCAGCGTGCCCTGCACGAGCGCGGCCGCGATGTCCTCCTCGGCGCTCGGCGTCTGCCAGCACAGCACCTTGGTGGAAAGCTCCCGTGCGCGCTCACGAGCCACGGCGGCTGCCACACGCGCCCGCTCGGGCGTGAACGCCTCGCGGTCGCCAAGCCCCACGATCAGCCAGCGCTTATCGGCTGCGTGCGCGAGCCCGAGGGACTTGAACGAGCGCCGTGCCTCTCTGCTTGCCAGCAGCTCCCCGACCTGATCGGGTGCCCCGGCCGGCGTCTCTGAGCCCGTGAACACGCCGATCGCCACCGTGTCGGCGTCGGTTGCCTCGGGTTGCGCGACTGTCCAGGAGACCTGCACGATCCGTGCACAATATCCGGCCCGATAGGATTGAGGTCCCCAAGGCCCCCGCGGCCGCACCTCCCCCAACCTCAGGAGAATCGCCTCGATGCCCAAGACAGTGATCCTCGGCTCCGCGCGCACGCCCATCGGCAAGATGGGGGGAGGGCTATCGACGCTCGACGCCACCGAGCTCGGCGCGGTCGCGATCGAGGCCGCTCTGCAGCGCTCCGGGGTTGAGCCCGAGCAGGTCGAGCACGTCGTGATGGGCCAGGTGCTGCAGGCCGGCCAGGGCCAGATCCCCTCGCGCCAGGCGCAGATCAAGGCGGGCATCCCCAAGGAGGTGTCCTCCGAGACGATCAACAAGGTGTGTGCCTCCGGCGTGCGCGCGACCGTGATCCTCGACCAGGCGATCCGCGCGGGCGACATCAATATCGGCGTGGCGGGCGGGATGGAGTCGATGTCGCAAGCTCCCTACCTGCTGCCCGGTGCGCGTTTCGGTTTTCGCATGGGCGACGTGAAGGCGCTTGACGCGATGGTCCACGACGGCCTCACCAACCCGTTCTCGGGCAAGCAGATGTTTGTCGAGGCCACCGAGGTCGGCGACGAGCTGGAGATCACCCGCGCCGACATGGACCGCTGGGCGTTGCGCTCACACGAGTTGGCGTTGAAGGCCACCGACGAGGGGCGTTTGCCGGAGGAGATCGTGTCGGTGACGATCAAAGGCCGTAAGGGCGACACCGTGGTTGAGATTGACGAGGGCCCACGTCGCGACACTTCGCTCGAGAAGCTCGCCGCGCTGCCTGGGTTGGTCGGCAAGGAGGGCTCCCACACCGCCGGCAACGCGCCCGGCGTCAACGACGGCGGCGGCGCGCTTGTGGTCGCCTCCGAGGAGTGGGCGTCCGCGAACGGCAAGGAGGCGCTCGCTGAGATCCTCTGCCACGCGCAGAGCGCGGATGACTTCGCCTATCTCGCGCGCACGCCCGCCTCGGCCGCCAAGAAGGCGCTTGCGAAGGCCGGTTTGAAAGCGGAGGACATCGACGTGTGGGAGATCAACGAGGCGTTTGCGTCGGTGACGCTCAACTCGATCCGGGTGCTCGGCATCGACGAGGACAAGGTCAACGTGAACGGCGGCGCTGTCGCGCTCGGCCATCCGATCGGCGCGTCGGGCGCACGTATCCTCGGCTCGCTCGTGTACGAGCTGCGCCGTCGTGGCGGCGGGCTCGGCTGTGCCGCGATCTGCTCCGGCGGCGGGCAGGGCGACGCGGTCATAATCAAGGTCTGAGCCCCGCGGTGGGTTTGGTGAGGATGGGGACCTGACGGTCCCTGCACGTTCTCACGACGCCACTCCGCCTCCGCCATTAACCTGCCGACTCATGTCTCCCACCACAGATTCAGGACCCACCCACCAGATCCGCGTGGTCGTTGCCAAGCCCGGCCTCGACGGCCACGACCGCGGCGCGAAGATAATCGCGCGCGCGCTGCGCGATGCGGGCATGGAGGTCATCTACACGGGCTTGCACCAAACCCCTGAGCAGATCGTGGAGACGGTCATCCAGGAGGACGCCGACGCGGTGGGGCTGTCGATCCTCTCCGGCGCGCACATGACGCTTGTGCCGCGTGTGGTGGCGCTGCTGCGCGAGCAGGGCATCGACGACGTGGTGGTCACGGTTGGGGGCACGATTCCCGCCGAAGACATCCCGGAGCTGAAGAGTCTCGGCGTGGCCGAGGTGTTCACGCCAGGCGCGCCCACGCAAGCGATTGTTGATTTCATCCGCGAGGCGACGGTTGCCCGCGGCGCCGAGTAATGCACGCCCGTGTGTCACCCCGGCTGGTGCCGCGGCGACGCAAGCCCGCAACGCCCTCCCGGTTGGCTGATTGACTCGTCAGTCAACTCAGGTAGGATTGTCCCATCGAGACCCCTGAAGGAGTTAGCTGAATGAAGATTTGCGTCCTGGTGAAGGAGGTTCCGGACGCCGCCGTCGAGAAGCGCATCAACCCATCGACGGGGCGCATGGACCGCAGTGGAGAGAAGAACCTCAACCCATACGACACGCACGCCATCGAGGCCGCGATGCAGGTCCGCGAGGGCGGCGTTGTGCCGGTCGAGGAGATCGTCGCAGTCACAATGGGCCCTGAGAGCGCCGTGCGCGCTCTACACAAGGCCGTCTCACTCGGAGCCGACCGCTCCGTGCACCTCTCAGATCCGGCCGTCGCCGGCTCTGACGTGGCCGCCACCGGCTACGCGCTGGCCCAGACGCTGGACCGTGAGAAACCGGACCTGGTGTTGCTTGGCCAGCAATCGGACGATGGCGAGTGCTACACGATCGGCGCGGTTGTGGCCGAGCACCTCGGCATGCCCTCGCTGACGCAGGTCATCAAGATGGACGTCGAGGCAGAGGCCCTGCGCTGCGAGCGCCAGGCCGAGTACGGCTACGACACGGTGCAGATCAAGCTGCCCGCCGTGATCTCGGTCGGCGACGCCATCAACGAGCCGCGCTACCCCTCGCTGAAGGCGATCATGGGGGCCAAGAAGAAGCCGCTTGACACCGTCACCGCCGGCGACGTCGGCGTGGACACCTCGAAGGTCGGCGGCGAGCATTCCGCCGCGCAATGGATCGCCGCGAAGGCTCCTCCGGCCAAGGCCGCAGGGGAGATCATCGAGGACGAGGACACGGGCGAAACCGTCGAAAAGATCGTCGCCTGGCTCGACGAGAGGAAGCTGATCTGAAATGGCAAACATCCTGGTCTACGCGCTGCACTACAAAGGCGCGATCAACAAGAACTCATTGGGCGCAGTCTCTGAGGGCGCCAAGCTCGCCGCCGAGCTCGGCGGCGAGGCTCATGCGATCCTCGTGGGCGAGGGCGTACCGCAGGATCTCGCGGCGTCGCTCGGCAACTACGGCGCCAAGAAGGTGCTGATCGCAGAGGGCCCCGAGGGACTCGCCCAGCCGGTCGTCGACGCGATGGGCGCGGCGATCTCCGGTGGCGACTACTCCTACGCGCTGTTCGGCGGGGGACTGCTGGGCTTTGAGATCGGTGCAGGTCTGGCCGCGAGGCTCGGCGCGGGCGTCGCGATGGAGGTCACCGCCGTGCGGGCGGAGGGCGGCGAGCTGATCGCCGAGCGTCCGATCCTCGGCGACTCCGCGATCTCCGAGATCAAATACCGCTCGCAGGTCGGGATCGTGATCGGGCGCCTGAACGCGTTTGAGATCAAAGAGACCGGCGCGGGTGCCGCTCCCGTGGAGCAGGTCAGCTTCGAGCTGAGCCCGCACGCCAAGCAGGCCACGATGGTCACGCGCGGCGAACAGCGCGGCGCCGACGTGGACATCGAGGGCGCCTCGATCCTGGTCGCAGGCGGTCGTGGACTCGGCAAGGCCGAGGGCTTCCAGCTCGCCGAGGACCTGGCGGCGGCGTTCGGCAACAACGCGGCTGTAGCCGCCACTCGCGCGGTCGTGGACGCCGGCTGGTACCCCTACGCGGCGCAGATCGGGCAGACCGGCAAGACGGTCTCACCGAAGCTGTACCTCGCGGCGGGCATCTCCGGCGCGATCCAGCACAAGGTGGGGATGCAGTCCTCGGAGAACATCGTCGCGATCAACAAGGACTCCAACGCGCCGATCTTCGAATTCTCCGACCTCGGGATCGTGGGCGATCTGAACAAGATCCTGCCCAAGCTCACCGAGGCCGTGAAGGCCAAGAAAGCCGAGTAAATGATGGGTTGCGGGCGGATGCGTGAGCGAAAAGGAGAATCTGGCGATGTCATCTCATAACGGCTCAAGCAACCCCCCATCGCGGGGGGCAGGTGGGGCGGTCGTTCCCGCGGCCTTCCCGCCGCCCGTGGACTCCCCCAAGGAATTCGTCAAGCGCGGCCTCGATCCCGAGGACGAGCTGATCGAGGTTGGCGTTGCGATCGTCGGCGGTGGCACCGCCGGCCTGGCTTGCGCCAACCGCCTGCTGCAACTGCTCGGCGACGACCCCGAGACGATGGAGCGCCTCGGCGAAGTGCCGGTGGCGGTGGTCGAGAAGGCCAAGACCTGCGGCGGGCACAACCTCTCCGGCGCGGTCATGCGCCCTGGGCCGCTGCAGGAGCTGTTCCCCGAGTTGACCCGCGAGCAGTGGCGCACGGAGGGCTTCGCCTTCGGCGAGGTCACCAAGGAGGCGGTCTACCTTACGCCGACCTCGAAAATGTCGATGCGCATACCCACGCCGCCGCCGTTCAAGAACCACGGCAACGAGGTCGTGTCGGTGTCCGCGCTCGCGCGCTACCAGCAGCGCCAGGCAGAGGAGGCGGGTGCCTACATCCTGACCGAGACCTCCGCCACGCAACTGATCGTCGAGGGCTCCGGTGCGGCGGGATCCGGTTCCGGTGACCTGTGCGTCGTGGGCGTGCGCTCCGGCGACAAGGGCCGCGGCAAGGACGGCGAGCCGCTCGGCAACTTCGAGCCCGGCACCGACATCAAGGCAAGCGCGACAGTGCTCGCCGAGGGCTGCTGGGGGAGCTTGACGGGTGCCGCGATCCGCGAGTTCGACCTCGGTGCGGGCCGCGAGCCGCAGGTGTGGGAGCTTGGCGTGAAGGAGGTGTGGAAGGTCCCCAAGCCGCTGGACCGCCTGATCCACACGATGGGCCCCTGGCCGCTGAAGATCTCCACCAAGTACGGCCAGATCGGCGGCACCTGGATCTACCCGATGAAGGACGAGAAGACCGGCGAGGACCTCGTGTCGATCGGCTTCGTGGTCGAGCTGGAGTACGCCGACGCGACCACCTCCGCGCACGACCTGCTGCAGACGTTCAAGTGCCACCCGCTGGTGCGCGGGATCCTCGAGGGCGGCGAGCGTGTCGCCTGGGGCGCGAAGGCGCTGCCGGGTGGTGGCTACTGGTCGATGCCGAAGCTGTCGATGCCCGGCGCGGTGCTCGTCGGCGATTCAGGCGGCATGGTTGACACGATGGCGCTGAAGGGTGTGCACCACTGCATCAAGTCGGGCATGCTCGCGGCCGAGTCGATCTACGCGGCGATCAAGCGCGGCAGCCGCGACTTCTCCAACTACGAGCAGGCGATCGAGAGCTCGTCTGTGGGCAAAGAGATGTGGGAGGTCCGCAACGCGCGTCAGCCGCTGCAGAAGGGCCTGTTCCTCGGCGGCCCGCTCAGCGGCATGCAGCAGATCACAAAGGGCAAGCTGCCCGGCCGTGCGGCGTGGCACCGTAACGACTCAAAGCCGATGTTCATCGGCAACACCAAGGACAGCTACGTCAAGCCAGACGGTAAGTACACCTTCGACAAGCTCTCCAGCGTGTTCATCACCGGCAACGCCACCCGCGACGACGCGCCCAACCACATCCGTGTGCAGAAACACGTGCCGCGCGAGCTGGCCGAAACATGGCGCTGGATGTGCCCGGCCGGGGTGTATGAGATCCCCGAGGACGCCCCCGAGCACGGCAGCGTGGACGTGATCGTCAACTACACCAACTGTGTGCAGTGCGGAGCGATCACCGCCAAGGGTGGCCGCTTGACCACTCCAGAGGGTGGCGACGGCCCCCTCTACCAAATCACCTGAGCTGGAACCAGCTTCTCCGCTGACGACAATCTTCGGCGCGGCGTCACGCCGTGCCGAAACTCACCGTGTTCCCTGGTGTTAGAGGCTTGTGAATGGCAAGGACGACGTTCAAACCCACTCGGGCCGTGAAGGCGACGCTCATCTTGGCGTGTGCGCTAGCGGTGCTCTGCTGCGCGCAGGGGGCGTTCGCGCGTGGCCCCAGGCGCGACATGACGGCGCCTCCTGCCACGTCGGGGGTCGGCTACTCGGTCACGCTCGAACAGTGCGCCACCTCGACTGTGCAGAGCGAACGCTCGGCAACGTTCACAGCGCAAATGACAGCCACCGGCGCGACGCAGCGGATGGCGATGCACATCGAACTGGAACAGCGCCTCAGCGGCGAAACGAGCTACCACACGATCATTGCCCCAGGTTTGGGCGTGTGGCAGCGCTCGGAAACCGGCGTGCAGATCTACAAGTACGTCAAGCAGGTGACCAACCTCGATGCTCCCGCCGCCTACCGGGCGGTCGTGCGCTTCCGCTGGCTGGGCGACAAAGGCCATGTGCTCAAGCGCGCCGAAACGCGCACACAGCGCTGCCTGCAGCCGGCGCTCCCGGGGCAGGTCACGCAAACGCCAGCGCCTGCCGCTTCCTGAGTCGCGCGCCAGCCGCTAGAATGCCCTGAGCATGAAGACTTCGATCCACCCAAACTACGTTCAAGCGCACGTGCGTTGCACGTGCGGCAACGAGTTCACCACGCGGGCCACCCAAGAGGAGATCCACGTTGAGGTGTGCTCCAACTGCCACCCCTTCTACACGGGACGGCAGAAGCTCATAGACACGGGTGGACGCGTCGAGCGCTTCCAACGCCGAGTCGCCAAGGGACGTTTGCGCAACGCGCAGACCGGTGGCGATCAGGCTCAAGTGCGACCACAGTAGGACGATGTCCTCTCGCCCGGTCGTCGGTGGGAGGGTGCAGGCGAGCAACCTCCAAGCGACAGCCACCGGGGACGTCACCCGTCCGGCGAGCAGCCCCAATGTCGCGCAACTCCCCGACGGCGAGCTGACAGCCCGCCGCGACGCGCCGCTCGGCGGTCAGGCTGTGCTGGAGGGAGTGATGATGCGTGGCGTGCGTCACTGGGCGGTGGCCGTTCGCAAGCCGAAGGCCGCCACAACCGATGTGCCCGCAGACGGTGCAGGAGCGGACCGCGAGGACGTCTTAGAGGCGCTGGAGGCCGCCCTGCGGAGGGAGGGCGAGCTCAGCAAAGAGGAGGATCTCGGCGAGCTGGAGGAGCTGGGCGAGATCGAGGTGGAGACGTTCGAGCTCACCTCGGCGCTGGCTCGCCACCGCTGGCTGCGCGTGCCCGTGCTGCGCGGAATTGTCGCGCTGGGCGGTTCGCTTGCAATCGGTTTCAAGGCGCTCGGCATCTCCGCCAACGCGCAGCTTCCGGCAGGCGAGGCTGAGGAGGACCCGCAGGAGATCTCCTCGGCCGTGTGGGGTGGCACGATCGTCGTCGCGGTGGCGTTTGCGATCGGACTGTTCTTTCTGCTCCCATTGGGCTTGACAAGCCTCATCAAGGGTCAGCTGCACTCCTCGGCGCTGTTCTGGATCGTCGAGGGGCTCGTGCGCACCGCGATCTTCCTCGGCTACATGGTGGCGCTCTCGCGCATCCGCGACCTGCGGCGCGTGTTCGAGTATCACGGCGCCGAGCACAAGACGATCTCCTGCTTCGAGGCCGGCCTGCCGCTGACGCCGGTCAACGCGCAGCGCTTCTCGCGCCTGCACCCCCGCTGCGGCACGAGCTTCCTGCTGATCGTGATGGTCGTGTCAATCTTCGTGTTCGGCGCCGTCGGGCTGCCCGCCTGGTACTGGCTGGTAGCCACGCGCATCCTCGGCGTGCCGGTGATCGCGGGCATCTCGTTTGAGATCATCAAGTTCGCCGGGCGCAACCGCAACCGCGGCTGGGTCAAAGCGATCATGTGGCCCGGACTGAAGCTGCAGTTGCTCACCACGCGCGAGCCCGACCTCGACCAGCTCGCGGTCGCGATCGCCTCGCTCGAGGCGGTGCTCGCCCTGGAGACACCCGGCAGCATGGATGCCGCCGACCTCGTTGGGGTGGAGGTCGTGGCCTAGAGGTGTGGCCATGGGCCGGCGGGCGGATCGTGGCCTGTGGCGGCCGCTGTCGTAGGCCTTTGGTTGGGCCCACGAGCAGGTAGTTGCATCCCCGCGCCGTAAGCTGGGGCGATGATCGAAGACCTGATCGAGCAGATCGAAGCGCGCTTTGCCGAGCTCGGCGAGCAGATGACCGACCCCGATGTGATCGGAGATCGCGAACGCTACGCCGAAGTGGGGCGTGCCTATCGCCAGCTGCAACCCGCCGCGCAATTGGCCGAGCAGTGGCGACTTGCGCGCGACGATGCGGCCGGAGCGGAGGAGATGCTCTCCGAAGGCGACGAGGATTCAGAGCTGCGCGAGATACTCACGGCCGCTCGCGAGCGGATCGAGTTGCTGGAGGAGGAGATCCGCTTCGCGATGGTCGAGCGCGACCCCAACGACGAGAAGAATGTGATCGTTGAAATCCAGGGCGGGGCTGGGGGGGACGAGGCCGGATTGTGGGCCGGCGACGTATACAGAATGCTCACTCGTTATGCCGAGCGCGCGAGTCTCAAGCCCGAGCCGCTGGAGATCGGTGAAGGCAAGTACACGTTCGCGGTCAAGGGCGAGAACGCGTATTCGATCTTCAAGTTCGAGGGTGGCACCCACCGTGTGCAGCGCGTCCCTCAGACCGAGTCCCAGGGACGCATCCACACCTCCACCGCCACCGTCGCCGTGCTGCCCGAAGCGGAGGACGTCGACGTTGAGGTCAACCAGGGCGACCTGCAGATCGACGTCTATCGCTCCTCGGGTCCGGGCGGACAGTCGGTCAACACGACCGACTCCGCGGTGCGCATCACGCACAAGCCCTCCGGGATCGTGGTGTCGATGCAGGACGAGAAGTCGCAATTGCAGAACCGCGAGAAGGCATTGCGCGTGCTGCGCGCGCGTCTGTACGAGCGCGCACTGGCTGAGCAACAGTCAGAGCTTGCCGCCGATCGTCGCTCGCAGGTCGGCACCGGCGACCGAGCGGAGAAGATCCGCACCTACAACTACGGCGAGCGGCGCGTCACCGACCACCGCGTGAAGGTCACCGTCCACAACCTCGATCAGGTCCTCGAAGGGGACCTGCAGGAGATCACCAACGCCTTGCAGGCGGACGAGAAGCGCAGGCGCCTGGAGGCGCAGACGGCGGTCTGAGGCTACGGTGCGCTCGGGGCGTGCTCCACTCTCAAGCGTCGCTATCCACGAGCGGAATCCACGATGACGCACAGCTCTCAAACAGCGCCAACCCGCGGCACGTCGGTTCGCGACGCGCTCGACGGAGCCGTAACGGCGATCGCGGCAGCCGGCTGTGAAACGCCGCGCCTCGACGCCGAGGTGCTGCTTGCGCATGCGCTCGACGTGCCCCGCGAGCGCCTGTTCATCGACCGTGATCTCACCGTGGCGGGCCCAGCGGTACGCACCTTCCAGGATTTCGTCAGGCGACGCTCGGTGCAGCGCGAGCCGGTCGCCTACATTCTCGGGCGTCGCCACTTCCGCCACCTGGAGCTGGCGGTCGACCACCGAGCCCTGATCCCACGTCCGGAGACCGAGCTGCTGGTCGAAGTTGCTCTCACGTTGCCCGTGGGTGCGCGTGTGCTGGATGTGGGCAGCGGGAGCGGCGCCGTGGCGCTCTCTCTCAAGGATGAGCGCCCAGATCTGCGTGTAACGGGCAGCGACATCAGTGCCGACGCGCTGGAGCTCGCACGTGTCAATGGGGAGCGTCTCGGCGTCGATGTGAGCTGGCTGCGCGCCGACCTGCTCTCCGGTGGGCCTGACGAGTTCGATGCCGTGCTCTCAAACCCACCCTACGTGCGCGACGGTGACCGGGCGACGCTCCAGCCGGAGATCCTGCGCCACGAGCCTGCCGGTGCGCTGTTTGCCGGCTCAGATGGTCTTGACGTGATTCGCGACCTGGTATCGCAGGCCGGCGAGCGTGTAACGGTGCGTACGCTCGCGCTCGAGGTCGGCGCCGGGCAGGCGTCCGCGGTCAGCGAGCTGATGCGAGCCGCGGGCTTCGCGGCGGTGCGCGCCGAGCGCGACCTCGCGGGTATCGAGCGTGTAGTCGTTGGGGAGCGCTTGTGAGTGCCACGTCCGTCATCCCCGGCCGGTGCGCGTGAATCTAACCCCTGCGGATGCCGCGCGGTTGGCTGGATGTCTGGTCGGCGACGGCGTAGCGGTGATACCCACCGACACCGTCTACGGCCTGGCCTGCAACCCCGAGAGCGAGATTGCCGTGCAACGCATCTATCAGCTCAAGCAACGGCCCCCACTCAAGCCCGCCGCCGTCATGTTCTTCGCGCTGGAACCGGCGCTTGAGATGTTCGGCGAGTTGGGGTCGCGCACACGCGCCGCGCTCGAAGTTCTGTTGCCTGGTCCGGTCACGCTGCTTTTGCCCAACCCGCAGCGGCGATTCCCACTTGCGTGCGCTTCCTCCAGTGGTGAGGCTGCGCTGCTCGGCCTGCGCGTGCCGGCATTCCACGACCCGGTCGCGGCGCTCCGCGCCGTGCGTGTCCCCGCCGCGCAGTCGAGTGCCAATTTTTCGGGGGCACCCGATGCACGCCGCTTGCAAGACATCCCTATCGATTTGCGCGAAGGCGTCGACCTCGTGCTCGACGGAGGTGAGCTTCCCGGTACCGCCTCCACCGTGATCGACCTGTCTGGATACGAGCAAGACGGCAGTTGGAGAGTCGTTCGGGCTGGCCCGCTCCCGCTACCCGCACTGGAGCGGGCGCTCGGCTGACTATCAGGCGGCGACCAACGCCGGCTCGATGTTTGCCAGCAGTATCCGGTCAGGAGGGACCGTGACCGTTATTGCACCGTCACGGTCGAGGAAGAATCGGACGTTCACCAGAACCATCCCAATGACCGCACCAGATTCGTCGTAGTCGACAGCGTGCCCCTCATCGGTCGCGACAGTCCTAAACGGCTTTTGTGGAGGTCCGACGCTCAGATAGAGCACATCGCCCTGCTCGTCATACTCGTGCTCATCGAAGGAGATGCCGGCGATAGTCGTGACACTCATGGTTTTCTCTCCGGCTTGTGGTCTTGGGTAAAAGCGGTTACGACAAACCCGGGAGACTCGTTGAAGTCTACAACCACCCTCAGCCAGCGCAAAGCGTCGAGATCGCGCCGAAAGAAGCGTTCTCTACCGGGCGCCGGATCCCCTTCTCGAAAGTCAGGTCGCGCCACCGTCTCGAGAACCGCTGAGATGTGGGTCAGCATCTGAGGTCGGCGCCGGGTGAGGTGGCGCTCGGTGCGCTGGTCGAACAGCACTCGCCGGCCATCCGGATCGGTTGTCTCGCGTGGGCTGCTTGGCACGGATCTCAAGCTATGCGACGCTTGGGACAAAACTCGGCGGCCGCCCCGTGCTAGCCTCGTAAGCCGCAGTCGCGACTGGCGCGAGAGGTGGAAACGACCACCGGGAAGCGGCTGAGAGAGCTCGCCGCGCGCCTGGGCACTTACAGCTATTCACAAGCTTAGGAGCGCGCCCATGTCCGATCTCAGTCCCGACTATTTCAACCGCCCGCTCGCCGAGGTTGACCCCGAGATCGCGGAGGTGCTGCGGGGTGAGCTCGAGCGCCAGCAGGGCACGCTCGAGATGATCGCCTCGGAGAACTTCGTGCCGCAAGCGGTGCTCGAATGCCAGGGGTCGGTGCTGACCAACAAGTACGCCGAGGGCTACCCCGGCCGACGCTACTACGGCGGCTGCGAGTGGGTGGACGTGTCCGAGCAGCTCGCGATCGACCGCGCGAAGGTGCTGTTTGGCGCTGAGCACGCCAACGTGCAACCCCACGCGGGCGCGCAGGCCAACACGGCTGTCTACCACGCGCTGCTGACCCCCGGCGACACGATCATGGGCCTCTCGCTGGCCCACGGCGGGCACCTCTCGCACGGCATGAAAATCAACGTGTCGGGGCGCCTTTATGAGATCGCGCCGTATGAGGTCGATCGTGAGACCAGCAGGGTGGACATGGACGAGGTCGCCCGCATCGCCCACGAGCGCCGTCCGCGGCTGCTGCTGGCGGGCTGGTCGGCCTACCCGCGTCAGCTCGACTTCGCGCGCTTTCGCGAGATCGCCGACGAAGTTGGGGCGCTGCTGATGGTGGACATGGCCCACTTCGCCGGACTGGTCGCGGCGGGACTGCACCCCAACCCCGTGGAGTACGGCGCCGACGTGGTGACCACCACCACCCACAAGACCCTCGGCGGCCCGCGCGCGGGGATCATCCTCTGCAAGGAAGAGCACGCCAAGAAGATCGACTCGGCGGTGTTCCCCGGGCAGCAGGGAGGGCCGCTGGAGCACGTGATCGCCGCCAAGGCCGTCGCCTTGAACATCGCCGGCAGCGAGCTGTTTGCCGAGCGCCAGCGCCGCACGGTAGAGGGAGCCAAGGTGTTTGCCGAGCAGCTCCTGCAGGCCGGCCACGGCGTCAACGTGCTCACCGGTGGCACCGACGTGCACCTGGCGCTTGTGGATCTGCGCGCGTGTGAGCCCGAGCTCACCGGTCGCCAGGCCGAGGACCGCCTGCACGAGATTGGCGTGACGGTCAACCGCAACGCGATCCCGTTTGACCCGCGACCGCCGATGGAGGCCTCCGGGCTACGAATCGGCACGCCCGCGCTTGCCACCCGCGGCCTGCAGGCCGCGGACTTCAGCGAGATCGGGGAGATCGTCGCGGTCGCGCTCACGCCCGAGTTCGAGTCGCGCAAGGCGGAGCTCTCAGAGCGAGTGCAGGCGATCGTCGAGCGCTATCCGCTGTATGAGCAGCTGGGCGCCTCGGCCACCGTGTAACTCCCGACGCCCGCGCCTGCGATGCTGTGCGCGAGTCGATGGCGCATCTCACCCAGCTTGACGCGCTTTACGCATTTCTCGTTGCCGCGGCAGTGACCGCGTTGCTGACGCCGTTCACGATGCGGCTGGCAAAGCTGGTTGGCGCCGTGGACGAACCGCGCGAGCGGGGTCTCTCAAATCGAGCGACGCCACTGCTCGGCGGCCTGGCGATCTATGCCGGTGTGCTCGTCGCCGGGCTCGTGTTCCTGCCGGCAGGCTACGGCGAAAACACCGACATGTGGCACGGCGTGCTGATCGCCGCCGCGCTCATAACCGTGGTGGGCGCGCTCGACGACCGCTTCGACCTGCCGCCGATCGTCAAGCTCGCCGGCCAGATCGCCGCGGCGATGGTCGTCGTGCACTACGGCGTCGCGGTAAAGCGCATCACGCTGCCGTTCATCGGAGCGCTGGCGTTCCCCAAAGCGGGCGCCACCAACGCCGGCCCGGCGCTCACCGTGATCGGGCTGGTGGTGATGATGAACGTCGTCAACCTCTCCGACGGCGTCGATGGGCTCGCCGCGGGCGTGTGCGTGATCATCGCCGGCACGCTCGCGATCATCGCCTTCGATCTCGACCGCGCGGCTCCCGGCGTGCTCGCGGCGCTCACCGCCGGCGCTGCGCTCGGCTTCCTCGTGCACAACTTCCCGCCCGCCTCCAGCTTCATGGGCGATTGCGGCGCCAACCTGCTGGGTCTGCTGATGGGGGTGGTGACGGTGGAGGCGGCCGTCAAGACGCCCGTGGTGGTGTCGTTTGTGCTGCCGCTGATCCTGCTCGCTGTGCCGTTCCTCGACACCACGTTCGTGGTGCTCAAGCGCCTGAAGTACCGGCGCCCGATCTACGCCGCCGACGACGAGCACTTCCACCACCGCATGGCCCGCATTGGCTTCTCCAGCAGGCGCACGATCGCCTACCTGTACGCGTGGACGCTGATGCTCGCCGGCTTCGCGCTCGCGTTGCGGTTCGTGCCCTACTCCGACCACAAAGGCCATCTCCACACCGGCTGGCTGCTGGTGATGGTGGGGCTGGCGCTGGTCGTCGTCGCCGCCAGCGTCTACCTGGTGTACGTGCTCGAGATCCTCAAGTTCCGCCGGCTCGACGCGCTACGCCTGCGTCGCCTGCGCCCCGACGCCTCGCCCGCCGAGATCGAGCGCGGCGTGGCGCTTGACCTCGAGACCGGCGAATACGAGGTGGTGGCGGTCGATGGCTCCTCCGGGGGCCCCATAGCCGCCGCGGCCGGCGGCGGCGACTCCGGTGTGCCGGCGCACGGCGGTCTTGCGGTGGGCGATGTGCCGGGCGGGGCTCAGCAGCGGGTCGGCGAGCGGCAGGTGGATCAGGATCGCGTAGGCACACAACACGAGCGTGGCGGCACGCAAGCGGCGGCTGTCGGCGAGAGCGGCGAGCGGCAGCGCCCATATCGCATACCAGGGCAGCAGCCACGCGGTTGACAGCAGCAACGCGAGCGTCGCCCAGCCCGCCATCGAGCGCCAGTCCGCGCCACGTGCGGTGCGCCACAGGGTGAGCGCCAGCACGAGCAGAAATCCCACCACCCACACCTCACGCCACCAGCCCGGCACCCCGCTCATACCCAGCCAGCGCGCCGTCTCCGCCGGAATGCTGTGCGTGGCGATCAGCTGCTGCTGCTCATTCAGCGCGCTCGCGAAACCAAGTGCCTGCGCGCCGAACCCCACCACCGCGACGACCGCCAATAGAGCGACCGCGACGACCGCGCCACCCAAGACGCTCGCGCGCTCGCGCCAGCGCGCGGGAGCGAGCACCACAAACGGGAGTGCCAGGCCAGCTGAGGCCTTCACGCCGACGCCCACGACCAGCAGCGCGGCGGCGGCGCGTAGATTGCTCGTCCGTTCCTCCGGCGGGCGGGCGCCCGAGAGAGCGGGAGGGTCTGGTGTTGTATCTAAGTTTCCGGCCGCCAAACACTTCATTTTGTGAAGTGTTTGGCGACTGTTTTGGATGCCATCCCCATCTCCTAATCCCCTATTCAGAGTCTCGCGCGCCCTTCTCTCGCGCGCCCTTCTCTCGCGCGCCCTTCTGTCGCCCGCCTCCGTCGCCAGCAGCAGCGCTCCCGCGAGCACCAGCAGCACCAGCGTGTCGTTGTGTGCGCCGCCCACAGCCAGCTCCAACAGCACCGGGTTCAAGCCGACGAACACCGCTGCCGTCTTCGCCGAGCGGCCCATCCGGTCTGCGGCGCGCGCGGTCAGCGCGACCGCCCCAAGGCTCGACGCCACGGCGACGGCCTTCAGCGCCCACAACCCGCCGGCGAGACCCAGTGGCGCGAGTGGATAGGTGCCGAGCGTGAACAGTGGACCGTAGGGCGAGTTCTGAAACGGCCACCCGATGAACGCGAACACAGCGTCGGTGGGTGCTTCGGCAGCGACGTGCGTGTAGGGGTCCAAACCGTGCAGCACTCCCAGCCGCGCGAACGCCAGGTAGCCGAACACGTCCTGGGAGATCAGCGGCGGGCCCAACAGCAGCACCACGTTGGCCACCACGATCGACGCCACGATCGCCCGACCGGGGAGCGTCCGCGCGGCGAGCAGCACGGCGGCGTAGCTCGCGCACATCACGAGTGTGAGCGCCTGGAAGCTGGCGGAGCCGAGCCCCAGGCCAAGACCGTGCAGCGGGCCCGACAGCCATCCCGGCCAGCCGCCGCTGCGGCCCGGCACATATTGCGTTGGGGCCCCAGCCGCGCCGGCGGCCACCCCGAACACGCTCACCGGCACGCCCACCAGGCCCACTAGGCCCGCCAGCCCGAGCGCGCGCGCTGCCAGCGGTGAGCGCATTGCGCTATGGGCACGGCTGGCCGCCGACGTGCGACCGTTCGCCGCGGCCGCTACGCTGTCCATGTCGCCGTGCCCTGAGAGCGCTCCACACCTTGCGCGCGCGCGAGCCGAATTGTCCGGCAGATGGGCAAGGCTTGAACTGTATGCGACGCGGTAACCGCACACACACATCGCGCCGGCGCCCCGGGCCCAAGCGCGTGCTGATTCTGTCCGCCGACGTGGGGGAGGGGCACGCCGCCGCCGCGCGCGCGCTCGCCAGGCAGATCGAGAGCGCCCCCGAACCCGCCGAGGTCACCGTGATCGACGGGCTGGCCGCAATGGGACCGCTGCTGCAGCCCGTCGTCGAGGACGGCTATCGCGTGCAGCTGCGCTTCTTCCCGTGGACCTACACGGTGATCTACTGGCTGCTGGAGAGTGTCGCACCGGTGCGAGTGGTCGCGCGCAGGCTGCTGTGCCTGCTGGGCTCGCGCCCGCTGGCGCGATCGATCGCCGCGCACGAGCCCGACGTCGTCGTGTCCACCTATCCCGCGGTCACCGTCGTGCTCGCGCGCCTGCGCCGCACACAGGCGGTGCATTGCCCGACGGTTGCCACGATCACCGATCTCACCGGCCTGTTCTTCTGGGCGCAGCCCGGCATCGACACCCACCTGGTGATGTACGGCGAGTCGCTGCAGTCGGTGGAGCGGATCGCTGGGCACGGCAGCGCGCGCCTGGTACGCCCCCTGATCTCATCCGAGTTCCTGGAGGAGCGCTCCCAGGTCGACGCGCGCGAGGCACTGGGGCTGCCCCAGGAGGGCCGCATGGTGGTCGTGTCCGGTGGCGGCTGGGGGGTGGGCGACGTCGAGGGCGCCGTGCGTGAGATCGCCGGCATTCCCGACGTGAGCGCGATCGTGTGCCTCGCGGGGCGCAACGCCCAGCTGCTGGAGCGATTGCGTGAGGATTTCGCCGGGGAGCCGCGTGTGCACGTGTACGGCTTCACCGAACGGATGCCCGAGATCCTGGCGGCCGCCGACACGCTCGTGCACTCCACGGGCGGAGTCACCTGCTTGGAGGCGAAGGCCACCGGTACGCCCGTCGTGTCCTACGGCCTGCCGGTCGGCCACGCCCGCCTGAACACCCGCGCGATGGCCGACCTCGGCCTGCTGCGCCTGGCCAACGACACGCGCGAGCTGCGCGAGCAGGTGCAGGCGAGCTTCGCCGAGCACCACGCGCTCAGGGGCCGCATGGAGCACCCGCGCGAAGGACTGCTGGCGGTCGCCGGCCAGAACACGATCGCCGCACCGGAGCTTGTGGACCTGGCCGCCGACCAGCCGCCCGCGCCGGAGCTCGATCCCACCGCGGTGGACCTTGTGCTCGACGCGCCTCGCCGAGTGCGTCCGATCCCGTTGTGGCGCCTGCGCCTGATCGCGTTTGCCACCCAGTTCGTGTTGCTGGTCGCCATCAGCACGTGGCTGCTCTCCACCGACGAGGTCACCGCGGTCGCCGCGCTGTTCCTGGGAGGGCACGCGCTGAAGCGCGTCGACACCAGCAATCCCGATGTCGGGCTGGTGGTGCGCGCCCCCTCGAGCGAGATCCCGCGGCTGGCGATCGACTTGGAGCGCGCCGGCATCCGCGCGTCATTTGCCGACAGCGGCGTCTACAGGTCAGCGACGATCGCCGACCTGCGCGCGCTGCACGACGAACTGGTGCCCGAGCTGCCGCATTCGGGCTCCGTGTTTCGATGGGTGCGCACACGCGGCACGCTGCGCTCCCAAGCACGCGCGCTGGGGTTGCACCATCGCTTCTACTTCCTGCAGCCCCCCAAAGGCCTGACCGTAGGACAGCTCGTGTTGGCCCGCACAGCCGGCGCCACCCCGGTCGCCGGCGCGCTGCGGTTGGACGCCGGCGGCCCGCTGCCCGCTCACCCGGCGCTGGCAGGCGACGTGGTAGTCGTGTCGGCCGGAGACTCGCCTTCCTCGCTTGCGGGAGTCGAGCGGATCGTGTCGTGGCTGCGCTCCGACGGGCTGGCAGCAGAGCCACTGGGCTCGCTCATGCGCTCGCCTTCCATCAGAGCGAGCAGGAGCGGAGACCGCGCGAGCGCCGCCGCGCCAACCACGAGCACCGCCAGCGAAAGACACAGCGGCACCCCGCCCAACGGTGTCGTGTCGAAAGCTTCGCCGAGCAGCAGCGGGGCGAGCACCACCGGTACCACCGTCTGAGTGACGAACACCACCGGCGCCACCTGGATCGCGGGGCGCATCTGCAACGAGCTCATCTCGCTGAGCGCCGCCACCGCTGAGGCCGCGGCCGTGGAGAGACCCCAGGCGAGCGCGATCAGCAGCCTTCCCTGTGAAAGGTCGTCGGAGAACAGCTTCGTCGCAACCCCGCTCCACGCGTACCCAAGGCCGGCCGCGACCATCGTCAGGGAGGCCGCCGGCCGGCGCACGCGATTGACCGCGTAGGGCAGCAGCGTCAACAGGCCGAGCCCCACCAGCACGAGCGTGACCGTGAGATTGTTGGTGTGCGTGCTCGAACGCGCCGGCGCGCACGCCGCCACACCAGCCACCCCCAGCACGATCGCGCACATAGCGATGTGCTCGCGTCGCCCCGCACGCTCGCCGAGCATGCGCTGGCCAAAAAACAGCAGCACCAGCAGGCCAATCGCCATCGTCGGCTGCACCACCACCAGCGACACCAGCAGCAGTGCGGTCACCTGCAGCGGCCACCCGAGCATCGACAGCCCCGTTCCCGCCAGCCAGCGCGCGCGTCTGAGCAGGTTCAGCGCGAGCGCGGGATGCAGGTGCTCGGCGTGAGGGGTGCGCTTGGCGTCCATCGCCTGCAGCGCGACCCCTAGGCTGTAGAGCGTCGACGCGGCCACGGCTGCCACGATTCCCAGGATGAGACGGACCATTTACCCCCCCGATCATGGCAGCCCACGCACGCGGCTCGCGGGCGCGCTCGCCGGTGTGGCGATGGCGGGCTATGCGCTGCCGGCGCTCGCCTTCTACTCGCGCACGCTGCGCGACGCGCTCGGAGTCGAGGATCGCACCGCCGGCGGGCGTGGTTGGGCGCTCACTTTCGACGACGGTCCACACGCACAGGGAACCCCCGCCGTGCTGGAGGTGCTGGCCGACCGTGGAGTACAGGCGACCTTCTTCCTGGTCGGCGAGCAGGTTCTCCGCAACCCCTCGATCCCCGCAGAGATCGTCGCGGGTGGCCACGAGATCGGATTGCACTGCCATCGCCACCGCAATCTGCTGCGCCTGACCCCATGGCAGGTCCGTGAGGACATCGCGCGCGCGCAGGCCGCGATCGAGGACGCAACAGGTATTTCGCCGGCGCTGTACCGCCCGCCCTACGGGGTGCTCAACGCAACCGCGCTGCGACTCGCCCGCCGTGCCGGGCGCCGCACGCTGTTGTGGACGCACTGGGGACGCGACTGGCGGGCACGCGCCACCCCGGAGTCGATCGCCGCGCTGCTGACCAACGATTTGGAGGAGGGGTCGATCCTGCTGCTCCACGACGCCGACGACTACAGCGCACCGGGCTCATGGCGACGCACGGCGCTGGCGCTGCCACGCGCGCTCGACGTGTTGGCCGACAGCGGTCTCGAGGCGGTCCTGCCGTGACATCAAGCGGTCATGCCGTGACATCAAGCGGTCCTGCTGTGACTTTGAGCGAGCCAGCCGTGACTTCGAGTGAGCCTGCCATGACCTCGAGCGAGGTCAAACGCCCCCGCTGGTGGGGCGAGCTGCTGGTGATCGCGTGGTTGGCATGGGCCTACGACACGATCACGAATCTCGCGCCGCTGCGAGAAAAGCTCGCGCTCGCGCACGGTCGCGGGATTCTGAGCTTCGAGCGCTCTCTGCACATTGATCCCGAACTGACTCTGAATCGCTGGCTGCTCGCTCATCACACGCTCGCGACGGTGCTGTCCTACTACTACGACAACGCCCATTTCATCGTCACGTTCGGGTTGCTCGGCTGGCTGTGGTTCAAGCGCGCCGACATCTACCGTCCGTTGCGTCGCTCGCTGGTGGCGATCAACGTGATCGGGCTGATCGTGTTCTGGCTCTACCCGGTCGCCCCGCCGCGGATGCTGAGCGGATTCACCGACATAGTCGCCTCCTCGCACACGTTCGGCTCATGGCACACCGGCAGCCTCGCCGCCGACGCCAACCAGTTTGCGGCGATGCCCTCGCTGCACATCGCGTGGGCAGTGTGGTGCACGCTGGTGCTGTGGAAGCTGTCGGCACGCACGTGGGTGCGTGTGCTCGCGGTGGTCTATCCGTGCGTGACGGCGTTCGCGGTGCTGGCCACCGGCAATCACTACGTGTTGGACCTGCTGGGAGGTCTCGCGACGTTCGCGCTGTCCCTCGCACTGGTCCGTGTGGGGTCCGTGGCGCATGTCACAAAGTTGTTACTAAGTCGGAAAACAGGTAGACTCGCGGCGGCCACCGACGACG
>JBAWFB010000201.1:0-1774 GCA_049591495.1 Solirubrobacteraceae bacterium
GGCATAATCAGGGACTTTTCCGCACGATGGAATCGCGCTGCGCCCACTCGGGATTGGGGTTGGGGAAATCGAGATTGTAATTCAGGCCGCGACTTTCAGGCCGGTTGAGCGCGCATTGCACAATGAGTTCCGCCACGGTGGCAATGTTGCGCAATTCCAGCAGGTCGCCGGTCACGATGAAATTCCAGTAGTAGTCGTGGATTTCCTCCTGCAAATTCGCGATGCGCTTCTGGGCACGCTGCAGCCGTTTATTGGTCCGCACAATGCCCACATAATCCCACATCAGCCGCCGGATTTCGTCCCAGTTGTGCGACACGACCACCAGCTCGTCGGCATTGGCGGCCTCGCCCGGCTGCCAGTCGGGGATTTTCAGGTCAGAGTGCGGGAGCGGCTGGCTGAGGATTTTCTTCGCCGCGCGATGCGCACAGACGAGCGCTTCCAGCAGCGAATTGCTCGCCAGCCGGTTCGCGCCGTGCAAGCCCGTGCAGGCCGCTTCACCCACCGCGAATAATCCGGCAATGTCCGTCTCGCCGTCCACGTTCGTCATCACCCCGCCACATTGATAATGCGCCGCCGGCACCACGGGAATCGGCTCCTTGGTGATGTCAATGCCGTAGCGCAGGCAGGTCTGATAAATGTTCGGAAAACGCTCGATGATGAACCGCGCTGGCTTGTGGGTGATGTCCAGCCAGACGTGTCCCGCGCCGCTCTTTTTCATCTCGCTGTCAATCGCCCGGGCCACGATGTCGCGCGGCGCGAGCGATTTCATCGGGTGATGCGCGTCCATGAATTCCGTTCCATCGAGGGTTTTCAAAATGCCGCCCTCGCCGCGCACGGCCTCGCTGATGAGAAAGGATTTGGCCTTGGGATGATACAGGCAGGTCGGATGGAACTGCACGAATTCCATGTTCGCGATGGCCGCCCCGGCGCGATACGCCATCGCCACGCCGTCGCCGGTCGCGATGTCGGGGTTCGTGGTGTAGAGATAAACCTTGCCGCAGCCGCCCGTGGCCAGAATCGTCACCGGCGCGGCAAATGTTTCCACCCGCCCGGAGTTTTTATCGAAGACATACGCGCCCATGCAGTCGTTCTGGCCGACATAACCGAGCTTTTGCCGGGTGATCAGGTCAATGGCGAGATGGTTTTCAAAAATTTCGATGTTCGGCTGGGCGGCGACCGCCGCGAGCAGCGCGCGTTCGATTTCACGGCCCGTCACATCCTTTGCGTGCAGGATGCGGCGCTGGGAATGTCCACCTTCACGGCCCAGATCCAGATGCCGGCCGCCGTCTTCGCCCGGCGCATCACTCTTGGAGAATTTCACGCCCAGCCCGATCAATTCCGCAACGCGCGCCGGACCTTCCTCGACAATCGTCCGCACCACGGTTTCCTGGCACAGACCGGCGCCGGCCGTGAGCGTGTCGCGCACATGCGACTCAAACGAATCCTCCTTGCTGGTCACCGAGGCGATCCCGCCCTGCGCGTAGTTGGTGTTGGATTCCGCCCGGTCTTTTTTTGTGACGATGGCCACGCGCCCGCGCGGGGCGACCTGCAAGGCAAAGGTCAGGCCCGCGATGCCGCTGCCCAGGATGAGGTAGTCGAATTGTTTCATTTCACAAAAGCGCGTTGTCAATCAACCGCGTCTGGCCGAAAAAAACCGCCAGCGCGAGTTGCGTTCCCGACTGGGCGGTTTTGACCGGTTCCAGCGTTCCCGGATCGAACAATTCCATGTAATCCAAGCGTGCCAGCGGGGCGGCGGTGATGAATTGTTTCAGGT
>JBAWFB010000202.1:0-2648 GCA_049591495.1 Solirubrobacteraceae bacterium
CCACCGTGCCGGAAGCGCAGCCGGTTGTGCCGGAACCGGTCAGCCCCAACCCGGTTGCCACCGCCGCCACTGTTCCCGCTCCAATGCCGGTGGACACCTCGGCGGCTCCGGCTCCGAACCCGGTTCCGAACATGAACCCGGCCGAGGCGGACAATGATCTTACGCCCCGCATCGTATCCCACGAAGGCACAGTGCGCGCGGTCGGCAGCATCATCGCGCCGACGGCTTATGTGCTCTACAATCGCAACACGATGGAGAATATTGATTTTCTCTATTCAACCTCGACGAACCTGGATCTGAGCCGTTACGAAGGCTACCAGATCGTCGCCACCGGCCAGGAAGGCCTGGCCAAGCGCTGGAACGAAACGCCCGTGCTGACCGTTCAAAGCATCCTGGTAGTTTCCACCAATGTTTACACTGCTCCCCGTGTCCTCAGCCCCCGCGCCAGCCAACGTCATTGACGGGCGCGCCATCGCCGCGCAGATTCAGCGTGAGCTGGCCGAACGTGTCGGCGGGCTGAAACAGCGCGGCGTGGTTCCCGGCCTGGCGTTTGTGCGGGTGGGTGAAGACCCCGCCTCCCGGGTTTATGTCGGACGCAAGGAAAAAGCCTGCGCCGAACTTGGCATCGCCTCTGAAACGCACGTTCTCCCGGAAAAAACTTCCGAGGCGGAACTCCTGGCGTTGATCGGCAAACTGAATACCGACCCGCGTCTGCACGGCATTCTCGTTCAAGCGCCGTTGCCCCGGCAGATTCGCGAGTCCGTCGTCTTTGCCACCGTGCTGCCCACGAAGGATGTGGACGGCTTTCATCCCGTGAACGTGGGCAAGCTCATGCTCGGCGATGACACCGGGTTCAAGCCCTGCACGCCCGCCGGCGTCATGGAACTCCTCGCCCGCTCCGGCGTGCCGACCTCCGGCGCAGAAGTCGTGATCCTCGGCCGCGGCAACATTGTCGGCAAACCCATGGCCGCGATGCTCTGCCAGAAAGGCCAGGGGGCCAACGCCACCGTCACCCTCTGCCATTCCGCCACGCGCGACCTCCGGGCGCATTGCCTGCGGGCGGACATCCTCATCGCCGCCATGGGCGTTCCCGAATTCGTGAAGGCCGGCATGGTCAAACCTGGCGCAGCGATCATGGACGTTGGCGTCAATCGCGTGCCTGACGCCACCTCCAAGACGGGCACCAAGCTGGTCGGCGACGTGGACTTCGCGGCGGTCCAGCCCATCGCTGGTAAAATCACGCACAATCCCGGCGGCGTCGGGCCCATGACCATTGCCATGCTCCTGCAAAACACCGTCCGCGCGGCGGAAATTTCCATCAACTAACGACTCTCAACCATCAACTGATTCATGCAAGCCACCCGCATTCTCCCCGATCTCCAGGCCTCGCTCCTCTGCGAGGAAGTCCGCCAGGAAGCCACCGGCAACCTGTTCCTCATCGGCGTCATCAACCTCATCCGCGTGCCGCAACTTCCCGTTGTCGCGGGCCGGTTGTGCGTGATGAACCGCTGGACGGCGGGCATCGGCCAGTTCAGCGAAGTCGTACGGCTTATCGCGCCCGACCAGACCACCGTGCTGCGCAAAGCCGACATGAAATTTGAACTGCGTGATCCCAGCATGAGTTCCACCAGCGTCATGCTCTTCGCCCAGGTGGAATTGAAAACTGCCGGCACCTACTATGTGGAAGTGCTCGTGGACGACGTGATGAAGCTGCGCTATCCCGTGATTGTCGTCCACACCCCGCCGCCCGGCCAGGGCGCGCCCGGGGCGGAGCAGGTGCCCGCCTGAGTTCCCGTCACGATCATCGCCCGGATTGATTTTTCCCCATCTGTGCTACTCTGTGGCCCGATGAGTGCCGCCGCCGAGCCTGCCGCCCGCCCAGATCCGTTCGCTTGGGAACCGCTCACGCCCTATGGCGTGGCGGCGTTTGCGCGCGCCTCCGTCGCCCGGCTCCTGCTCTTCCAGTTGCTCGCCGCGCTGCTGGCCGCCGGCGCGATCACCTGGTTTTTCTACGACAGCATTTTCCCGGTCGTCCAGACCGCCATCCAGCAACTGCCCGACACCAGTTCCATCCGCGCCGGCCGCCTGGACTGGCCCGAGGCCGCGCCGCGCCTGCTCGCCCCGGGCCGCATCCTCGCCCTGGACGTGGATCCCGGCCACAGCCGCCAGATCACCACGTCTGCCGATGTGCAGATTGAATTTGGCGCAAGCACCCTCCGGCTTTATTCGCTCCTGGGTTATCTGGAATTCCCGTATCCGCCCGGCGACATCATTTCGTTCAACCGCCCCGGGCTGGGGCCGCTCTGGGGTGCATGGCGGATGGAAATCCTGTTCCTGCTCCCGCTCGCCTCGGTCATCGGGCTGTTGTCGAGTTGGTGGCTGCTGGCCACGGTGTATTTTATTCCGGTCTGGCTGCTCGGCGTTTACACCAATCGCGCACTCAACCTGCGCCAGGCGTGGCGGCTGTGCGGCGCGGCCCTGCTGCCCGGCGCGCTGCTGCTCACGCTGGGCATTCTGCTCTACGACCTTGGCGGCCTCAACCTGGTGCAGTTCAGCACGGTGTTCATCGCGCATCTAGTGCTGACGTGGATTTATCTTTTCGTAAGCCTGCTGTTTTTGCCACGAGTCCCGGTCGCACCGCCCAAGGG
>JBAWFB010000203.1:0-3666 GCA_049591495.1 Solirubrobacteraceae bacterium
GCGATCACGTCGCCGGCGATCACACCCTCGGAGGACCCCTGCCTGCGTGCGGCGTCGCGTCCGGCCTGCGCGTGCACGTACACGCCCGCGGCCGCTGCCGTGAACGCTTCCATCCCCTGCGCCAACAGCGCCGCGATCGTCCCGGTCAACACATCGCCGGTGCCTGCGGTGGCAAGCGCCGGGCTGCCTCCGCGGCTGACCGCCACCCGACCGCCTGGCTCGGCGATCAGCGTGTCGTCACCCTTGAGCACGATGATCGCCTGTGCCTGCTCGGCGGCGGCGCGGAAGTGTGACAGCCGCTCGCGCCCAACCCGCTCGCTGTCGGTCTCCAGCAGCCGCGCGAGCTCGCCGGCGTGAGGGGTGAGCACTGTGGGTGCGTGGCGCTGACTGAGCTCTGCCAAGAATCCGACGTGGGCGTTCAGCCCGTCCGCGTCGAGCACCATCGCGACGGGCGCGGCGCGTGCGAGCCCGCGTGCGAGCAACGCGCTGTGGGGGTCGCGCCCCAATCCCGGCCCAAGCGCCAACGCACCGGCACGCTCGAGCAGCTCCAGCGCCACCGGGAGCGCCTCCGGAGTGAGCACGCCGTGTGCCGCGGGGAGCCCTCGGGTCATTATCTCCATCAGCTGCACGTCCAAGATCTCGCGTAGCGACTCCGGCACGCACGCGGTGACGTAGCCGGCGCCGGCGCGCGCCGCGGCAAGCGCGGCCATCGCCGGGGCGCCTGTCAGCCCGGGTGAACCGCCGACGACGACGACGTGCCCGCTCGTGAACTTCGTCGAGGAAGACCCCCGTCTCGGGAGCGTCCCGAGCACTCCCTCACAGATCAAGCCGATGTGGGCCCGTGACGGCGCGCCGCGCGGTATCCCAATTTCGATCGTGTCTGTCTGTCCAGCGCAACCCTTGCCCGGATGGATCCACAATCCCGGCTTGCCCACATGGAAAGTGACGGTCTTATGCGCGTCGATCGCGCCTCCCGCGACGGTCCCGCTGGAGGCGTCCACTCCGCTCGGGACGTCCACGCTCACGACGCGTCCGGGTGCGGCGTTGACGCCCGCGATCGCGTCCGCAACCGCACCCCGCGGCACCCCGTCGAAACCTGTGCCCAACAGCGCGTCGACGATTGCCTCCGCATTTGCGATCGCCTCGCGTGCGGCCGGCTCGGCGAATAGCAGCGGCGGCGTGCCCGGCAGACGTTCGAGGTTGGCGCGCGCGTCGGGTGAGAGGTCGGGGGCCGGCGCCGTGCACACGACCGCCACCTCTCGACCGGCGTTGCGCAGCAGCCGTGCGACCACGAGCCCATCGCCACCGTTGTTGCCCTTCCCGCACACGACCGCCAGCCGGCCGTCTGACGCGAGCTCTTCGACTGCCCGCGCGACCCCTTCCCCGGCGCGCTCCATCAACTCCAGGGATGGGATCTCGCGCTCCTGGATCGCCCAACTGTCGACGGCACGCATCTGCGGTGCGTCATAAAGCGGCTCGCACCAGTCGGGAAGGTCGCCCATTACGAGCGATGTTAGGGCTACTCGACGGTGACGGTCTTGGCGAGGTTGCGTGGCTGATCCACATTCAGCCCGCGACGCTTGGCGATCTCGTATGCGAGCAGCTGCAACGGGATGACCGCGAGTATCGGCTGCAGCATCCAGTCGATCGCCGGTACCGGGATCGCGACGTCCACCTGGCTTGTCAGTTGATCGTTGCCGACGGTGGTCAGCGCGATCACGTGCGCACCGCGCGCGCGCACCTCCTGCATGTTGGAGACCATCTTCTCCAGCACCGGCGAGTCGGTCGCCACGCACACAACCGGGGTCGCGTCCTCTAGCAGCGCGATCGGACCGTGCTTCATCTCGCCGGCCGCGTATGCGTCGGTGGCGATGTAGGAGATCTCCTTGAGCTTCAACGCGCCCTCAAGCGCGACCGGCAGCCCAACGTGGCGCCCCAGGTAGAGGAAGAACTCCTTGCGCCAGTTATCGTCGGCCACGCGGCTCATTCGCGGGCCAACGTCGGCGATCAGCTCGTCGATGCAGTGCGGCAGGCGCTTGATCTCACCAACCAGCTCTGTGAGCCGCGCGGGAGTCAGCGTGCCGCGCAGCTCCGCCAAGCGCAGGCCCAGCAGGTAGATCACAGCCACCTGGCACACGAAGGTCTTGGTGGCGGCCACGCCAATCTCAAGCCCTGCGCGGGTGAACAGCACGCCGTCGGCCTCACGCGTTATCTGCGATCCCATCACGTTCGTGATCGCCAGCACCGTCGCGCCGCTCTTGCGCGCCTTGCGCATCGCCGCAAGCGTGTCGGCGGTCTCACCGGACTGGGAGATCCCGACCACCAGATCACCGGGGCCAACGACGGGGTTGCGGTAGCGGTACTCCGAGGCGATGTCCATTTCGACGGGCAGCCTCGCCCACTCCTCGATCGCGTAGCGCCCCACCAGACCGGCGTGGTAGGAGGTCCCGCAGGCGAGCACCACCACACGCTTGACGTCCTTGAGGATCGCCTCGTCCAGCGCGCTCTGCTCGTCGAGGTCCACGCCGTCGCCGCGCGCTACACGATCGGCGATCGTGTCGGCAACAGCGTCTGCCTGTTCGTGGATCTCCTTCAGCATGAACGTCTCAAAGCCGCCCTTCTCGGCTGTTTCCTCGTCCCAGTCGATCTGCTCGACGGCGCGCTGTACCGGCTCGCCCGCCGACGTGAAGAGCGTCACGCCATCGGGGCGCAACACCACGATCTCGCCGTTCTCGACGTACTGAACTGCTCGCGTCTGTGCCAGGAACGCGGGGACGGCGGAGGCGATGAACTGCTCACCCTCCCCCACGCCGACGACCAGGGGGCACTCCTTGCGGGCGCCGACGAGCGTGTCGGGCTCCTCCAGGCTCATTGCCACGAACGCGAAATGACCATCCAGCTCGGCGAACGCCGCTCGAACGGCGCTGGCGAGATCGCCGTCGTAGTGGGCGGCGATCAGATGGGCGATCACCTCCGCGTCGGTCTCTGAGGTGAACACGTTGCCTTCGGCGGCGAGCCGCTGCTTGAGCGTCACGTAGTTCTCCACGATGCCGTTCACGACGACGTGCAGACGATCGGCGGGGTCGTAGTGGGGATGTGCGTTCTCCTCGCTGACGCGTCCATGTGTCGCCCAGCGCGTGTGACCGATACCGGTAGTGGATTCCCCGCCCACCCGCTCGGCGACGGCCAGCCCGCCTCCGCCGGCCGTGGAGGCACCGTCGAGCTTTGCGTGCAGGGCGCTGAGATTGCCGACCGAGCGCACCGCCTCGATGCGATCCTCGACGATCAGCGAGATCCCGGCGCTGTCATAGCCTCGGTACTCAAGCTTGCCGAGCCCCGCAAGCAGCAGCTCACGGGCCGGGCGCTTACCTACATAGCCAACGATGCCACACACCGCGCCGACGATATCAGCGGATTCCCACCCCAGCGGGCATCTGGACGAATACCTGAATTAACCGCAGCCGGCCTCAAGACGGCTCTGTGGGCCGCGTCGGCCCGGGGCAGTCAGCCCAGCTCGCTCTCCACAAGCGCCACGAGGCGCGCGCAGGTCGCATCGGCCTCCTCGTCGGTGGGCGCCTCGACCATCACGCGCACCAGCGGCTCGGTGCCGCTGGGACGCACCAGCACGCGCCCGCGACCCGATAGTGCGCGGTCCTCCGCCTGCAC
>JBAWFB010000204.1:0-16423 GCA_049591495.1 Solirubrobacteraceae bacterium
TCTTCGACTCGCGCGATGTGGCTCTCGTGGTGTGGGCTCTCAATAGCCGCGGGTCGCTGCCGACTACTCGGGTGATGTCGATCGAATCTACGATCGAGCGCGTCAGCGCGATCAGGCAGGCACTCGCCGATCCCGCGACCATGCTCAGCGCAAACGCGGCGCTGACGGGTGGCACCGAAGCGCCCTCCTCCGGTGGCGAATCGCCGGCTGGTGGCGAATCGTCCTTTGCCGCCGCGCTCGCACAGGCAAGCGACGGTTACCAGAGCCCCTCCACTGCTGGGACCGCGACCGCGCTCGGCGACCAGGGTCTCTCCACCACGGCCAACGCCGCACTCGGCTATCAGGGAATTGCCGGCGCGGGGTTGACCGGCACAGATGGGCTGACCGGCACAAGCGCCATCGGCTATCCCGGCCAACCGCAAAGCGTTGACGGCGTCGTTGGCTCCTCGCCGGTCGGGTCAAGCGAAGGTGTCGGTGGCCGCATCGTCGCAATCGCTGAAAGTCAGCTCGGGCAGGCCGAGCAGCCTCCCGGCTCCAACGAATCGCCGGCGATCGCCCAATACCGCAGCGCCACCGAAGGTGCCGTCCCTGGGGCACCGTGGTGCGCCTACTTCGCCTCATGGGTTGCACGCCAAGCAGGCGTGCCGTTGGGGCAGGACGGTCAGGGGTTGGGAGCCGTCTCGGAGATCTGGTCATGGGCACAGAGCACCGGACGGGCTGTGCCAAACGGGCCCGGCGTGGTGCCCAAACCCGGCGATCTGATCGTGTTCGGCGACGAACACGTGGGGATCGTCAGAGCCGTGCTGCCCAACGGCCAGATCGAGACGGTTGAGGGCAACTACGAAAACAAGGTGGCAGCCAACATCCGCAGTCCCACCGAAGCGACCGGGTACGTGAGCATGAGCTGAGGCCGAGAGTGACCTCTGCCGCGCTGCTGGGAGGCGAGCTCGTGGGGCAGCGCAAAGTGCTCTGGGGACACGCCGGCGCAGATGCGCGAGCTCGTCGTGGCAAACTCTGGGGCGTGGGCGACCACTCGTTGACAGGAGGCTGTTTGTGTGGCGGTGTGCGCTTTGAGCTCACCGAGCCCCCAGCGGAGGCCGGCTACTGCCACTGCACCCGCTGCCAGCGCCGCACCGGCACGGCCGCCTCGGCACAGGCGCGAATCGACGGACGCACCTTGCGGCTGCTGCAGGGCGAGCAGTTGGTGAAAGCATGGCGTCCTCCTGGTGGCGGCGCTGAAAAGTGCTTCTGCGGCGAATGCGGGGCGCATCTGTTCAGTCGCTACGCCGAGAATCCCACGCAGATGAGCGTGCGCATGGGCGCCTTCGACAGCGATCCAGGTGTGCCGCTCAGCTGGCGTGCCTTCGTTGCCTACGCGGCCCCCTGGGAGTCGATCCCCGACGACGGGCTCGAGCGCTTCGCGGAGGGCAAGCCGCGGTTCTGAGGTCCTCTGGAGTGGGCCTCGTTTGACAGACAGTGTGATCTGCGCCCGGTTTGGTGGATGTGGCGCTTTTGAATCGGGTGGCCCCAGATCACTAGCCCGGAGCGCCGCCGATCATGCAGGGATGGCGTTTATGGAGCGTACGAGCTACCGTGTTGAGCATGAGTGAGACGCTGCGCTTGACGATCGTCTACGAGGACGGCGGTGACGGCTGGGTCGTGGCGTCGATCCCGGAGGTCCCTGGCGCCCACAGTCAGGGTCACACCCGCGCAGAGGCGCGCGAGAACGTGATCGACGCGCTGCACGGCATCCTCGAGTTGCGCTTCGGTGAGCACGCGCTGAGCGAGCCCGCGTCCGATAGCGAGCCGCTGCAGCTGACGATCGCCGCGTGAAGCGCCGCGACCTCGAGCGCCATCTGCGCGAGCATGGCGCCGGGCCACTGCGTGAGGGCGGACGCCACAGCTACTGGGGCTTTGACCCAGAGCGCTCCACAGCCCTCCCGCGCCACCGCGAGATCTCCTGGCCGCTTGCGCGCAAGATCTGCCGCGACCTAAATATCCCGCCACCCACAGGCTCGCGTTGAGGCACCGGCATCCCAGCGCAACCGTCTTCGTGAAGCTGCGCGAGCATCTTCGAGACGGGCTGGAGAGACTGGACGCCATCGCGACAGCGACCCCCAAGCCAGAGGGCGAGGACCATGGGTAAGGTTGGAGACTGAAAGTCCTCAGCCGCTCTGCCAAAGGAGATCCCATGTCCCGCTTTGCCGCCGTGAACCTGTTGGACGTCGAGAACTCCGTGGGCGAGCGCGCGCCGGGGATCGAGGGACGGTTTGCCCGCAAACATCTGGACTCCCGCGACCTTGGCGTCAGCCTCTTTCGCTATGCGGCGAACCTGCGCAGTCCGATGGCTCACAGTCATCGCGAGCAGGAGGAGGCCTACGTCGTCGTGGCGGGGTCGGGGCGGGTGCTGCTCGACGGCGAGATCCAGGAACTTCGCCAATGGGACGTCGTGCGCGTGGCGCCCGAGGTCGTGCGCGCCTTCGAGGCGGGACCGGAGGGACTTGACATCATCGCGATAGGCGGCCCAAAGCCTGAGGATGGCGACGGCGTGATGGGCGAGGCAGTCTGGCCCGACGCGTAGTGAGTGTGCCCATCGATATTCGTGTGGCGCCGGCGGCCCGGGTGAGCTAGGGCGACGAGCATGGCAACCTGGGAGGACGCGCGCCGGTTCGCGCTCGCATTGCCGGAGGCCATTGAACGCGTGAGGCCCGACATGCGCCAGTGGCGGGTGAAGGACAAGCTGTTCGTGTGGGAGCGTCCATTGCGCAAGAAGGAAGTGCAGGCACTCGGTGACAAGGCGCCCGACGGGCCAATCCTCGCAGCGCGAGTTGAGCACCTTGTGGCGAAGGACGCACTGCTCGCCGACGACCCGCATGTGTTCTTCACGACTCCGCACTTCGATGGCTACCCGGCGATCCTCGTGCGCTTGGATCGCATCTCCGTTGAGGATCTCGAGGAACTTGTAACGGAAGCCTGGCTTGCCCGTGCACCGCGGAGGCTGGTCAAGGAGTACCTCGATCGGTCGAGTTGACGCCTCTGTGCCATCCTCGAGTCTCTAGAGCAAAGTGGCCTCGACGTAACGAAAATTCGATATCCGGGCAAACCATCCGCGATGATAAGCCGTCACGTGGGATGGTCTCGACGGTGGCCACGTAGTAGCCAGCCAATGCGCTCGCTCCTATGGCCCTGCTTAGTCTCCGGATCTTTGGGCTTGGTTTCGGCTATAAACAATGTCTCGATTAGCAGGGTGGCCGCGATGGACCCTATGATCCCGCTCTCGAGAAGCCGACGTGTCGTATCGCTGGTGATATTCACTGCTTGAAACAGGGGAGCTCCCGCACAATCAGATGGTTCCGGTTCGATGAAGGATCTGGCGATCTTTGGGTCGAGGCGCGGCGGGAGTGCCATTGGGGTGCCGCTATGACAAAGGTAGCGCACGCCGTTGGCTGTAGGTTCTCCCCCGTTGCCGATCGTGCTTTGCTCGACGATACGATTGTTTACACTAGCCTGGACTTCGCCAGCATCAACATTTTCGAAGATAGGGCCGTTGTTATGCATGAAGTGAGGTGCTCGTCGGCCTACAAATGCGCTGAGTAGTGATGCAAATCCATAGGCCCGCGGGTCTCCACGTCCACCTTCGGAGCCCAGGAGTTGCGGCAAGTCCAAGTAGCAGCTATCGAAAGAGGCGGGTCGAATTAGGTCAACCTTTGCAATAAAATGCATGTACGCGTCAGCGCTCGGCCATTGAGGAGAATCGAATATGCCGATGGTCGCTCCTGCTTGATGGATCAACGGAAGCAAATGACTGTCGGTCGTGATCCCGTATTCAGCTTCTATGCTATTCACGGATTCTGTGTCAGTGGCGAGTACTGGATACAAAGGTATGCTCACCAAATCGATTGCGAGACTTCTTACGTGTGCGCCGTAAATCGTCACCATTGCTTGGTTTGGAAGATTGGAGCGTCGGGGCTTGAGTTTGAGCTTTTCGGGTGTGTTTGAACTGAACAGGATACCTTCTACGGTGGCGGGATTGGTGCATTCATTAGCCGTTATCTTCAAATAAATAATATCTGCATATGTGCGGGTGTCGCGAGGGAGTTCAGAACCGTTGGAGTCGGTCCCAACAAAAATACTCGTCGGAGGGGGAGGCGGGTGATCGGTGGCCATTACCGGCAAAGCGGTCCATATGGTTATCCCCATTAGGATGACGCCGACCGTAAAATGCGCTATACGCGCTCTGCGCGAACCGTAGATTACGCGACGCAAAGGTGTTCTCATATGGGTCGCTGTGCCAAGTCCAATTACAGCCACCTACTTACACGCTTACAGCAAGAAGGGGCCGTAGGTAGTTATGTAAGCCTGTATCCAATTTAGCGAGGGATATTTAGCTTGTGCAAGTATTGTTTCCCATTCAGGGTTCATCCAATTCGTTGCTGGTTACCCTTGTGAAGCACGCGACGCACGACCGCGATTTCGCGAATAAGGACCTCAGCTGGACGCCTCGTCTGCTAGGGAATGCAACATATTCGCCATCGCTTCGAGGATCGGGCGATGCTCTCTCACCTCATAGCTGACAGCGAACTCGCGCGGGTCATGGTAGGCAAGCGTCGTGCCCTGATCGTCTTCCCACACCAGCATTCGCAGTGGTAGCTCGATCCCGACCCTGGGGTCTTCCTGCATCAGCGGAGTGCCCCCGCGCGGATCGCCAAAGATGAAGACCTGCTCGTTGCCCAGCTCCAGCCCAACCTCACGAGCGGCCGCGGCGTGATCGATCAGAGCGAACAGCCGCAGTCCGCGCCGCTCGATCGCCTTGCCGAGCCGCTTGACCGTCTCGGCGTAATCGGATTTGCAGCGCTTGACCGTTAGATGGGTATCCATAGGAGGTTCGAACGCCCTGGTTTGTCAGAGGCCGGCCTTGACCGGTGTCGGCTCGCTCGCGAGCTCATCGTCCGCGGTCAGCTCGACTCGCCCTCGCGGGAACCAAACAAGCGACAGCAGGAACGTGGCGGCCATCACGCCGGCCATGATGTAGAAGACGGTTTGGGTCGATTGCGCCGATGCGAGGCGCACGCCGTGCGTAAGCGGTGCGGCGTGTTCGGAGCCACCGGATCCAGAGCCGAACGATCCGGCGATCTTCGCCGCTCGCGCGCTCGGCACTCCGATCGCGGTGAGCGCGTGGGTGACGTTGGTCTTGTTCTGGTCGATCAGGATTGCGCCCAGCACGGCGAGCCCGAGGCTCGCGCCGAAGTTGCGGGCCGTTTGCGTGATGCCGGTGACCTCGCTGTAGCTGCCGCTCGGCGCGCGGTTCACAGCGTCGGTGCTGGCGGGCCCCAGCATCATCCCCATGCCGCCCCCGGCGATGATGATGTCGATTGTCTGGGCATGCAGTGAAAGATCTGTGAGCTTGCCCGCGAGCAGGTAGAAGCCGACAGCGGCGATTGCGCTGCCGATCACCACCGTTGGTCGCGCGCCGCGCTTGTCGAGTATCCGACCGCCGATCTGAGCCATGATCACGAAGCCGATAAAGAAGTACAGGAGATAGAGGCCCGCGTTGGAGGCGCTCTCGCCAAGCGACACCTGTGCGTACACACTCGCAAAGAAGAAGAACGGCACGAACGCCACCGACATCAACCCGAGCACGGTGTTGTCCAGCGTGAAGCCGCGGTCGCGGAAGATGGACAGCCGCAGCAACGGGTCAGGGGTGCGCAGCTCCCACATCACGAACGCACCCATCAGCAGCAGACCCACAACCAAGCACCCCCACGTCCGTCCGCTGCTCCACCCCCACAGCGCCGATTGCTGTAGCCCGAGCACGATCAACCCCATCGCCCCCACGATCAGCAGCGTGCCGCGATAGTCGAGCTTTGTCGGGTGAGTCTCGTTGTCGGGTTTGGACTTCCAGATCAGCAGCAGCGCGATGATCGCGACCGGGATGTTGACCCAGAAGATCGCCCGCCATGTCCACTGCGTCAGATAGCCGCCGGCGATCGGACCGATCGCGGTCAACCCGCCGGTGATTCCAAAGAAGATCGCCATCGCCTTGCCGCGCTCGCGCAGCGGGAACGACGAGATCACGATGCCGACCGCCGGTGGGAACATCAGGGCCGCGGCTGCTCCCTGAATCACGCGGAAGGCAATGATCCACGGTTCGGCGATGCTGCCACTCGGGGTCAGACCGCAGCAGCCCGACGCGACGGCGAAGCCGACCACGCCGATCACCACCATCCGCCGCCGTCCCAGCATGTCGCCGAGCTTGCCCCCGAAAGCAAACAGTGCCGACAACGACAGCAGGTAGCCGTTGATGATCCACTGCAGCCCCGTGGCGGATATCGACAGGTCTTTCTGCAGGTCGGGGATCGCGATCGCGACGATCGTCTGGTCGATGAACGTCATCGCCACCGCAAACACCATCGCGATGAGCACGAGGTTCTTTTGAGAAATCCTCGCCATCGGGCGAGGATACAACCCTTCAGGCCCCGATCTAGGATGAGCGTCGGATGAACGCCAGATGAGCTTCGGGGAGATTCTCGCTATCGCTGCTGCTGGGTTTGCGGCGGGCATGATCAACACGGTCGTGGGCAGTGGCACGCTGATCACATTTCCGGTACTGCTGGCTTTTGGCTACGCGCCGGTGACCGCCAATGTGTCCAACACGGTCGGCCTGGTCCCCGGATCGGTGTCGGGTGCGATCGGCTATCGGCGCGAGCTCGCCGGTCAGCGAGCGCAGGCAATCAGGCTGGGTACCGCGTCGGCGCTGGGTGCCATTACCGGCGCGGTCCTGCTGCTGGTGCTGCCGGCGTCCGCGTTTAAGGCGATCGTGCCCGTGTTCATCGCGCTCGCGCTGGTGCTGATCGTGCTGCAGCCGCGGTTGAACCGGCTGCTGACCGCACGGGCTGCCCACTCCGCCCACACCGGCCGCGTGCTGCTGGTTGCGCTCTACGCGACCGGCGTCTACGGCGGCTATTTCGGCGCGGCTCAGGGGATCCTGTTGCTGGGGATCCTGGGCCTGGCGCTGACGCAGGACCTGCATCGCACCAACGCGCTGAAGAACGTGCTCGCGGGACTGGTCAACGGAGTCTCCGGCATTTATTTCATATTGGTCGCTCACATCGAGTGGGGACCGGCGGCGATCATCGCCGCCAGCTCGATTCTCGGCGCGCAGATCGGGGCGCGCTACGGACGGCGCCTGAATCCGGTGGCCCTACGCGGGGTGATCGTCGTGATTGGAGTTAGCGCGATCGTGCACCTGGTCGCGTGAGGCGCACGCTCGGCCAGCGCGCACCTGACCCGTCACGGTTCAGCCGGCGGATGCTCCAGGTGCCGAGCCTCGCGGCGCTCGGTGCGGCGAAGCAATGCTGGCAGCTCGGTGAGGAAGCCCTTGCCGAGCACGCTGAGGCTCAGCAGCGAGCCAAACATCGCCACCGCGTCGATGCTCTCGCGGCCCTGCTTGGCCCAGTAGACGTCTTCGAGGTTCAGCCACAGCGCGAACTCGTCGAGAGTGAGCGCGGCCCCCGCACCGTACACGGCCGCCGTCGCACGCGAGGAGCTTCGCTGCTCGTTGATTCCGATCTCAAGCATCCACAGATAGCCGACGCTGAGCAGACCCGCAATCCCGAAGGTCATGTGATGGATGTGGCGCCCGCCGGGGGTGATGTTCTTAAACGGCCCCCGTTCGGCGCGGATCGCGTGGGTGATGCCGCGCACTGAGGCAAACGTCACGAAGAAGGCGCCTGTCGAGAACAGCTGGCGCTCCTTGCGGCGCTCGCCGAAGTGCTTGTTGTAGAGCGCGCGCACGTCACGCGAGAGCGCGCGCGCATCACGCAACGCCGCCAGCCGGGAGTGTGGCGGCGTGGGCGCGGGTGGCGGTGAGTCTTGGGGTGGTGTGTCTGCCATTTCCACACCCTAACCGGTTGCCGTAGGATGGCGACGGTGATTCTCTACGTGTGCTCCAGCGGTACGGCGTTTGGGGGGTTGCCCGCCCCGATCGCTCACCCCTGCGGACGGGCGGCAAGGGCCCTCGACGACGCTGGTCACTCCTACCAGGTCAAGCAGGTCAAAGGGGGGAGCATGATGTTCTGGACATGGCTCTCGCGCGCCCGCGACCGGGCCGAGGTCGAGAAGCTGAGTGGGCAGCGCGCCGTTCCGATCCTTGTGCTTGACGATGGCGAGGTGATTGGCGGCTCTGGCGCGATCGTGCGTTGGGCACAGCAGAATCAGCCGCAAGCCACCGCCCGGTGAGTGGCTCTCCCGAGCTCGCCGTGACGGCGCCCTTCGCGGGTGTGGTGGTGGCGGTTGAGCACCTGCCTGGCGCGCCGGTTCGCGCGGGTGCGCCGCTGGTTGTGCTGGAGGCGATGAAGATGGAGCACGAGGTCCTCGCCGAGCACGACGCGGTGGTGGGTCGGGTGGAGGTCGCGGTCGGCGACGCGGTTCAGGCTGGGGATCTGCTGCTCGTGCTCGCTCCCGCCGAGCAGGCCGGCGGTGAGCGGACCGGCGGTGAGCAGACCGGCGGCGAGCGGACCGGCGGCGAGCTGTCCGGCGGCGAGCTGTCCGGCCGGCCGTCCGTAGCGGCGCCTAAGGATCCTGAGGCCATGCGTGCCGACCTGACGGCGGTACGCGAACGCCACGCGCTCGGCCTCGACGCAGCCCGTCCGCAGGCGGTGGCGCGCAGGCGTGAGCGCGGACGGCGCACTGCGCGCGAGAACCTCCTCGACCTCATCGATGAGGACACGTATGTGGAGTACCGCCCGCTGGTGTTTGCCGCCCAGGAGCGCCGGCGCTCGCGTGAGGAGCTGATCGTCGAGACGCCCGCCGATGGGCTGGTGGCCGGGGTGGGGGACGTCGATGGCAACCCGTGTGTGGCGATGTCCTACGACTACACGGTGCTGGCTGGCACCCAGGGGATGCGCGGCCACCTCAAGAAGGACCGCTTGTTTGAGATCGCCGAGCGCCGCCGCCTGCCGGTCGTGCTGTTTGCCGAGGGTGGTGGAGGACGCCCCGGCGATGTGGACTGGCCAATCGTGGCGGCGCTTGACTGCCGCGCGTTTCAGCTCTTCGGCCGCCTCAGCGGCCTGGTGCCGCTCGTGGGGATCGCCTCGGGCTATTGCTTTGCCGGCAACGCGGCCCTGCTGGGCTGTTGTGACGTGGTGATCGCCACCGAGGACTCCAGTATCGGGATGGGCGGTCCCGCGATGATCGAGGGTGGTGGCCTGGGTGCGTATCAGCCCTCCGAAGTGGGACCAATCGATGTGCAACACGCAAACGGCGTGGTGGACCTGCGGGTCGCCGACGACGCTGCCGCGGTCGCGGCGGCCAAGCGTTACCTCTCCTATTTCCACGGTCCCGCCGAGCAGTTTGCCGTTCCCGACCAGCGCCTGCTGCGCCAGATCGTGCCTGAGCAGCGCAAGCGTGCATATGAGGTCAGGCGCGTGCTCGACACGCTGTGCGACGAGGATTCGGTGCTCGAGCTGCGCGATGGCTTCGGAGTCGGAATGGTCACTGCGCTGGCGCGGATCGAAGGCAGGCCGCTTGGGATAGTCGCAAACGATCCCGCTCATCTCGGGGGAGCGATCGACGCCGACGCCGCCGACAAGGCGGCGCGCTTCATGCAGATGTGCGACACGTTCGGGTTGCCGGTGCTGTTCCTGTGTGACACCCCAGGGTTCATGGTTGGGCCAAGCACAGAGCAGACCGCCACCGTGCGCCATTTCGCGCGCCTGTTCGTGACAGGCGCCAATCTTGAGATTCCGTTTGGCACGATCGTGCTGCGCAAGGGTTACGGTCTCGGCGCACAGGCGATGGCGGGCGGGTCGTTTGCCGCGCCGCTGTTCACAGTCGGCTGGCCGACCTCCGAGTTCGGTGGCATGGGCCTTGAGGGAGCGGTTCGCCTCGGTATGCGCCGCGAGCTTGACGCGATCGATGATCCAGAGGAGCGGGAGCGAGTGTTCCAGGCCACGGTCGCAGCTGCATACGAGCACGGGCAGGGACTGAACATGGCGGCCTACGGCGAGATCGACGACGTGATCGACCCGGCCGACTCACGGCGCTGGATCGCGACGTTGTTCGACCATCCTGTCAGCGCATGGCGCGAGCGGGCGGCCAAGCGGCGCCCGAACGTCGATACCTGGTGATCGATTGGTCTGTGGTGCCGCGGGCTTCGGGCGGGGCGGCGGGTCCGGGAGAGGGGAGAGGGGTCCGGGAGAGCCTTGAGGCGCGCTTGACGCGCGCGCGAGGCGGCACGCGTGCACTCGTCGATAGTCACTCGATCGACTCAAGCTCGCCTTCGATCACCTGGTTCTGGGGCTCCCCGATGCGCGAGCTGATCCAGTCGAGCAGCACCTTCAGTCGCCGTCCGGGGCTGCCTCCCGTTAGGTAGTACATGTGCACCGTCAGATATGTGAAGAAGGCCGGTAGCCCAGACAGCTGCAAGCCGTGAATTTCACACACGGCCTTGCCTCTGCCGACGACCGCGAGCGTGCCCTTGTCCAGGTAGCGGAAGGGAGTGTCGGCGCCGGGGGCTCCCCTGTGAATCGCTTGGGCGACGTGGCGGCCTTGCTGGATCGCGACGGTGGCCAGTCCGGGCAACGGTGCCCCCTTGGGGTCCGCCAACATCGTCATGTCGCCGATCGCGAAGATCTCGGGGTGGCCGGGCAATTTGAGGTTGGGCTCTATCTCGATGTGCCCGCCACGGTCGGTGCTCGTGCCGATCGCGCCCGCCAACTTGTCGGTGAAGGGGACCGGGCGCACCCCGGCGGCCCAGACCACCGTTCGCGAGTCGATCCGCCGGCTGGCACTCGCGATCTCGACGTTCACTCCAAGCTCGTCGATCGAGGTGACGCGTGCCCTCTCGTGAACGTTCACACCAAGCGACCGCAGCTGCTTGGCGACCTTGCGAGACAGCCTCTCGCTGAAGGAGGGTGCGACACGGGTGCCGGCGTCGAGCAGGATCACCTGAGCTTCGCTTGAGCGGATGTGGGTGAACTGGTGGCGCATCGTGTGCTCGGCGATGACCGCCAGCTCCCCGGCGAGCTCCACGCCGGTGGGCCCGCCGCCGATAACCACGAACGTCAGCCACCGCGCCCGCTCGGCGGGGTCCTCGCAGCGCTCGGCCTCCTCGAAGGCTCCGTAGATCCGGTTGCGCAATGCGACGGCGTCCTTGAGCGTCTTCAGTCCGTAGGAGACCCCACGCCACTCGTCTTTGCCGAAATAGGCGCTTTGCGCGCCGCACGCAACGATCAGACTGTCGTATTCCAGTTGCTCGCCGCGGTCGAGAATCAGCTTGCGGCGCTCCACGTCCAGGCCGGTGGCCTCGGCCATCAGCACGGTGATGTTGTGGCTGTGGCGCAACGCGCCGCGGATCGGGGAGGCGATCTCACCAACCGCCAGTCCTCCACACGCCACCTGGTAGAGCAGGGGTTGGAACAGGTTGTGGTGGTTGCGGTCCACCAGCGTCACGTCCACGTCGGCGCCGCGCAACTGCTTGGCGGCTGTGAGCCCGCCGAATCCTCCGCCCACGATCACCACTCTGCGCCGCCGCGGCAGACCGTCCTTGTCAGGTGTCACCTGCGTTAGGGGTTCACCCGCTTCCGCCCGCCCCGGGCACGCAATGGCAGCTCATCAGCTGATCTCCTCGATGCGCTCGTTGAGGATGATGCGCGCAGCCGCCTCGATCAGCGCGAGGTGCGAGAACGCCTGTGGGAAGTTGCCGAGGTGGCGCCCTGTGGCGGTGTCGAACTCCTCCGCATACAGCCCCAGGGGGGAGGCGACCTTCAGCAGCTTTTCCATCAGGTCTCGCCCTCGCTGCTGCTCGCCGACGATCGCCAGGGCGGAGACCAGCCAGAACGAGCAGATCAGGAAGCTGCCCTCCTTGCCCGACAGGCCGTCGTCGGTCTCGTTGGTGCGATAGCGCAGCACGAAGCCGTCCTCTGTCAAATCCTCGGCAATCGTGAGCACGGTTGCTCTCATGCGTGCGTCCTCGCCGGGGAGGAAGCCGAACAGCGCCGCCAGCAGGGTGGAGGCGTCGAGTGCGTCGGTGTCGTAATGCTGGCGCAGCACCCCGTCCTTGGTGAGGCCGTGGGCGAGGATGTCTTCGCGGATCTCTTCAGCGGTCGCCAGCCACTGCACCCGTAATGTCTCGTCGCCGCGCATCGCCGCGAGTTTGGCCGCGCGGTCCATTGCCACCCAGCACATCAGCTTGGAGGACACGTAGTGCTGGGGCGCCCCGCGCGCCTCCCAAATGCCCTGGTCCGCTTCGCGCCACACTTTGCTCGCGCATGCTGCCTGCGCTTGCACGATCGGCCACAGTCTCCGCGGCAGTCGTTCGGAGCGGCGGGTGTGCAACAGGATCGAGTCCAGCGCCGCGCCGTACACGTCGTTCTGACGCTGGTCGAACGCGCCGTTGCCGACCCGCACCGGTTTGGCGCCGGCATAGCCCGACAGGTCCTCGCGCGTGGACTCGGTGAGGTCGCGGCGGCCGTCGATCCCATACATGATCTGCAGCGCCCCATCCTCGTTTGGCTCGAGGTCGGCAATGAATTGCATGAACTCCTCCGCCTCACCGTCGAGGTTGAGGAAGTGGAGCGCTTGCAGGGTGAACGTGGAGTCGCGCAGCCACGTGTAGCGGTAGTCCCAATTGCGCTCCCCGCCGGGTGTCTCCGGCAGCGAGGTGGTCAGTGCGGCGACGGTTGCGCCGGTGGGGATGTAGGTGAGCCCCTTGATCGCCAGCGCCGAGCGCTGGATCGCTTCGCGCCAGCGATGGTCGGGTAGGCGCGCACGGTCCAGCCACGAGCGCCAGTAGTGGTTGGTGTTGGCCAAGCGCGCGTTGGCCTCGTCGATGTTCATCGGGGAGTCCAGCTCCTCGGCCCACGACAGCGAGCAGTACACCTGATCGCCCTTTTTCAGGACGTGTTTGGCTCTCACCCAATCACCCTCTATGCCGACGGCCATGTCGGTCTGCAGGCGGATCGTCACGCCGGCGCCGCTCGCGTCCGCTCGGTGCCCCCCTTCGGAGATCTCCCATTCGGCCGGCACGCGCCCGTAGTCGAACACCGGTTCACATGTCAGCTCGATTTCGACTTCCCCCTCCAGGCACAGCGCCACGCGCACCAGCGCGTGCTCAGCGTCTTCGTCGGTCGGGGGGCGGGTGTGGGGCGTGACGAGGTCCTCGCAGCGGCGCGGCCCGAGCGTGAGCGCGTCGCGCACCATCAGCCAGCCTGTTGATGTCGTCCATGTGCTGGCGAGCGTGTTGGTCCCCGGCTCGTAGATGCGCGCGGTGGGGACGTTGATGCCAAACGGGGCGAAGCGAAACGCGCCCGCCTGCCGGTCGAGCAGCGTGCCGAACACGCTCGGGGCGTCAAAGCGCGGCACGCACAGCCAGTCCACCGCGCCGTCGGGGGCGATCAGCGCACCGGTGTGGCAGTTCGACAGGAACGCGTAGTCGGCGATCGGGGGAAACGGGGAGGGCGCCGCCGCGCTTTGGGGCATCTTCGGCACGGGTGTCTTGCCGTCGTGCTTGGCGTCGGTGCTCGCTTGGCCCTTGCCGGTCTTCGCGGTTGTCCTGGAGTTGCTCACGATGGCACCCATGGGCCGTGCCATTTGCCGTAGCCCGCCACCAGCCGCTCCCCCTCCTCGGGTCCCCACGTGCCCTTCTCATAGGAGTGCACGGGGGGAGGGGAGTCCAGCAGCGGCGCCATCACGCGCCATGTCTCTTCCACGCAATCCTGGCGCGTGAAGCGCTTGGCGTCCCCGATCATGGCGGCGTGCAGCAATACCTCATACGGCGTTGGTCCCTCACCGCCCTGTTGTGAGAACTCCATGTCGAGACTGATCTGCTCGGTCTCGGCTTCGCGTGAGGCCTGCGCCTCGGCCAGTATGCGAATGCCGGTGCACGGGTCGAGCTTCACCACCAACTGGTCGGGCGCGGGCTGGCGGGAGGTGCTTGGGTGAAAGCCGAGCCGTGGGGGCTGGTGGAAGACGAGGCGCAGCTCGGTTTGGGTGACGGGCAGGTGCTTGCCGGTGCGGATGAAGAAGGGCACTCCCGACCAGCGCCAGTTGTCGATCTCCAGGCGCAGAGCGGCGTAGGTCTCTGTGGTGGAGTTGGGTGCGACTCCATCTGTCTCCAGATAGCTGTCGTACTGCCCGCGCACGTAGTGCTTGGGGTTGGCGGGCGGCATCGCGTGGAACACCGAGAAGATCGCGTTCTTGCGTGTCGTGGCATCCGCGCCCGCGGGCGGCTCCATCGCGGCTGCCGCCAGCAACTGCATCAGGTGGTTGACCACCACGTCGCGCAGCGCGCCCACCGGGTCGTAGAAGTGCCCACGGTCCTCCACGCCGAAGCGCTCGGCCATCGTGATCTGCACGCATGCCACGTGGTGGCGGTTCCACACGGGCTCGAACATCACGTTGGCGAAACGCAGGTAGAGGATCTCGTCGAGCCCCATCTTCCCGAGGAAGTGATCGATCCTGTACAGCTGGGACTCGTCGATGTGCTCGTGGATTTCCTGCGCCAGCTCACGCGCGGACTGGAGATCGTGACCGAACGGCTTCTCCACCACCACACGCGCTTTCTTGGTCAGCCCGCCGTCCGCGAGTCCCTTGATGACCATCCCGAACAGCGCGGGCGGGATCTCCAGGTAGAACACGGGATTGCGCGCGTCGCCAATCGCCTGCGCGAGCTTCTGGTAGGTCGCGGGATCGGCGAAGTCGCCGCTGAGGTAGGACATGCGCGCCGCAAGACGCTCGAACACCTCCTCCACGATCGTCTCCCCGGTGCCTTCGATCGCCTTGCGCGCGTGATCGTGTAGATCCTCGACGCTCCACTCGTCGACCGCCACTCCAACGATCGGGCAGCTCAGCAGTTTGCGCGCCTCCAGTCGGTACAGCGAACGGAACGTCATCACTTTCGCGAGATCCCCGCTGATCCCAAACGCGACGAACACGTCGGCGGGCTCGGTGGCGCTCTCCTGTGTGGCGGCCGCGGCTGCTCCGCGCGTGGCCGCTGGTGTGCGAGCTGTCGTCCCCGTGCTCATCTCTGCGGGTTCCTTCCGGTCGCGGCCTCGGCGGCCTGGGCTAGTGGGTGTGGCTTGCGAGAGCCGAGGCTACATCACCCCGATCAGTGGAATACCCGCTATGCACAACCGCTACACGACATGCGCGGGGTACAGGATCCCCGATCGAAATGGATCGTCACGGGCGCTCGATGCCCAAATCAACTACACGGTGTGTGCCGATGCGTGTAGTAGGCTTTCTCTCCGTGGATCGCTCTGCTCAACGGTTGAACGTAACGCTCGACTCTGAGCACGCAGCTCGGCTGGCACGACTCGCCGAGCGCATGCATGTGCAAGAGGGGACGCTGGCGCGGTCGTTGCTGTCGACCGCAATCGAAGAAGCCGATCCTGACGCGCACAGTATCGCGGCCTTGCTCGATGGGATTCCCGGCGCCCAAGAGGAGGCACGCCTGGGGCTCGAGCAGGCTCGGGAAGGTAGGACGATTTCCCTGGATGAGCTGTAGGCGGTGGCGGAGGTCAGGCTGAGTGCCGTCGCGGTGGAGAAAATCGATCGGATGGTTCTCACTCACAGCCTTCCGTCCGACACAAGGGCCCGTGTAAAGCGCTCGCTGCGGGTACTCGAGCGGTTTCCCCGGATCGGTCGCGAACTCGACGGGGAGTGGCGTCCGTTTCGCTTCATCCTCGGCCCGTGGCGGTGGTTCTTGATTGTCTACGCATACGACGAGCAAGAGGATGTCGTGCATGTCGTCACCGTTCAGGACGCGCGATCTTCGTCTGCGGTCACCTCTGGCTGAGCCAGTTCGTGCGAACCGACGGCGGCGTTAGGCTCGTACCTACACATGTCGATTAAGATCGCCTTCCTGCGAGGTATCAACGTCGGGTCGCATAACCGCATCCCGATGGCGGAGCTGCGTGATCTACTGGCGGACATCGGCTATGGCGGCGCGCGCACACTGCTGCAAAGCGGCAACGTGGTGGTGAGCACGGAGGCTCAACCAGCTGAGTTGGCAAGCGAGCTCGAACGCGAGATCGCCGGCAGGTTCAACGTGCAAACGCCAGTCGTAGGGCGCACGCGAGAGGAGCTGGCGGCGGTGGTTGCCCTGAATCCCCTGCGCGAGCTTGCCGGTGACCCCAAGCGCTACCAGGTGAGCTTTCTCTCCGCGGAGCCCGCTCCCGAGGCTGTGCACGCGATCGCAGCGATTGACATCGAACCGGAGAGCTTTGTGCACGTGGGCCGCGAGATCTACGCTTGGCACCCGGAGGGCATCCACACATCGCCGCTCGCCAAGTTGCTGACCGACAAGCGCCTTGGCGTCACCGCGACCGCGCGCAACTGGAGCACCGTCACGAAGCTGCTGGAGCTGGCGATGGAGCACGAACAGTGAGATGTGGTTCCAGTCGGTGCATGCACCGACTGGCCG
>JBAWFB010000205.1:0-5464 GCA_049591495.1 Solirubrobacteraceae bacterium
CTGTGCCGCCTCGGCCTGATCGAAAACAAAGGCCCCGGCCCCAGAAGCGGAGAGAGCAACGCCTGGACACTGACCCCCAAGGGCCACGAAATCCAACAAACAATCACAACCCAACAAGCACACTAACGTCATGTATTTGACGAAATGTCGCTCGGTGGGCGGCATGTCCGCATCGGGTGGGCAATCATATGGCTCGTCCCGCAAGCCCTATGAGGGTGTCTCGTCGAATCGATTCCAACGCGTTCGCGATCTTCTCGATGCCGCGTCCGATGCTCGCCTCGTTCACATTTGCGTATCCGAGCACCAGACCTGGTTGAGCTGGTGCGGAAATCGCACGGTGCCATCCAAGCGGGTGGATGCTGACGCCGCGCTCCTGCGCCGCCATGGCGAGCCGTTGCTCATCGGTGGCGGCGGGCAGGTGGACGACGACGTGCAGGCCGGCGGCGATTCCCTGTAGTCGTGCGTCGGGCATGTGTGTGCCGAGCGCGTCGATCATCGCGCTCCTCCTGCGCCGGTAGCGCAGGCGCATGCGTCGCAGGTGGTGGTGAATCTCTCCGCTGGTGAGCCAGTCCGCGAGCGCGTATTGCTCGACGGTCGGAGAGGCGCCGGCGAAAGCCTTGCGCTCCAGCACCGCCCCAAACAGCTCATCGGGCAGAAGCAGCCAGCCGAGCCGCAACGCGGGAGCGAGGGTCTTGCTGGCGCTGCCCCCATAGATGACACGCTCGGGCGCAAGGCCCTGAAGGGTGCCGACGGGCTCGCGGTCGTAGCGGTATTCGGCGTCGTAGTCGTCCTCGATGATGTACGCACCCTTTTCCCGCGCCCAGCGGATCAGCTGCGTTCGTCGCTCGGGGGCCAGCACGGCGCCCATCGGGAACTGGTGGGCGGGGGTCAGCAGGACCGCGCCGACCGGGTGGCGGCGCAGTTGATCCACATCGATGCCGTTGTCGTCGACCGGGACCGGCACCGGCCGCATACCGGCGTCGTGGGCGATCGCGCGGTGTGTCGGCAGGCAGGGATCCTCGACCGCGATCTGGCTCACTCCCCGCGCTCGCAGCGCGTGACAAACGAGCACCAGTCCCTGGGTGAAGCCTTGGGTGATCAGCACGCGATCGGCGGTTGCCAGTGCGCCACGTGCCCGGCTCAGATGGGCGGCCAACGCTTCGCGCAACACGGCCGTTCCGCTCAGGTCGCTATAGGAGAGCTCGTTTGCGGGGACGTCTCTGACGGCCTTTCTGAGCGCGCGTGCCCAGGCGGCGCGGGGAAAGCCGAGCAGGTCCGGATGCCCTGGGTGGAAGTCGTAGCCAATCGATGCCGGATTGCTCGCCGGCGCGCCCGGTTTTGGAGTGCCGGGCGTGGTGACCTGCGCAACACGCGTCTTGCCGCGTTGGCTGACATCGAGGTAGCCCTCCGCGCGCAGCTGTGAGTAGACCTCGACGACCACCCCGCGAGAGACCCCAAGCTCGCTCGCGAGGTTGCGCGTTGACGGAAGCTCCAGTCCCGCCCGCAGCTGGCCGGCACGAATTGCTTCTCGCACTCGATCCTCCAGTTGGGTGTGGAGGGGGACTCGCGAGCCGCGATCGAGTTGAACGAAGAAATCCACTGTGCTGGTACTAAAAAGATGTCACAATCTGGTCCTATTCAAGGGACCAGGTTTGTTCTAGTCTGGCAGTCGCATGGGAACACGTCAAGCGGGCAACAGGCGTACGTATGGCCCTCCGGTCACGATCGTGGGCGGGCGAACCCGTGGTCTTGGCCATGAGACCCAGGCCTAAGCGAGCGCGGATCCAATGAGCCGTGTGCTGGTCGCGGGGGCAAGCGGCTATCTGGGACGCCATGTCGTCGAGGAGTGCGGTGCTCGTGGCCACCAGGTGCGAGCATTGATCCGCGACCCCGACAAGCGCTCCCTCACCGAGAGCGCCGAGGAGACTGTCGCGATCGATCTGCTGGACGGCGGCGAGCGACTGCGTGAGGTCATCGAGGGCGTCGATGTCGTGTTCTCCGCCGTGGGGCAACCGTGCACGATGCAGCGGATCGGCGATCGCCGCTCGTTTCGCAAGGTCGATCCGCAGATCAATCGAGCGCTGCTCGACGCGGCGCTCGCGGGCGGTGTGCGGAAGTTCGTCTACGTGTCCGTTCTCGTCGGGCCAGGACTTTCTCATCTGGACTATGTGGCGGCGCACGAGGAGTTCGTCGAGCAGTTGCGGGACAGCCCGATCGAGCACACGGTGGTGTGTGCCAACGGCTTCTTCTATTCCTACATCGATCTGCTGGACTTCGCGCGGCGGGGCTTGGCGGTCAGCTTTTGCGACGGCAGCGCACGCAGCAACCCGATTCACGAGGCGGATCTGGCCGTCGCCTGTGTGGACGCGATCGAGGGTTCCCAGAGGCAGATCGATGTCGGCGGGCCCGAGATAATCACAAGGCGCGAGGAGATCGAACTGGCCTTCGCCGCGGTGGGCCGCAAGACGCGCGTGCTACGGATCCCCGTGCCACTGCTCAAGGCCGTGCTTCCGATAGTGCGGCTCTCCGATCGACGTCGCGGTGAGATGCTCGACTTCCTTGCGGCCATCAGCAACGCCGACGTGCTTGCGCCTCCACAGGGAAGCCACCGACTTGGCCACTACCTGCGCGAGCACGCATAGACGGGTCGCTCCACCGCTCGGGCAGGGCCTGCCCAGGCACGTGCTCGGTATGCGGTGGCTGCTGCGCGAGTACGACCTGCTCAAGCGCTGTCGTGCTCGCTACCCCGATCATAACCGCAGAAAAATTATAGATTTCTTGCGTTCGTTTGCAGAAAAAAGATAGTATTTCTGCGTCGATGTTATGCTGTCGGTCATGAACGAAGGTCAGTTGACCCGCGCCTTGGCAGCCGGCAACGCGTGGTGGCGCGACCCTCAGTGGGAGCACGATGATCGCGATCTGCGCCAGCTGGCCGCCACGGCTCTTCATTACGAGCCGTCGCCGCTCGCGGATGTGGCGCCAGACGGCCTCTACGTGTTGCGTGGTCCGCGTCGGGTCGGTAAGAGCCTGGAGCTCAAGCGAGCGATCTCGCGGTTGATCCAGAGTGGAGTCCAGCCTCGTGGCATCATCCACTTCGCGTGCGACGAGCTTGGCCGGGGTGATCTCCAGCGCTTGGTCAAAGCGGGGCGCGATGTGCTTACGCGCGGTGTCGAGGGAAAGCGATACTGGTTCCTGGACGAGATAACCAGCGTCCCGGCATGGCCCGAGGCGATCAAGTGGCTGCGCGACAACACGGCGTTTGGGGAAGACTGCGTGATCCTGACCGGATCCTCCGCGCGCGACCTCGCCGATGCCCAGAAGCAGCTGGCCGGCCGGTTGGGCAGTACCACCCGGTCAGATCGCCTCCTGCTACCGATGGGCTTTCGCGGATTCGCGCGGGCGATGGGCCTGCAGGGACTGCCTCAACTGGACCCGGTCAGGGCTCGCGATTTCATGTCACGCGAAGTCGATGACGCCTGTGTGGAGCTACTCCCGTGGCTGGACACGCTGCTGTCCACCTGGGAGCTCTATCTGCGCGTCGGCGGCTTTCCCCGTGCGGTCGGCGATCAACTGATTCATGGAGAGGTGCAGGATGACTTCATCCGCGCCCTGTGGGACGTGACGGCCGGTGAGGCTATCAGGGGCACCGGAACCACGCCCGCCCAGGTGCAGGCCATGCTCGGGCGGCTGACTCGGAGTCTCACCAGTCCGCTGGCGGTCGAGTCGCTGCGCCAGGACATGGGGGTCGACAGTCCCCACACCGCCAAGGCACGGCTCCAGGACCTGGTCTTCGCCTATCTGGCATGGCCTTGCCACCGGCGTGACGGCAGCGTCCCGAAGCTCTCGGCTCAGTCCAAGTACTACTTCACTGACCCCCTTATCGCGCGCCTGGCACCGATGCGCAGCGTGGGCTTGCTTGCCGAGGCCGACGTCTCGGCACTCGGCGAGCAGCAGCTGGGCCTTGAGCTGCTTCGGAACATGGAGCGCGAGCAGCCCGGGACGTACGCACATTTCAGCGATGTCATGTACCAGCGAACCGCCAGCAAGGAGGTTGATTTCTGCGGCCCGCGCTTTGGAAAGCTGGGCTTCGAGGGCAAGTACGTCGACTCTGGCTGGAAGCGGGAGGCGCGGACGGTCAGGGCCGCGCTCGGCGCCGGCGTGCTGGCCACGCGCAGCCTGCTGGAGACGAGCGGCGACGTGTGGGCCGTACCGGCGCCGTTCATCGCCTGGATGCTCAACGCCTGAGCGCGAACACGCAGTAGCGCGAGGGACAACCCGGGCGAGCCGAGCGCATGGATGCTCACCAAGCGCAGAGAAGCGGTGTACACCGTACTCGGAGTACAGGGGACGACGCTGATCCCGTAGGCGACTCCGTTACAGTTCACCCGTGCGGATTGCTCTGATTTCGCCGTACTCGTGGACCTATCCCGGTGGCGTTACGCGCCACATCGAGGCGTTGTCGGCCGAGCTGGTCGTGCAGGGTCACGACACGAGCATCCTCGCGCCGTTTGATCCCGACGACGCGCTGTCGCGACGTGTCCACCGCGGTGCGCGCCCGCAGCGGCTGGATCCGCCCGAGAACTTCGTCTCGCTGGGGCGCACGTTCGGGGTGCCTGCCAACGGCGCGGTGTCCAACCTCACCGGTCTGCCCACCGCGATCCTCGCGCTGCGCCGCGAGCTGCGCGACGGTGGCTACGACGTCGCGCACATCCACGAGCCGATCGTCCCGATGATCGGCTGGGACGCGCTCATGTCAAGCGGCGAGCTGCCGCTGGTGGGCACGTTTCACACCTACTCCACCAACCAGATCACCAACGGCCTCGGAGCGCTCGTGTTTGACGGGCGGCGGCGCATGAACCGCCTGCACGCGCGCATAGCGGTGTCGGAAGCCGCGGCGTGGACGGCGCGGCGCTTCTACGGCGGGCGCTACCGGATCGTGCCCAACGGTGTCCGGCTTGACCCCGCCGAGGATGGTCGGGGGAGCGTGGGCGAGGACGGTCGGGGGAGCGTGGCCGAGGACGGCGAGCCGCTGCGCGTCCTGTTCATCGGACAGGCCGTCGAGCGCAAGGGATTGCCGGTGCTGCTGCGCGCGTTTGAGGCGCTGCGCGAGCAGGTGCCGGCAACGCTCACGCTCGTCGGTGCCTCTGCCGCGGAGATCGCACCGATGCTGCTCGACGACCGCGGCGTGCGCGCGTTGGGAAAGGTCTCCGAGGAGCACAAGCTGCGCGAGCTGCGCGACGCCGAGGTGCTGTGCGCGCCGTCGCTGAGCGGCGAGAGCTTTGGGATGGTGCTCACCGAGGCGTTTGCCGCCTCGACGCCCGTCGTAGCGTCCGGCATCCCCGGCTACCGGGATGTCGCGCGCGACGGCGTGGACTCGCTGCTTGTGCCACCCGGCGATGCGCTGGCACTGGCCGAGGCGCTGCGCACGCTTGCGCTCGATCCGGACCGCCGCGCGGCGATGGCG
>JBAWFB010000206.1:0-2041 GCA_049591495.1 Solirubrobacteraceae bacterium
GGTTCGCTCTGCATGAGCTACGGTCTGCCGTATGATTCCGATGAAGGGCGCGCGCTGGCCGGAGCCATCACCGCCATCATGACCGGTCACGCCTACGAACAAAGCGCGGAGATTGCGGCCAGTGTTGGCGCCTTTAAGGGCTATCGCGATGCGCGTTGCGCCGGGGTGGAAAAAACTGTGGCCCAGGACAACGTGGAATCCATGCTCGGCTTCATCCAGCTTCACCGCGAGGCCGTGGAACAGATCCAGCCCAGCGAAGAATTCCATTATCTCAAAACCGAAGCCCGCAAGACATGGGACAACGCCTTGGCCAAAGGCAAACAGCATGGCTATCGCAACGCCCAGGTCACCGTGCTCGCGCCGACCGGCACGATTGCGTTCCTGATGGATTGCGACACGACTGGCGTGGAACCCGACATCGCGCTCGTAAAATATAAACTGCTTGCGGGCGGCGGCATGTTGAAGATCGTCAATCGCGGCGTGCCCGATGCGTTGCGCCGCCTGGGCTATAACGAAGCGCAGATTAAAGCCATCATCGCGCACATCGAGAAGCACGATACCATTGAGGATGTCGAGGAGAACGGTGCGACCATTGCCAGCGGCCTCCGGGCGGAACACCTGCCCGTGTTCGACTGTGCGTTCAAAGCGCACAAAGGCAAACGCAGCATCGGCTACATGGCGCACTTGCAGATGATGGGTGCGGCCCAGCCGTTCATCAGCGGGGCGATCTCCAAGACCGTGAACATGCCGGGTGCCTGCACGGTTGAGGATGTCCGCCACACATACATTGAAGCTTGGAAAATGGGTTTGAAGTGCGTGGCCATTTACCGCGACGGCTCCAAGCGCTCCCAGCCGTTGAACACGAAGAAAACCAACGAAGGCGGCGACAAAACCGTCACGGCGACATCTGCCGCCGTTGCGCCGCTCGAAAATCGCATCCAGGAACTCGAAGGCGAAGTAGCCAAACTGCGCGCCGATTCCGGGAAGCCCTTGCGCCGCCGCCTGACCGACACGCGCCAGGCGCTGACGCACAAGTTCGACATCGCCGGCCACGAGGGATACCTCACTGTCGGCCTGTTTGAGGACGGCCAGCCGGGCGAACTCTTCATCACCATGGCCAAGGAAGGCTCCACCATCGGCGGCCTGATGGACAGCATCGGAACGCTTTCCAGCATGGCGTTCCAATACGGCGTGCCGCTGGAGGCGCTCGTTCGCAAGTTCGCGCATCAGCGTTTCGAGCCGAGCGGTTTCACCAAGAACCCGGAAATCCGCAACGCGTCGTCCATCACCGACTATGTGTTCCGCTGGTTGGCGCTGCAATTCATACCCGGCTACCGCGACAGCCTCAATGTCGCCCGCACCCAGCCAGAGCTGGCCATGCCCGGCCTGCTGGAAGAGATAAAAAAAAACGTGAACCGTCCCGTGCCTGAACTGGCCATCGCCGAGGACAACGATGTGCTGGACGTTCCCAAAACCAGCAATGGCAACGGGCGCGGTCATGCCAAGCTCACATTGACCAGTTCGTTCCAAAACCAAGGCGATGCGCCAACGTGTCCGACCTGCGGCCACGTCGCCGTGCGCAACGGGGCCTGTTACAAATGTCTGAACTGCGGCGAAAGCCTCTGGTGCTCGTAATTCAAGTAATCATCCGCCTGCCAGCCGGGGAACTGAACGTTCTCCGGCTGGTTTTTTATTGTGGCCCGGTGTCCTGATTTGGCAGGGGCGGCGGCTGGCAACAGTCCGCCGCTTTTTTGTTTTGCCACCCGGTGTTACCGGATATTTTTGCGCCGATGAAAAATCTTGGCCATGAAGCCACGCGCGATTTGTTGCTGTTGAGCGTCATCGCCGGCAGCGCCGATGCCGCCGGATTCATGGGCATTGACCGGGACACTGACCAATTTTGCGGTCGGCCTGCAAAGTTTATGGTTCCAACCTTCCAGCGTTGGATCTGAAGCTCGCGGCCGGATAAAAAAACAGTTGCTGGTGATCCTGCTTTATTGCGGTGGGGCCGCAGTCGAAGGAATGATTATTGTCCATGCCG
>JBAWFB010000207.1:0-2366 GCA_049591495.1 Solirubrobacteraceae bacterium
GCTCGCGGCATCTCCATCCAAAATCAAGTTGGCTCCCGTTCCCCATCCGTTGAATGTTCCATGAACCGAAATGGTGTCGGTTCCGGGAACAAAGGTGGCGTTGGCAATGTTCGTGCCCATATCCACACTAAAGGTAACAAGGGTATCGGCCCGGCTCGTGGCGATGCCAAGGGCGCAAAAAAGCGCCCCGGCAAAGAGCGCAGACTTTTTGAATTTGAGAATCATAGTTTTCATGGGTGGTTGAACTTGGTAACAATTTACTTGGAACGCAGCTAGCCTAGTTCGACTTGCGCTTTCCCGCAACCGCATGTTTGTGCGGTTAAACGGCGGCCCTGAACCAATCTGGATGTTTCTTGACCGTTGTCCGACACGGGCAAACGGAGGCACAGGGAATAGACCTGAGCCGGACAATATCTGGCCGGCATTCTTGGCTGGGCAGAACTGGACAGAAGCTGAGGTCGAACCGCCCGGTCAAAAGAGCCGGTCCAGAGGACTGCTGTCCCGGGATTTTTGCCAATAGGAAGCCGCCACTTGCCGCTTTTTGAGTTGCAGGAGGTCCTTGCCGCTCAGACGCAAGACAAGCCCCACGGGGGTCAGGATCAGCAAGAAAAACATAATCAGCAGGATGCGTCCGATAAACTGGCTGATCGCGAAGCCCAGCCGCATGGAGAACAGATGGTAGCCACGAAACCAGCGCGGTCGCAGCAATGCGGCCGCCCCCACCGCCGCCAGCATACCCAAGATTACCAGCCAGATGGGCTGGACGAGGACGTGACGCCAGCGCAGCAACGAACTGATCAATCCCAGCCCAAAAACGGTCAGCAATGTGGTTTTGCGCCATTCGCGGGGGGAATCTTTCAGGTTCAGTTTCATTCAATCGGCCTGCGGCGCGACGCGACGCGCCAGCTTGGTTTTTGCTTGTGCCAGACGTTCGATGACGAAGCCACCGATGACGAGGAAATCCATTTCCGTATTCATGAAACAGCGGTAGGCATCGTCCGGCGTGCAGACAATCGGCTCGCCACGCACATTGAACGACGTGTTCACCAGCACGCCACAGCCGGTCGCCCGCTCGAACCGCGACAGCAAATCATGCAGGAGCGGATTGCCCTCTGGCGATACCGTCTGAATGCGGGCCGAATAATCCACATGCGTCACGGCGGGCAGCGTGGAACGTCCGGCTTTCAGCAAATCAATGCCGGCGAGACCGGCGAGATTGTCCGGCAGCGGCTTGCGTAATTCCGGTTTCACCGACGCGACGAGCATCATGTAGGGCGAGTCGGCATCCAGTTCAAAATAATCCGCCACCCGTGAGCGGCGCACGATCGGCGCGAAGGGGCGGAACGATTCGCGGAATTTCACCTTGAGGTTCATCACGGATTGCATCCTGGGCGAACGCGAGTCGCCGAGGATCGAACGGCTGCCCAGCGCGCGCGGACCAAATTCCATGCGCCCTTGAAACCAGCCAATAACTTTTTCCGTTTTCAAGAGTTCCACGGTGAGATCCAAAAGCGCCGGCCTTGCAAGCTTTTGGAACACAGCTCCACTGGCTTTCAGCGCGGATTCAATTTCGTCATCGGAGAACTCCGGGCCGAGCAAGGATGACCGCATGGAATCTTCCGGTTCGGCCTGGCGCGGCGGCGCTTCCGGGTGGAGATGCCATGCGGCGAGCGCCGCGCCCAGCGCGCCACCGGCATCCCCGGCGGCGGGCTGAATCCAGATCCGCTCGAAAATCTTTTCCCGCAGAATCAAACCGTTCGCCACGCAGTTCAGAGCCACGCCGCCAGCGAGGCAGAGGTTTTTCAAGCCGGTGGTTTCGCGGGCATGGCGCGCCAGTTTGAGCATGATTTCCTCCGTGACCGACTGGATGGAGCGGGCCACGTCCATGTGCCGGCGTTCGATGCGTTCCTCTGGTCCGCGCGGCGGCCCGCCGAGCAGCCGGTGGAATTGCTCGTTGGTCATGGTGGTGCCGCTCAAGAAATTGAAATAATCCAGGTTCAACCGGAACGAACCATCCGGCTTCACGTCAATCAATTCGCGACGGATGACGTCGGCGAACTTTGGTTCGCCGTAGGGTGCCAGGCCCATGAGTTTGTATTCGCCGGAGTTGATGCGGAATCCGCAATAATAAGTGAAAGCCGAATAAAGCAGCCCGAGCGAATGAGGAAAACGGATTTCCTCGAGCAGCTTGATTTCGTTTCCCTGTCCGCGCCCAATGGTGGTCGTCGCCCATTCGCCAACTCCGTCAACCGTCAGGATGGCCGCCGCGTCAAAGGGCGACGGATAAAACGCGCTGGCCGCGTGCGACTGGTGATGTTCCGTGAACAGGATCGGGCAGCTCGGGTGCAAGTCCGGCAGCGCGGCAC
>JBAWFB010000208.1:0-11863 GCA_049591495.1 Solirubrobacteraceae bacterium
AGCGAAGCGGGCGGTGCATCAGCCGCCGCCTCTGAAGAACGCCGCACCGCCGCCAGCGAAGCCGCCACCGCCACCGCCACCGCCGAGCCCGCCTCCGGTGGCGCCGCCGAGACGGCTGCTGAGCCTCGAGGTGAGACTGGTGGCGCTCGACGTGCTGGTGGCCTGGGGCAGAACAACCGTTTCTCCCGCTTTCAGCCCGCTCAGGACGATTGTCGAGGTGTTGCCCGCCAGCCCCGTGACGACTCGCTGGCGCACATCCTTGCCGTTTCGCACCACGGTCACCGAGCCACCCGAGATGGCGCTGGTGGGAACGTTCACGCCTTCGGCCTGCTTGACGACGACTTCGGCGGTTGCGCTCATGCCGGGCTTCAATCCCGATTCCATCTGGTCGAGCTGGAACGTGACGTCGTAGCTGACGACCCCGCTGCTGCTGCTCGAGAGGATCGCCACTTCGCTGACATGAGCCGCCAGCTTGCGGCCTTCCAGGGCTTCGACGGTCACCGTGGCGATCTGGCCGACCTTGACGTTATGGATTTCCGATTCGCTGAGCGCCACCACGAGCTGCATCGAGGAGAGATCGCTGAGTACCGCGAAGGATGAGCTCGTGGAGCCGGTGGAGCCTGAAGACCCCGTCGAGGACGTCGCGCTTGAAGCCCCGGTTGCTGCGCGGCCCGTGGAAGCGGCGCCGCCGGCGGCGGACGCCCCCGAATCGGAGGAGCTGGATGAGCTGCTGTTCGAGGACTTGGTGGTGCCGCTCGCGGACACGACTTCTCCGACCTGACCCGAGAGCGAGACGATCGTTCCGTCCTCGGGCGCGTAGAGCTTGGTGTCCTGCACGGCCTCCTCGGCGCTTTCAACTGTCAGCTTGTCGCTCTTGACGTCGGCTCGCGCCGAGGCAATGTTGGCTTCGCGCGTGGCCGTGCTGAGCGTAGAGCTCGACGAAGAGGAGCTCGATTTCGAGGACGAGGAGCCAGAGCTCGCTTCCCGTTCGCGTGCGGCGTTCGTGGGCGCGGAGGTCGTGTGGGTTGCACGTTTTGAGGGAGTTGCACTCGTGGGTGCGCTGGCGCTGGCCGGCGCTGTGGTGGTTGTCGTCGTGGTGGTTGTCGCTGGCGCGGTCGTTGTGGGTGTGGTCGTGCTCGGTACTGTGCTCGCGGGCGAGGTGGTTGCGGGCGTCGTTGTGCTCGACCCGGTCGGGGAGGCGCTCGCCGGCGCGGTGGGGGTGTAGCTGGTGAGCTCAGCGGTGCTCGTGCTGCGCACCGACGCCGCCGCGGCGCTGGCTGTGCTGCCGGTTGCCGCGTCGGCCGCTCCTGAGCCGCCGGTGCCGCTCGAGCCTTCGCCGTCGGTTTCTTCCTCCCGCGCGAGGTTGGCTTCGGCTGACTGCAGCGTTGCCTTGGCCTGTTCGAGGGTGACTTCGGCGCTCTGTGGGTCGAGCGTGGCGAGCAGCCGGCCCTGGGTGACGAACTGTCCCTGGGTGACATAGATGCTGGTGACCGTTCCGCTTGTCTTAAAGCCGAGGTTGAGCTGGCTGGCCGGCGCCAGGTTGCCGCTGCCGGACACGGTCGACTGCACTACGCCTTCGGCCGCCTTGGCCGTACGCGTGGCGGTCGTGGAGCTGCTGGAGGCGGGGCCCACCACAAGGACCGCGGCGACGATCGCGCCGAGGCACAGAAGGCCCAGCACATAGTTGAGCCAGGGACGTCCTGTGCGCTCGATCATCGCGACCTCAAATCTTGGCTGTGACGCGTAAGAGGGTGCGAAGAAACCCTGTAAGAGCAGGTAAATCTCATTTTGGCCCACTTTCGCGAGCAGAGCGACGTGCGGAGGCGCAGAGCTCGGACACCTGCCGAGACGCTCTCCTCGTCGGTGGTGGAGGAGGGGGTGTGACACGCACCGGAGAGGTCCTTGCGCTGGAGGCCGGTGGAGCGTCTGCGATCATGCCCGCCGATGGCCACGTACGGCGGGATCGATCTTGGGGGGACGAAGATCCAGACGGTTGTCATGCACGCAGATGATCACAGCGTGCTCGGTCAGGCACGCCGGCTCACCCCACACACGGGCGGTCCGCCCGCCGTGGTGGACGCGCTTGTCGCGTGCATGGCTGAGGCGGCCGGCTCTGCCAGCATCGACGTCGAGCAGCTCGACGGAATCGGGGTGGGCGTTCCCGGGGAGGTCGATGCGGCGGCCGGCACGCTCGCGCGCGCCGGCAATCTGCCGGAATGGGAGCGACCATTCCCGCTAGCCTCGACGCTGTCCGAGCGACTCGGGGTGAGCGCGAAGCTGGGTAACGATGTGTCGGTGGCCGTCAACGCCGAGCTGATGCTCGGTGCCGGCAGGGGGGCCAGCTCGCTACTCGGCGTGTTCTGGGGCACCGGGGTCGGCGGCGGAGTGGCCTTCGACGGCAAGCCCTGGCATGGTCGTGGGGACGCGGGGGAGATCGGCCACATGGTCGTCAAGCAGGGCGGGGCGCGCTGCCCGTGCGGTCGCCGCGGCTGCATGGAGGCGTATGCGGGACGCCGCGCGATGGAAGGCAAGGCCAAGCGGATGGTCGAGAAGGGCCACCACACCGATCTCTTCAAGATCATGCGAGAGCGCAAGCGTGAGACGCTCTCAAGCGGTGTGTGGGCGCAGGCGTTGGCGCACGAGGACAAACTCGCCCAGCGTCTGATCGAGCGCGCCGTGCAGGCGCTTGGCAGCGGGGTGGCCTCGGCGGTCAACCTGCTCGACGTGGAGCTGGTGCTGCTTGGAGGCGGGCTCGGCACGCGCTTCGGCGAGCCGATGCTCGAGCGCCTCGCCAGCGCGATGAAGCCGCACCTCTACAACGACGACCGCCCACCCGTGCTGCGCCTGGCCGGTCTCGGCGATCTCGGCGGAGCGCTGGGGGCGGCACTGCTCTGTGATTAGTTGGTGTGCTCCTGGTCGGTGCGCTCCGGGGTGCGCTCTGCACGGCGAGCACTGGAGGCGCCGGCGAGTTACGAGTGGCGGTCGCGGTCCACGGGCGCTATGGTCCGGGTGGAGTCGTAACGTATGGACGCTTTGTCACAGCCGGTGATGCACCTCTCGACGGTTTTGCGCAGCCCGCTGCTGGACAAGGTGGGAGAGCGCCTCGGCCGCGTCGAGGATCTGATCGTGCGGCTGGCCGACGGCGGCTATCCGCCTGTGACGGGCTTGAAGGCGCGGATCGGCGGTCGCGAGTTGTTCGTGCCGATCGCACGGGTCGCCGATCTCAGACCGGGCGCGGTGCGTCTTGCTGGGCAGAAACTGAGCCTCGGGCGCTTCGAGCGCCGCGCGGGGGAGGTGTTGCTCGGCCAGGACGTGCTCGGTCGCACGCTTGTCGACGTCGAGGCCGACCCGCCCGTGCTCGTCACCGCACATGAGATCGAGCTCGCCTGTATCGAGAGCTGGTGGCGAGTGGTGGGGGTCGACAACACTGCGCGCGCTCGTGCGCGCCGTCGCTTGCCGCGTCCGTTGAAGCACTTGATCGGCGATCAGGCGTTCCTGGACTGGTCGGCGCTGGAGCCATTCGTGGATCACGTGCCGAGCGCGCGCCTGCGCTTCTCCCACCGCAAGCTCGCCAACCTCCATCCAGCGGAGATCGCCGATCTCGTGGAGGCCGCCTCTCACGAGGAGGGCGAGGAGATCATCAAGGCGGTCGGGCAGGATCGCGAGCTGGAGGCGGATGTCTTCGAGGAGCTGGACGAGCACCACCAGCTCGAGTTCATCCGCGAGCGCCCCGACGATCAGGTGGCGGCGGTGATCGCGCGAATGGCGCCCGACGACGCCGCCGATCTGATCGTCGAGATCGACCAGGACCGCCGCGCGCGAATACTTGCGCTGCTGCCGCCCGTCCAGCAGCGCCAGATCGAGAATCTGTTGGGCTACAACCCCGAGACAGCGGGTGGGCTGATGAGCCCCGATTGCATTGTGCTCGCTGAGGATCAAACCGCCGCTGCGGCGCTTGAGCGGGTGCGCTCCAGCGAGATACCACCGACCACGCTCACCACCGTGTACCTGCGCGACGGCGAGGGCAAGCTGTCGGGTTCAGTGCCGATCGTGACGCTGCTGCGCAGCGATCCGCACACGCCGCTGTTGGAGATCGCCGATCGTGAGCCGGAGTCGGCGTCCACCGACGCCGATCTGCCGGAGGTGGCGCGCACGATGACCGACTACAACCTGGTGATGCTGCCGATTGTGGACGAGGACGAGCGTGTCGTCGGGGTGGTCACTGTGGATGATGTGCTCGAGCTGACGCTGCCCGCCGGCTGGCGGCGGCGTTTCGGCCTCGCCCGCGACTAGGCCTAGCGTCCCACTAGAGTCCGGGCGGTATGTCTAAGCGCCCGGAGACAACCGAGAAGACGACGCTGAGCACGCCGCCCACCGCGCCGCGCCCTGATGGAGTTCCGCCCGTCCTGGACGAGGCTCACATCGGCGACATCCGCGGTGCGCTGGGCACAATCAAGCTGCACGACACCGGCGCTCGTCATGGCGCGCGCGCGCGTCTTGCGGCGCTGCTGGCGATTATGGGCCCCGGGCTGATCGTGATGGTGGGCGACAACGACGCGGGCGGCGTGTCGACCTACGCGCAAGCAGGTCAGAACTACGGCACCACACTGCTGTGGGCACTGGTGCTGCTGATTCCCGTGCTGATCGTCAACCAGGAGATGGTGATCCGGCTTGGTGCGGTCACAGGCGTCGGTCACGCCCGGCTCATCAACGAGCGCTTCGGACGCTTCTGGGGCTGGTTCTCTGTGGGCGACCTGTTCATCCTCAACTTCCTCACGATCGTCACCGAGTTCATTGGAGTGAGCCTCGCGCTGGAGTACTTCGGCGTGAGCAGGTTCATCGCGGTGCCCGCAGCCGCGCTGACGTTGATCGCGATCACCTCGACCGGCAGCTTTCGCAGCTGGGAGCGGTTCATGTACGTGTTCGTGGTTGCCAACGTGCTGGTGATCCCACTGCTGGTGCTCTCTCACCCTCACCTCGGCACGATCGCCCACAACACTGTTGTGCCCGGCATCAAGGGTGGGGTGAGCTCCACGGCAGTGCTGTTGATCATCGCGGTCGTCGGCACCACGGTCGCTCCCTGGCAACTGTTCTTTCAGCAGTCGAACATCATCGACAAGCGCATCACACCGCGTTGGATCAACTATGAGCGGGCTGACACCGTGATCGGTGCGTTCGTGGTGGTGATCGGTGCGGGCGCGTTGATCGCGGTGACCGCGTTCGCGTTTGACGGCACGTCCTACGCGGGGCATTTCATCGACGCGGGGACCGTCGCGACTGGGCTTGCGCACACGTTGGGCTCCACGGCGGGCGCGTTCTTCGCGGTCGTGCTGCTCAACGCGTCGCTGATCGGCGCGGCGGCGGTGACGCTGTCAACCTCCTACGCGTTCGGCGACGTGTTCGGGGCGCGGCACTCGCTCAACCGTGGGTTGCGCGACGCAAAGGTGTTCTATGCGAGCTTCACGCTGATGGTGAGCGCCGCCGCGGGGATCGTGCTGATCCCGGGTGCCCCGCTCGGTCTGATCACGACCTCGGTGCAGGCGCTGGCCGGTGTGCTGCTGCCCAGCGCCACCGTGTTCCTGTTGCTGCTGTGCAACGACCGCGAGGTGCTCGGCCCGTGGGCCAATCCGCCGTGGTTGAACGCGATCGCCAGCGTCATCATCGCCGTGCTTGTCGAGCTGTCGCTGATCCTGATGGCCAGCACGATGTTCCCGAGCGTAAATGTGACGCGACTGTTCGAGTATCTCAGCCTCGGCACGCTGATCGGATTGGTGGCAGCCGGCGTCTACATGTTGCGCAAGCGCTCCACGTCCACTGAGATGTCCGATGAGGACGAGCCGGTCGTGGATCGTCTGACATGGACGATGCCGCCACTCGCGCTGCTGGAACGTCCGGTGTGGTCGCCGGGGCGCAAGGCTGGGATGCTGATGCTGCGCGGATACCTGCTGGTGGCGATGATCCTGTTGATCGTCAAGACCGTGCAGCTGGCTCACTGATAGCGCTGGTCAGTCGCCGCTGATTCAGTCGCCGCTGAGGTTCGTGGGCAGCGGTAGCCCGTGCGGCGGCGGATCGTCCATCAGCAGCTGCGGCACCGTCACAGGGCGCAGGCCGCGCCGGCGCAGTCCCTTCACGATCGCCGGCAGCGCCGCGATCGTCTGCGAGCGGTCGCCGCCGCCGTCGTGCATGAGGATGATCGCGCCCGGCTTGGCGCCCGCGAGTGCGCTGTGCACGATCGCGCTCACGCCCGGCAGCGTGTAGTCGGAGGTGTCGACCGACCACAGCACCATCAGCAGGTGCAGGTGGTGCAGCTGTTTGAACGTGGTGGCGTCGAACGAGCCGTAGGGCGGGCGGAACAGGCGCGGGCGCGGGCCGCCCAGCACCTCGATCTGGGCCATCTGGTCAAACAGCTCTTCGTACTGTTCGTGGGAGGAGAGGCTCGCCATCATCGGGTGCGTCTCGGTGTGGTCGCCAACGACATCGCCCGATTTGATCTCGGCGAGTGTGCCTTCGGAGAAGTACCGCTCCATCTCGCCGATCGCAAAGAACGTCGCGTGCACGTGCAGCCGGTTGAGCGTTGCCACCAACCGCTGGGTGTAGGGGCCGGGACCGTCGTCGAATGTGAGCGCCACCTCGTTGCCGTGCGCGCCGCCGCTGGTCACGGCCGGGGTATAGGCAAGCACCGAGTCGATCGCGTTCTGTTCGGCTTGGACGGTTGCCGCCGCGCGCTGTGCGGCTGTCAGAGGCAATGTGCGCACACGACGCGCAGCAGGGTGCCCCGTTGGTTTCTTGGCGCTGCCGTGCGAGCTGATCGCGGTGATCAGCAGCGCCACGATCACGATCAGCCCCAAGCTCGCGCCGCTACGGCGGCGGCGAAACACGCGATCGGGCGTCATACGCGTCTATTTTGACCGTGATGCTCCCCTTTTGGATTTCGATCGCCGCGCTGTCTGTCTGCCAGGGAGTTACGGTGGGTCTCCCCAATGCGTGGGAACCCGGATGGCTGGCGCATTTGCACAGCCGTCTCTGGGGGCTGGTGCCACCGCTGTCGGTGGTCGGGTTCGTGGCGGTGGGGCAGGTCGCCGAACGTGCCAGCGCGCAGGCGCTCACGTATCTCGCTCTGGTGGCGGTGCCGTTGTTGGCGGCGCTCGCGCTCGGTTGGCTTATGCGGGGAGCAAGACCGCAACTGGCGCTGCTGGTCGTGCCACTGTTCGCGCTCGCGTGGGCCGATCGCGGCGGGCTGGCCGGGGAGGGCTCGGGCGTGGCGCTGACGGCGCTCAGCTGCGTGGCGCTGGGTGCGCTGATCGCCGGCGTCACACCGGCGCGTTGGCTCGCGCTGGGGATCGTCGCGATGGCGGCTGCCGACGCGTCGCTGGTGGTGTCCAACCTGCTGCAGCAGCCCAACAACGCACTCAACGCTGCCCACCCGGTCGGGGGGCTGCCGCAACTTCAAGCCGAGGTGTTCGGCTCGGCGGTGATGGGGTATGGAGATCTGTTCGTCGCGGGGGTGCTCGGGGGTCTGCTCGCGACTGCGACCGATCGCTCCCGTCAATTGACCGGAGGGCTGCTCACAGCGCTGCTGGCGGTCGTGTTCGACTTGCTGTTCTTCGCGGTGGACGAGCTGCCGGCCACGGTGCCGATCGCGCTCGCGCTCATAATCCTCATCTGGGCGGGCCGAGTGCCAGCTCTTCGTCGGGCTGAGAGGCGAGTGGACGTGGGGTCGCCTCAACCGCGGCAGGGCTCGTCAGCTCGCGCTCGGACTTAGCGCCGGCCTCCTCGACGCGGCGTAGCTGGGGTACCACGCGGCTGTCGAACGAGCCGACCGCTTCGTTGTAGGCACCGACGGCCGAACCGAGCTGGCGCCCGACCTTGGAGAGCGGGTCGATGAAGCGCGCGAGGCGGCGGTGCAGCTCGCGTCCCGCCTCGGCGATCTCACGTGCCGATTCGGCGATCAGCTCCTGGCGCCAGCCGTAGTGCACGGCGCGCAGCAGGCCGATCAGCGTGGTGGGGGTGGCCATCAGCACCTGCTGGTGCACGCCATACTCGATCAGCGCGGGGTCCTCGGCGAGCGCGGCCTGGTAGATGCCGTCGGAGGGCACGAACATCACAACCAGGTCGGGGGTCGCGTCGAACTGGCGCTGGTAGCCCTTGGAGGCAAGCTTTGTGATGTGGTCGCGCGTCTGGCGGGCGTGGCGGGCCATCTGCGTTCTGCGCTCGTCGTCGGTTTGGGCCTCCAGGTGGGCGAGGTAGGCGTCGAGTGGCACCTTCGAGTCGACCACGATCACCTTGCCGCCGGGCAGCTTGACGAGCACGTCGGGGCGCAGCGGGCCGTCGTCGGTCTGGATCGTGCTCTGCTCCAGAAAATCGCAGTGCTCGATCATGCCGGCCATCTCGATCACGTTGCGCAGCTGGATCTCACCCCACGAGCCACGCGTGGAGGGGCGCTTCAGCGCCGAGACGAGATTGCCGGTCTCCTGACGCAACCCACCGACGCCCTCCTGCAGCTGACGCACCATGTTGGCCAGTTCGCCCTGGGCCTGCTTGCGCTCGCGCTCCAGGCGGCCGATCTCGTTCTCGACGCGGCCGAGCTTCTCGTTGACGGGGCCCACGAGCCCCTTCAGCTCCTCCGCGCGCTTGGTCATCTCCCCGGCGGAGCGCTCCTCCTCGGCGCGGCGCTGGTCGGCCATTCGCTGCGCGAGCGAGTCACCGGTCTGCTTGAGCACGTCGGCGGAGATCGCGGTCATTTCGTCGCGCATCCGCTCGCGGTTGGCGGTCGAGATCTCCCGCAGCTCGTCGCGTAGCCGCTCGCGACTGGAGCGCGCGAGCGACATGGCGACCGCGGCACCGGCGAGGGCGCCGAGCGCGAGACCGACGATCAGCAGTAGAGCGGACACAGATTGTCTCTTCTGAATTTCACAGCTCTATAAGGTGACATCGCAGACGGACGCGGAGGTCTACGATGAACGGGGTGAGCACGACCGAGACGCAGCTCAACCACGGTGATGCCGACGTCGGTGGGGGAGTGCGGCTTCACTATGTCGAGGCCGGCGAGGGGCCGTTGCTGGTGCTACTGCACGGCTTTCCGGAGTTCTGGTACTCCTGGCGGCGTCAGATTGCGCCGCTGGCCGAGGCGGGCTTTCATGTTGTGGCGCCCGACATGCGCGGCTACGACCGCTCCGACAAGCCGCAGGGCTGGCGCGCGTATGACGCGAGCCTGCTGGCGGGAGACATCGCCGGGCTGATACGCAGCTTCGGCGAGCAGGACGCGTATGTGGTCGGGCACGACTGGGGCGCCGCTGTCGCCTACGCGGTGGCGACTGTTCACCCCGACGTGGTGAGGCGCTTGGCGATCCTCAACGTGCCGCACACCTCGCGCATGGTGGAAGGTCTCAGGACGCTCAAGCAGCTGCGCAAGAGCTGGTACATGTTCTTCTTTCAGATTCCCCGCCTGCCGGAGTACATGTTCGGACGCGACAACTTCTCGTTTGCCAAGCGCTCGTTGCGCGCCGACTCCAAAGACGCGTTCAGCGACGAGGATCTCGACCGCTACGTCGAGGCATGGTCGCAGCCCGGCGCGCTGACGGGCATGATCAACTACTACAGGGCGGCGCTGCGTCGCTCACCGCGCTCGACGCTCGCGCAGCTGCGCCCGATCGAGGCGCCCACGATGGTTATCTGGGGCATGCGCGATCGCCATCTCGGCAGCGAGCTGGCGGAACCCGCGAGCGAGTGGGTTCCCAACCTGCGCATGGAGCGCATCCCGGAGGCCACGCACTGGGTGCAACACGACGCGCCGGAGCGCGTCAACGAGCTGCTGATCGACTTTCTCGGCGACGCCGACTCCTAGCGGCGCCTGACCACGCATCTCCAGGCTGCTGGCCTTGGCTTGCGCGAGGCCAGCTGTCGGAGTGGCTGGGACGGGAGGGTCGGTCAGGACTCGACCGCTCGCGGAGTGGCCCCGACGCGCGCGAAGGGTCTGATCCCCCGCAGCGCGAGCAGGCCCAGCAGCGACACCAGCAGACACGTGACAGCGCCGACGCCGAGCCCCGCGCGGGCGCCGGCCGAGGCCATCACCCAGCCGATCAGCGGCCCGCCGATCGGCGTTGAGCCCTGGAAGGCGACGAACCAGAACGACATCACCCGCCCGCGCATCGAGGGCTCGGCGGCGAGCTGCAGCGTGGAGTTGCCGGTGGCCATGAACGAGATGCTGGCCCAGCCCACGAAAGCGAGCGCCACGAGCTCAGCGGGGAGAGTGGGGGCCAGCGCCGCAAGCGCGATCGCGGTGCCAAACGCCCCCGCCGCAACCACCAGCGGACGTAGCCCGGTGCGACCTACGGCGGCGACCAGCAGCCCTCCCACAACCGCGCCCGCGCCCATCGCGGCGGTCATGAAGCCGTAGCCCGCGGCGCCGACGTGCAGACCCTGGCGCGCCATCACCGGGAGGGTGACCTGGAACTCGTAGGCGAGCGTGCCGGCGAGCGCCATCATCAGCAGCGGGACGAGCAGCTCGCGGTTGGAGCGGATGTAGCGCATCCCCTCGCGCAGCTGTCCAGGACCGCGCCCGGTTGGGGGGCTGGGGTGAAGTGCTGAGAGGTCGAACGTCACCAGCGAGGCGATCACTGCAATGAAGCTGGCGGCGTTGGCCAGGAAGCACACGCCCTCGCCCACTGTCGCGATCAACAGCCCCGCAACAGCAGGCCCGATCGTGCGTGCGACGTTGACGAGCACCGAGTTGAGGCTGACCGCGTTGCGCAGGTGCTCGGGGCCGACCATCTCCATCATGAACGACTGGCGCGCGGGGTTCTCAAAAGCGTTGTTGAGGCCCAGCAGCACCGCGAGCACAGCGATCTGCCACACGCGCACGTTCCCCGTGACGGTGAGCACTCCGAGCACGAGCGCCTGCACGCCCATCATCGCCTGCAGGGCGATCATCGTGCGGCGCTTGTCGACACGGTCGGCGATCACCCCGCCATAGGGCCCGAGCAGCAGGATCGGCAGCGTTTGCGCGGCCACGATCAGCCCGAGCGTGGTGGCCGAGCCGGTGAGGCTCAGCACCAGCCACGCCTGCGCGGCCATCTGCATCCAGGTGCCGCTCAGCGAGATCGCCTGACCGACGAAGTAGCGGCGGTAGTTGGGGATCTCAAACGCCTTGAAGGTGGTGCGCCCCACTCCCAGCAGACGCGTCACTGGCGTCTCCTGGGAATCTGCTCGGCGAGCGCCTCGAGCACCGGCAGCGCGTCCCACAACTGCTGGCGCTGGGAGTCGTTGAGCTTGCCGACGTGCTCCTGCAGCGCCTCGGCGCGCTCGCGGCGAATGCGCTTGCGCAGACGCTGCCCGGCCGGGGTGGCCTGCACGAGTGCCGCGCGCTTGTCCGCGGGATCGGGCTCGCGGCTGATCAGGCCCTGCTGGCAAAGCTGCGCGATGATGCGCGAGAGCATCGTTGGGTTGATGCGCTCGATCTCGGAGATCTCCGAGGGCCCTAGCGGGCCGAGCCGCACGATGGTGGACAGGACCGAGCTCTGCGAGGGAGTCAGCCCCGACCCGGCCTCGGTCGGTCGCAGACGGCGGGAGAGCTTGTCGATGGCGACGCGCAGGCGCTGCGTGGTGTCTGTGGACGTGAGGTCTGTGGATGTGAAGTCTTGCTTTACCGGCACGCTGGTCCTCGATAGTTGCTTGCTGGCAAGCATTATAGAAGGTCAAGCTTGCCCCTTCCAGCGATAGACGGACTGCACCAGCGGAACGATGTTGACGCACGCCGCGAGCTGGATGTCGATGACGGTCGTGGCGATCGAGCGGGCGTTACCCTGGGGTGCCGTGACGAGGCAAACAACGGCATCGGGAGCGTGCGGTGAGCTGGCGGTCATAT
>JBAWFB010000209.1:0-3696 GCA_049591495.1 Solirubrobacteraceae bacterium
GCGAAATGATGGTGAAGGTTGGCGACAAGGAGATTGGCATCCCCTATAGACCAGGACAGCCAACTCTGGTTCGGACCAGCATCCGCATCGTTCCGCAGTGGATCATGAAGCTGCTTCACCTCGCATAGCCACGGGCTCGCATCACAGGCGCACCTGCGCTGTTGATCGCCGTTCCGCGTGGGTGCTGATGTACCCCGCGTGGCAGCCGCGCGTTCGGCGGTTCGTTTGGGGTGGTTTACGAGTGTTGTGTGGCGGAGCGTGCGGTTCGCCAACGGACCTGATTCATTGTGGTGGCTCGGGTTGGATGATCGCCGGGGCCCTCGCGCCGAGTACCGTCCCAAGCGCGTTCTAGTTTTCTCGCTCACGCGTCACACCTCTGCGGATAGGCAGCAGCGAGGGCTATCGACAGCATCGCAGCCAGCTTCGGGAGTAACCACGGCGTGCGAGAAAGCCCACCATGTCATCCACCGCACTTATCGATTGGCAAACCAGCGCTGCCGAAGCACTGTCACAGCTGGAAGCTGCCCACCGGGCTGTCGGTGGCGCGCAGGCAGGGCGTCGCACCAAAACTCTGCAGCTCAATTACGCGTTCGTGCTACTGCTCGCAGCCCACTTCCAAGCCTACTGTCGCAGTCTCCACAGCGAGGCCACACAATGGCTCGTCGACGCTGTCGACCCTGGTCTCGGGGCTGTGATTGCGGTGAACCTAACCCTGCACCGCCAGCTCGACAGTCGCAATGCCCAGCCTGCCTCACTCGGTGCGGATTTCAACCGACTGGCGTTCGAATTCTGGCTCGATGTAGAAATGTTGGATGTGCGCAACAGAGGCCGCCGCGGGAAGCTGGAGCGGCTCAGTGAATGGCGCAACGTGATCGCTCACCATGACATCGACAGGCGTCGCGCGGATCTCGCCCCGCGCGAGGTCACACTCCATGCCTGCCGCTCATGGCGTGGCGCGTTGAATGGCCTGGCGCGATCCTTTGACGTTGTTCTTGCCAACCGTCTACAAGAGCTCACGCGCACCCGTCCATGGTGATATCTTGAACACGATTATGATCCAGCCCGCTACTCCGTTTGATAGCTGGTTCAAGGTTGGTAGGCGCGTTGGAGTGCGTACTGGCGGCGCCGCCACAGCGTTCCCCGCTGAGCTGCTCGAGGATCGTGGTGTCATAGCCTCCGGGCGTACCAAGCACGTTGTTCGCGTCGCCATCCATCCCGACGACCCAGATCAGCGTCTCGAGTTCGAGGTATCCGAGGATCTCATCCTGCTCGACGCTGCTTGAGTCGCAGAGACGAGCATCCAGACGTGGGGGCCTACCGGGATACCTCTAAAAGCGCGGCCTGCCTCAAACAACCGAGCCGACCTCAAGAACCAACTACCTGATTTTCCCCTATGCGGAGCCCCCGAGATGCGCAATCATGTTCGGGCAACACCGCACCGATGCCCATTCGGTCCAGTGTCCATTCGGTCCCTTGCCCCTCTGGGGGGCATACGGCCCGTCCGCAAGCGCCGAGTGCTCGCGCTTGTGGGCGGGCCGTGGTTTTTAGGCCTCGCGGCACCTGCCGGGCGTTGTTGGGATCCTTCCAGGGATGAAGATCCTCCCCTCCCGCATCGTGGGCCCCGTGTTGATAGAGCCGTCGGTGTTCGGCGACGAGCGCGGCTTCTTTGTGGAGACCTACCGTCAGCGGTGGCACGCGGACGCCGGTATCCCCGAAGGGGAGCTGTTCATCCAGGACAACCACTCCCGCTCCACCCGGGGAGTGGTGCGCGGAATGCACTTCCACATCGGCGCTGGTGTGGCAAAGCTGGTGCGCTGCGCGCGCGGGCAGATCCTCGACGTGCTGGTGGACCTGCGCCGCGGCTCGCCCAGCTACGGGGAGTGGGAGGGATTTGAGCTCGACGACGAGGCGATGCGCATCCTGTACGTCCCCGTTGGGTTTGCCCACGGCTTCTGCGTGCTCAGCGACGTGGCCGACGTCATCTACAAGCAAACCGCCTACTACGACCCGCAGGTCGAGCGCGGGATCGCGTGGGATGACCCCTATGTGGGAGTGCGCTGGCCGCTGCCCGTGCCCGAGCTGATCGTCTCAGACCGCGACAGATCCGCGCCCACGCTGCGCGAGATCGCGTCCGAGCTGCCGTTCCAGCTCGACTGACTTATAGCTCGACTGGCCTACGGCTCGACTGGCCTACAGCTCGCACACCAAAAGCCGATAGCCGAGGTCGAGCTCGGGGAACTCCAGGATGTCGCTGTTGCGCTCCGCCCAACTTCCGGTGCGGAGGTCCTCGGCGAGCCTGTCGAGTCCGCCCAGCAGTCGCTCGCCGCCGCGCAGTTGGAAGCTGGGCATGCCGCAGCGCACATGCTCGTCGAGGTAGGCGCTCGGACGGCGCCAGAAGGCGGAGATGCTGCACCCGTCCACGCAGTCGTGCGGGACCGGCACCGGCTCGATCCTGACCTCCTCGCCGGCCGCCACGCGCTGCTGTTCGATCCCCGGGAAGCGCGCGCAGAGAAGCCGGCCAAACGTCGGCAGGTAATCGCGCAGCAACCAGAAGCGCTCGATGTAGGCGCGGTCGAAGGTGAGTATCACCACGCGCTTACGCGCCACCCGCCGCAGCTCCTGCACCCCCACCTGCCAGTCGGCCCATTGGTGCAATGTCAGCAACGCCATCGCCGCGTCCACGCTCCCGGAAGGCAGCGGCAGGCTCTCCGCATGGCCGATGATCGCCGGCTCGAGCTCTGGTGCGCGCAGGGCGATCCTCCGCCGGGAGGTCGCGATCGGCAGCACCACGCGGTCGCATGGCTCATACGTGCCGGCGCCGGCGCCCACATTCGCGATCGAATGGGCATCGCCGAGGGCTTGGTGTATCTGTGCGGCGATCCTGGGATCGGGCCGCCGCCTAGCGGTGTGTACGGCTCCGAGCTCGTCGTGGGGGGCGCCCTCAAAGTTGTCTCCGAAGCTCATATTTGAATCATCCATTGTTTCCATATCATTACCGGATCTCCCGCCCGGTCGCAACGCGGAAACAGTCGGTTCGTGTGTGGAGGTCGCCATGGGCGCCCGCGGGCAGGATAGGTCCCACGTGCCGGAAAGTCGAGCGCATCTACTTGAGAATCAGCCAATGCCGCGACCGTCTGCGCTGCGGTGTTGCGACCCGTGGGCGCTGTCGATGTAATGCTTAACCGTCTATGGGCCAGCGTCTGCAGCACCTGCGCCGTCGCGCACGTGAGTTCACGGTCACGCCTGCGCAGTTCGCGCTCGCGGCATACGTCGCGGTGGGCGCGTTCACGCTGATCGTGATGACCGGCGCCGCCGTGCGGCTCACCGGCTCGGGGCTCGGCTGCCCCACATGGCCGCGCTGCTACGGCAAGGTCTACCCCCCGCTCAACACCCACGCGGTGATCGAGTTCTCAAACCGCATGGTCACCGTGCCCGTGTCGATCATTGCGTTCGTCGCGTTTGGGCTCGCGTTTCGCCGCCGGCCCTATCGGCGCGACCTGATGCGGCTCAGCGCGCTGCTGCCGCTCGGCGTGCTCGCGCAGGCGGTGCTGGGCGGCCTCACCGTGCGGGGTCAGCTCGACTACGGCTGGGTGATGGCCCACTTCTCGCTCTCGATGCTCGTGCTGGCCGCCGCCGTCGCGCTCGCCTGGCGCGCGGCCTACGAGCCGGGGTCGCGTCCCAGCGTGTCTGACCGCA
>JBAWFB010000210.1:0-42303 GCA_049591495.1 Solirubrobacteraceae bacterium
GCAGCCCCTCCTCAGCAGACCGGGGACGGCGGGGGTACGGAGACCCTGGGGAACAACCCTTCTTCTTCTCCTTCCTCCTCCTCCTCGTCTCTAAATCCGATCGCACAGCTAGCTGGTGCCAACGGCAGCGACGCGTCGGCCGGGGCCATGCTGCACGTGCGCTGGAGCGCCACCGCAAAGACGGCGCTCGCCGGCGCCTACGATCACGCGCAGACGGTCGTCGGGCAGCTCACCGCGCCCAGTGGCGCGCCGATTGGCGGTGCGCTCGTTCAGGTGCTCAGCACGCCCGGCTATGAGGGCGCGCGCACGACCGCGCTTGCCGCTTTGCACACCGCGACCGACGGCAGTCTGCGCCTGCGGCTGCCCGCCGGCCTGCCGTCGAGCCGGCTCACGTTTGCCTACAGCAGCCGCGCTGGGCTCGCCGTGCCGGACGTCACCGCCGCGCTCACGCTCACGGTCCCCGCGAGCGTGCGCCTCGACGTCACGCCGCGCACCTCCCATGCCGGGGGCACGATCGTGTTCAGCGGCACGCTCCATGGTTCACCGCTGCCGCCCGGGGGCAAGACACTCGTGCTCGAGGCCCGGGCTGAGGGGGCAGGGGCCCATTCTCCGTGGCGTCAGTTCCAGGTGCTCGCCACGCGCGCGCATGGGCGCTATCGGGCTACCTACCGCTTCCGGCTGCCCGGGCCGATCACCTACGCGTTCAGGGCGGTATCGCCGGCGGAGGCCGACTTTCCTTATGGGGCTGGGGTTTCGAATTTGGTGCGGGTGTACGAGCGGTGAGTGGGTGTGCGAAAGCGGGAGTGAAGAGTGTGCGAAAACAGCATCAAATTACGTGCAAAAACAGCATCGCACCGCGTGCAAAAGCGGTAGTATGGTCAGATGGCTCCCGCCAAATACCTCCCGTAGGACCGCCTTGGCCTACGAACGACTGCTCGCCAACCTTCTTGTGCTTGATGTCCTCCCCGCTTGGACGAACAACCGGCTGTCACGCTTGACGCGAACTGGCAAGCGCTACCTGGTGGATAAGTCGCTCGTGGGGGCGGCTCTACAAATCGATGAGACAGCCGTGCTCCGCGATGGCGATCTGTTCGGACGCATGATCGACACATTCGTGTTGGCGCAGATTCGTCCGGAGGTGGCGCTCACGTCTTTCAAGCCTCGCCTCTATCACCTGCGCGCCAGGGACGGCCGCCACGAGGTTGACCTGATCGCCGAGCTTTCGGCGGGGAATCTCGTCGCGATCGAGATCAAGTCCTCGGCAGCCCCCAAGCGCGCCGACGCCCGTCACCTGGAGTGGTTGCGCGATCAGCTCGGCGAGCGCTTTCTCGCCGGCGCCGTGCTTCATACCGGACCGCGCCCGTTCAGGCTCTCCGAGCGTATCTTCGCCCTGCCGATCTGTGTGCTGTGGGGGTGAGGGAGCGCGGCTGATCGCGAGTTCGCGAGGACGCACGGGTTCACCCTTTATATTTGACGATTGTCTGGTTAGAAAGACATATGTATGGTTTTCTAGACAAACAAATGGGCTTGTCTGTCCTTACAAGCGAGGTGGCGCCACCCGTCAAGGGAGGCGTGTTGGTCGTGCTCGTCGGCGCCACCAACCTCTCACCGCTCTCGGGAAGGGAGAAAAATGAGCAATGCAATGGCAATCCTGGTAGTGACGGTGCTGAGCAGCGGAGGCCCACATGGGACGAAGCCGTTCGTGATGCGGGGCAGTTCAATCACAGTCCTATCGGTGCCTAGCTGTGCTGTTCAACCCGGACAAATATGTAGCCCGCCAAGTCCAAAAACGGTCGCGACCAGCAAGGCGGGCAAGCTGACGGTGCATCTAAGATCTGGTAGTTACCGGGTGGTGGCTGCGCTGTTGCCACCAAACGTGACTCCGGGCCGCACATGTGAAACGAAGTCAGTGCGGTTGCGTGCACGACGTACGACTCGACTTAAGTTGTACTGTTCGATCCCGTAGCACGGGAAACGGGGAGTTGTTTCAGGGTACAACTCGAATAAGGGTCTGGGAACCTCAGTTAGTGTGCTGCGAGAGTGATCGCCAAAGTGACGCGAAGCGGATCTAAGCGGCTTGGATCTGGTCCGGCCAGATGCCTGTGCGGACGCGCTCATAGAGCGTGTCCGGCGCGAGGTCTGCGCCGCCCGGCCAGCACACGGTGCCGCTCTCAGAATCGACGTTGACCTCGGCGAACCCTTCGGGCGTAACAGCGTGTTCGAAGACTGGGCCACGCATGCGGTCCAGCACGTAGATCTCGCCAGTCACGCCGTCTGCGAATGTGAGTCGCAAGACACCGTGTCGTGGAACCATCGCGTGAACTATGTCTGGAGTAAGCCCGATCATTGGAGTGGCTCGATCTCGTTCAGCGTTGCGCCTTCGCGCGCGTCCAAAGTTACCAAAAGCGGCTTATTGTCTGCGTATGCGCGATGTTTCCACTCGCTCAGGTCGGCTACGCTGCGCCTCACTGTGGAGCGTGTCACGTCGGCCGGGAGGCGAAACGAGCGGATGAGCGGCTCCGGCGCCATCGACCCCGCGTTCTGGCGGGACCGCTCGGTGCTTCTCACCGGCCATACCGGGTTCAAGGGGGCGTGGCTTTCGCTGTGGCTGCAGTCGCTCGGCGCGCGCGTCCACGGGCTCTCGCTTGGGGTGCCGCCAAGTGTGCCCTCGCTGTACGAGTTGGCGCGCGTCGGGGAGGGGATGGCCGACAGCGTTGTCTGCGACGTCCGCGATCCCGATGCGGTTGCGCGCGCGGTGGTGGCGGCGCGTCCGGAGATCGTGATCCACATGGCTGCTCAGCCACTCGTACGCCGTTCGTTTGCCGAACCGCGCGCCACATATGAGACGAACGTGATCGGCACCGTTAATGTGCTCGACGCGGTCCGCGCCTGCGAGCACACACGCGCGGTGGTGATCGTGACCTCCGACAAGTGCTACGACAACCGCGAGGTCACACGGGGCGGCGACGACAACCGCGACGGTGCACAGGGCTCCCGCGGCAACCGCGAGGGCTCAGGGGGCTACCGCGAGGACGACCCGCTTGGCGGGCACGATCCCTACTCAAGCTCCAAGGCTGCGGCCGAGATCGTCACGAGCGCCTATCGTCACTCGTTCCTCTCCGATCCAGACGGGCCGCGTGTGGCCACCGCGCGCGCCGGCAACGTGATCGGCGGGGGCGACTGGGGCGCTGAGCGGCTTGTGCCCGACATCGTGCGCGCGGCTACCGCGGGACACACCCTGCGCTTGCGCAACCCCCACGCCGTGCGCCCGTGGCAGCACGTGCTCTCCCCGCTCAGCGGATACCTCGTGCTCGCCCGCGCGTTGTGCGAGTCGCCCGCCCATGCTCGCGCGTGGAACTTCGGCCCCGATGCGCGCGACGCCCGCACCGTCGAGTGGGTTGTGGCCCGGCTGTCGGAGCTGTGGCCCGGCGGGATCCGCTGGGAGCTGGACGGCGGCGATCATCCCCACGAGGCGAGCTATTTGACGCTCGATTCCTCGCTCGCGCGGACGCGGCTGGGGTGGGTGCCAGCGCTCGGGTTGGAGGAGGGGCTGGTCGCCACCGCCGCCTGGTACGAGGCGTGGCGGGAAAGCCGGGATGTGCGCGAACTGACGCTAGGTCAACTCGCTGGAGCACAACTCAGCATCAGCGCGCAACAGCCGATCGGGTGAGCAACAGAGGTACTTACGCCGCAGCGCGATCTGACTCGAACGGGCTCCGCGCCAGGATCTTCGCAAGCTCATCATCGTCGATGCCGGAATCACCGCCAGCGCCGACCTGACACAGGCAGAAGATGTTGAACGGCGGTGCCGGTCGCATCGCGAGAACTGCCAGGCCCGCTGCTCGACACAGCTCGACAACAGAGCGCGAGTCAAACACGTGATGGTGCATCGCTCGTGAGGACGGGTTGTCGCGGCAGCGTTGCTCGAACACCTCGCGGTTGATCGCTCCCGGGTCGCGCTCGAGGTCGTGAAGTTCGAGGATCTCCGGTAGATGAGTGAGGTCGTCCTCGCCGGTTTCGCGCTCCGCGTCGGCGCGCAGATGGTCGAGGCTTGTCACGGGCCGCCGATGGTCGAACGTGCCCTCGCGATGTGGCATCACTAGCAGTAGATGGCCGTCGGCACGCACCACTCGCTGCCACTCCGCCAACGCTCCGAGTGGGTCGGCGAGGTGCTCGAGCACATGTGAGGCGAGCAGCGCGTCGTAGGACCCGTCTGGGACGGCCGCGATCCGGCGAGCCTCCCCGATCAATCGCTGTCTCGGGCTGATCTCAGCGTGGGAGGTCTCCGACCAGAGAGTGCGCTCGCTGTAGTCGAGCGTGTCCAGATATGCGAGTCGCTGATACACCGGCACCAACCCGCGTCGTCCAAACAGGGCACTGGGACCGCCGGGCTCGATTGCCACCGCGCCGCTGAGTGCGTCGGCCATCGCGACCAACTGTCTATCGCGACGAATGGTGTGCAGCGCACCGCCCACCAATGCCCTCGCTCGTGACGCAATCACGCGAGGGTTCTAGCATCCCCAGCCATCGCACATCTACCTCCATCATCTGAGGAGAGCGCCACGGTCGCTCCTGCGGAGCCTGACGACACTCACGACGTGCTCTCCACGTCGGCCGCTGGGCCGGCCGCGGTGCGTGGTGGCGCGATGAGGGTCGGCGGGTACATAGTTGGTGCGCTCGCCAGCGTGGTGTCGGCCTCCCTGCTGTTTCGTCATCTCGGTGTCGAAAACTCGGGGCGCTATGGCAAGGCTCTGGCGCTCGTGGCGATCGTGGGCGCGCTCTCCGACCTTGGACTGACCGCCGTTGGGGTACGTGAGATGTCACAGCGCCCGCCGGCCGAGCGCTGGCCGATCGCCCGCGATCTGCTTGGTCTGAGAATCACGCTGACGTTGGCCGGGTCGCTGATCGTGACCGTCTTTGCGTGGTTGGCCTACTCGCCGATGCTCGCCGTCGGGGTCGCGCTTGCCTGTCTGGGCCTGCTGTTGCAAGCAACACAGGACAACTTCACGCTTCCCTTGCTGCTGGACATGCGGCTTGGCTGGATCACAGCGCTCGATCTTGCGCGCCAGCTGTTCACGGTTGCGCTCACGGTTGCGCTGGTGCTGATCGGTGCGACGCTGACGCCGTTCCTCGGCATATCGATCCCGGTGGGAGCGGTTCTGATAGTCGTGGCGGCGCTGCTGGTCCGCGGCACGCGAACACTGACTCCCACCTTCAGCCCGCGGCGCTGGCGGAGGTTTGTGGGGACGATGCTGCCCTACACCTTCGCCGTGGCCGCTTCCGCGCTCTACTTCCGCCTGTCGATCCTGCTCATGTCGGGTTTGTCGGATGCCAAGCAGGTCGGGTATTTCAGCGTCCCGTTTCGCATGCTGGAAGTGCTCACGCTTGTGCCCGCGCTGGTGGTCGGCGCGGCCTTTCCGATCTTCGCGCGTGCGGCCCACGACGATCACGAGCGTCTCGGCTACGCGCTGGGGCGGGTATTCGAAGTGTCGGTGATCGTCGGCGCGTGGGTGGCCGTCTCGGTCGCCATCGGGGCGCCGCTTGCGATAGCGATCGTCGGCGGCCATAAATTCGCGCCGGCCGTCTCAGTTCTGGCGTTGCAGGGAATTGGCCTCGGCGCCATGTTCGTGAGCCTCGTGTGGGCCAACACTCTGCTCAGCCTTGGCGTGTTCAGGCTGATACTGGTCATCAGTATCTCCATGCTGCTTGTGAATGCTGTCTTGGTTGTGGCGTTGGTGCCGCTTTACGGCGCGCGCGGAGCCGCGATTGCGACTTCTCTTGCCGAGCTGATCGCCGTGGTCGTGCAGGCAACCGCTGTCCTGCGCGGGCGCCCTCAGCTTCGCCCGTCCATGCGGGTCTTGCCCTACGTTGCGCTGGCCTCGGCAGTCGGCCTGATCCCGCTGGCCATGACCGGGATCCCCGTGATCGCGCGCCTGGTCATATCGACCGTGCTGTTCACGGGCGTGGTGTTTGTCACACGTACCTTTCCGCGCGAGCTGCTTGACATCGTGCCGTGGATCGGCACGCACAGGCGCAATGGTCCGGCGGGCCGCGCGTGATTGCTGTCGTGCACCTCGTGTGGGGGCCGCTGGGGCCCGCACCGCTACGCGACTTTCTCGCTTCCTATCGTGCCCATGCGGCTGGTGTCGAGCACGAGCTGGTGGTGCTCTTCAACGGTGTCGCACCCGAGCAGCGCCCGTCGCTGCTAGCCGAGCTCGAGCAGGTCAAGCACAGCCTGCTGGAGCTGCCGGAGCCCGTGCAGGACCTCGTCGCCTATGCGCAGGCGGCGGAGCGCTTGAAGCACGAGCATCTGTGCTTCCTGAACTCCTACAGCGCGATCCTCGCGCCGAACTGGTTGGCGATGATGGAGGGTGCTCTGCGGCACCCGCGCGCTGGGCTCGTGGGCGCCACCGGGTCGTGGGCGAGCATGAGCTCGCTGATGCTGCACTCGCTGGGTCTGCCGAATTCCTATCGCGGCGTCGTGCCCGACCGGCGGACTGGCTTTGAGCAGTTTCAGGCGATCAAGCTTGAATTGGACGGCGAGGTGGAGCTGGGCGGCGAGGACGAGGTGGGCCGCGCTGGGCAGGCGGCCGGTGCCGAGCGCGTGGGCGACGACGGCAGACAGTCGCAGCGACGCTCGCGCTGGGCCACGCTACTTGGCTTGGCAAGAGACGCGCCTTCCATGGTTGAGCAACTGCTGTGGTTCGAGGGCTTTCCCGCGCCCCACCTGCGCACCAATGCGTTCATGGCACGGCGTGCAGTGCTCGGGAGCCTGCGGTTTGACGGTGTTCACAGCAAGATGCACGCCTACCGCTTGGAGAGCGGACGCAAGGGGCTCACGCACCAGATCGAGGCGCTCGGTTTGCGCCCGCTGGTGGTCGACCGCGACGGCGTTGCACACGAGCATCGCGACTGGCCTCGCAGTCGCACCTTCTGGCAGGGCGAGCAGGAGGGGTTGCTGGTCGCGGACAACCAGACGCGCATTTACGCCAACGGCGATCTGGACCGTCGCCGGCTGCTAGCAGGTCTGGCGTGGGGGTCGCAGGCTGAGTTGGGCGCTTGGCATCCGGCGCGTGTGATCGGATAGCCTCGGGCCAGCACTGGGACGGCCGGTCTCGATTTGCTGAAGTGTGAGTTTGTCGCCGGCCACGATGCCACCGACCTCGAGGAAGTCCAGCGATGCCTCAATCCTCTATTCAACATGCGATACGCGCGCTGCCACGCAGGGCGTTTGAGTTGGTGGCTCTGCGTCGCACTGCCGGCGAGCCGCTGGTGCCGCCCGCGCGTCTGCATGTCGTCGGCGACAGCGACTTTCGGGGCACCGGCGAAGAGTTCCTCACGTTGTTCCGCGACCTGGTCGACCTGCATCCTGAGGATCGTGTCTTGGACGTGGGTTGTGGGATCGGTCGTATCGCACGACCGCTCGCCGGCTATCTGAGCGCGGCGGGCTCCTACGACGGATTTGATGTTGCGGACATTGCGATCAAGTGGTGTCAGCGCCACTATCGCGCTGAGTATCCCAACTTCCACTTCACTCGCGTGAACGTCGCCAACGGCTCCTATAACCCCAATGGGGCCGCGTCTGCCGATCGCTTCTCCTTTCCCTACCCCTCGGCGAGCTTTGACTTCGTGTTCCTCACCTCTGTCTTTACGCACATGATGCCCGCGGAGATCGAGCGCTACATGCAGGAGATAGCGCGAGTTCTGGTTCCAGGTGGCAGATGTCTCTCAACGTTCTTCCTGCTCAACGACGAGTCGCGTCGGCTGATAGCCGACGGGCGCAGCACGCAGCGTTTTGCCGACGTCGAGCCCCCATATGCCGTGGTGGATCGCGCGAATCCGGAGGGGGCGATCGCCTACGAGCAGGAGTGGGCGCTCTCGCGGCTTGAGTCAGTGGGCCTTCAGCCCCGCACACCGCCGCGCTACGGGAGCTGGTGTGGGCGCGATGCGTTCACCAGCTACCAGGACATCGTCATCTCCGACAGATCCGGCCCGCCGGTCGAATGACCACCCGCGTCCTCGTCATCAGCGAGGACCCCGTTGGCAGCGAGATGGGCGGCAACGCTATCCGCGCCTACGAGCTGGCCAAGGCGCTGGGAGAGCACGTCGCGGTGACGCTTGCAAGTCCGCCGGCAGGGGGCACGGCGGCGGGGGTCGATCAGGTGGCGTTCGACCGCGACGACCCGGGTGCGCTGCGCGCGCATCTGCGGGGCGTGGACGTGGTTGTGACGTTGCCCCAGAATCCTGTTGTCACCGCCCAGTTGCGACGCTGCGGGGCGCGCATCGTCTATGACCTGTACGACCCCAAGCCGCTGCAGATGCTGGAGGCTTTTGCCGCCGCGCGCGGCGCCACGCGACGTTACTGGTCGACGATCGCGCTGGACCATGTGATGGAAGCGCTGGCACTCGGCGACCACTTCATTTGCGCCAGCGAGCGCCAGCGCGATCTCTGGATCGGGGCGATGCTGGGCGCGGGCCTGATCTCACCGGCGCTCTACAGCTCCGATCCCACGCTGCGCGGCATGATCGACGTGGTGCCCTTTGGCGTGCCCGCCGAGCCGCCTGAGGCGACCGGCGTCGGTCCCTACGAGCGTTTTGGGAGCCTGGGGGGCTCTGAGGAGATGGTGCTGTGGAACGGTGGCCTTTGGAACTGGCTTGACCCGCTGTGCGCTGTGGAGGCGATCGCACGGGTGGTCGAGCGTAGGCCGAGCGCGCGGCTGCTGTTCATGGGGCGTCCCCCGCTTGTGCAGGCTCAAGCGCAGGCCGCGGCGGCGGCGCGTGCACGTGCGGCGGCGCTTGGCCTGCTCGACGAGGTTGTGTTCTTCAACGACCGCTGGGTTCCCTACCGGCAGCGCGCCGACTGGCTGCTGGCAGCCGACTGCGCGCTCTCGCTGCACGTCGAGCATCTCGAGACGCGCTACTCGTTTCGCACGCGTCTGCTCGACTGTTTCTGGGCCGGTCTGCCGGTGGTGTGCACGGAGGGAGACGAGCTGGCCGAGCGCGTAGCCCGCGAGCGGCTCGGCATCACGGTGGCGCCGGCCGATCCGCAGGCGGTCGCGGAGGCGCTCGTGACGGTGCTGGGAGAGGGGAAGCAGTCCCATAGCGACGCTCTGGCGCGTGTCGCGGAGGACTATCGCTGGCCGGCTGTCGCCGCGCCGCTGATCGATTACGTGCGCGATCCACCTGAGCGGCTCGCGCGCCGCTCGCACGCGGTGTCCTCTCCGGGGCGCTTGCTGCGTTCGAGCGGCACGCGTGCCGTGCGTGGCCTGCTGCGCGGGTGGCGTCGGGTCAGCTGAGCGCCTGCCGACACACGTGCGTCGCCGGCACGTTGCCTTGGCTCAACTGAGCGCCCGCTCGAGCTCGTGGGTCGGGGCGCTGCGCAGGCGCTGGATCGCACGTCGCTTGCGCAGCGTGCCGGGCAGAGCCCGCGCTGCGGCGAGCAGGCCGCGAGCGTGTGCGCCTCCCAGGCCGTGGAGCGCGTTGAAGATCGCCCACTTCAGCTCGAAGAAGAGGATCCGCTGTAGGTGGCGGAGCAGCAGCGCGGCCGGGAAGTCCTTCAACACGACGATCGTCTGGTTGCGCACGATCAGCGCCGCGTAGCGACCGCTGTCGCGGCTGGTGGTGGCGCTGCCCATGTGGTAGGAGACGGCGGTGGGCGCGTAGCGCACCGTCATTCCCCGCAGACGAGCGCGAAAGCCCCAGTCGACGTCCTCGTAGTAGGCACCGAGGTCGCTGTCGAACGGCCCGACCGCGTCGAACGCACCGCGGCGGAACAGGGCTGCGCCGCCGGTCGCGCTGAACACCTCGCCGGGCTCGTCGTACTGTCCGGTGTCCGGCTCGCCCTGACCGCGCCGGCGGGGGTAGCCGTCGCGACCCATCGTGTCGCCGGCGCCGTCGAGCTCGCCCCGGCGGTGGAAGTTGAGCATCTTGCCGTCGGCGGCGGCGGCCTCGGGATGGCGCTCGAGTGTGGCGCGCATCTCTGCCAGCCAGCGTGGATCGAGCTCGAGGTCGTTGTTGAGCACGGCCACGTAGGTGGTCTCGGCGGAGGCGACCGCGCGGGCCATCGACGCGCTGATGCCGAGATTTGCGGAGGAGGGCAGAACACGTACCTGGGGCCAGTGCTCGGCCAGATACACAAGCGAATCGTCGCTTGACGCGTCGTCGAGCACGTGCACGCGAAAGCCGCGCGCTGTCTGCTCGAAGATCGAGGTGAGGATGACCGGGAGCAGATCCCTGCCGTTGTAGTTGAGGACGGCCAGCGTGACGTCCTCGGCGTCGTTGGTTGTCTCCGGTGAGACCGTCATCCCACGTCGCCCGCCAGCAGTTCCGCGTAGGCGGCGGCGATGCGGGTGGCTGCCGCGTCGGTCGAGTAATCGTGGCGCGGCCCGGCGCCCTTGCGCTCGCGGTTGAGCACATCTGCGAGCTGGCGCGCCAGCCCCACCCAGTCGCCCGGACTGAAGAAGGCGGCGTTGCCCGCCGCAACCTCCGGGATAGCTCCGGAAGTGCTCGCAAGGATCGGTGTGCCGGCTGCCATCGCCTCCGCGAGCACCATCCCGAACTGCTCCTCCCACGACCAGATCGGCAGACTCGCGAGCACCATGCAGGCGGCGCCGCGATAGACGGCGGGCATCTCGTCGTAGGGTATGAAGCCGCGGAACTCGACTGCGTCGGCGATCCCCAGCTCGCGCGCGTAGGCACGCAGACGGCGCTCCTCGGGGCCGCTTCCCACTATGCACAGGCGCACGCCGGCGTTTGAGCCCCCGCTAGGCGCGAGGCCGCGACGCACGAGTGCCACGGCGCGCAGGACGTCCTGGTGTCCCTTCTCCCACACCAGGCGCCCGGGTGAGAGGATCAGCGGTTCCTTGGAATTTGACACGTTCGAGCGTGCTTCGAAGCGCGTTGTGTCGATCCCCGGGGGACACACGCGGATGCGATCGGCCGATGCTCCCTCCAGCAGCAGCGAGTCGCGTGCGCGCTCGGTGGCGGCGAGGAAGAGATCGGTGTGCTCGAGAACCAGCGACCGGTAGGGGCGCGTGCGCACATTGCGGTAGGCCTCCAGGAACGGGATCGTCTCCCACACGGTCGTCACGAGGCGGAAGCCCAGGCGTGACTTGAGCTTTGCCGCCTGTGCGCTGTACCAGTAGCCGAGCTCCTGCGTGTGCACGATGTTGGCGTCGCGCAGCTTCGAGGGCAGTCCGAGGTAGTGCTCGCCTGGCACCCTCACCGCGAAATCGCCGAGCGTCCCGGGTGGCAGCAGGTCGCGCACCGTCCAGACGCGCCTGCTGGGGAGGCTCAGTGAGCTCGTGTCAAACCAGCCTCGCCGAGAGCGCAGGTAGCTGACGTCGTAGCGATCCGCGATTGCGGGCCGCTCCCACGGGCGCAGCTCCCAGGGGTTTGACTGGTGGCCGCGCAGGATAAGGACATGGGCCCGGCCCGCCCGGCCCACCGGTGTGGCTTTGGGACTTTTGTGCACCGGCGCAACATAACCTGACTGCCGTCGAGGCGCGTGTGCGTGTGAGCCTTCCAATACCATCCGGCACTTGCCGGCAGGGCTCGCTAAGCAATCGTTTCGCAGGATCCGTCTGGGCCTGCCGCAACCTTGGTCCAGGCGGTTTGCTCAGCTCGTCTATCTACCGAAGATCGTGGCCGGACATGAGCCGACCCGTCGCACGTTCTCCGAGGAGGCGTTGATCGACAGGCTCGCCACCTCCCAGGAACCGCTCGTTGGCGTGGGCGCGGGACTCAGCGAGCGGGTGATCGAGATCCCCTGGGTCATCCGCAACCTGGCTGCCGCCGGGCAGCCGCTGCGCGTGCTGGATATCGGCACCGCCTTTGCGCCCGATGCCTACAAGTGGCTGTTGGTGCGCCTCGCGCACACCGTCGAGGTGGTCGATCTAGCGGACGCCGAGATCCCCGGGGTTGAGAGCCATGTGGCCGACGTGCGCGAGCTGCCTTTCGACTCCGCCAGCTTCGATGTGGCCACGTGCATCTCAACGCTTGAGCACATCGGCCTCGACAACGACCACTACGGCATCCAGAGTGGCGGCGACGGCGATGTGCAGGCGCTGCGCGAGCTCGGCCGTGTCGCGCGCAGGGTGCTGGTGACGGTTCCCGCGGGATGCGACGCGAACATGGGCTGGCAGCGCCAATACACACCCGCCACCTTCCGTCGCACCGCTGAGCAGGCGGGCCTGGAGGTGGAGCGTCTCGATGTCTTCGCGCATGAGCCCGAGAGTGGCTGGGCGCCGGTCGAGGAGGACTCGGTCGTGAGCCGCACCTACGGGCAGGGAGCGGTCGCCGCGGCGGCCAACATCTGCGCCGAGCTTCGACTTCGATGAGGATCGCCATCGACGCCCGCGCCGCCGCCGAGGTGCCGGCCGGTCGGGGGCGCTATGTGCGTGAGCTTCTGCGTGGCCTCGCGCGACTGGAGGCCGACCACGAGTATGTGCTCTATGCGCGTACGCGCTGGGAGGACGCGCTGCTGGACTCGCGCTTTCAGTGGCGCACGCCGAGCGCTCCGAGCTTGAGCTGGCCGCTGCTGGCCGGCGCGCAGATGTCGAGAGGCGCGGACGTCGCGCTGGCCAGCACCAGTTACGCGATGACCATCCCCTGGCGCATCCCCGGCGCGGCGATCGTGTGGGACTTCGCGCCGTTTGACCGCAGTCTGAAACCTCCGCGCGGAAGCCTCCTTGAGCGAGCCACGTTGCCGATCGCCGTCCGTCGCTGCGAGCGCCTGATCGCGATCTCCGAGGCAACTCGCCAGGAGCTGGTCGAGCGTTTCCCCAGCGCGCGCTCCAAGGCGACCGTCGCTTACCCGGCCGCCGACGTCCATTTCACGCCCGAGGCTGGAGCCGGCGATGAGGCGGTGCTGGAGCGCCAAGGACTGCGCCATCCATATGTGCTTGTCACCGGCACGCTTGAGCCGCGCAAGAACCTACCGCGCCTGATCGAGGCGTTCGCCGGCCTCGACGAGCGCGTGCGTCGTGGTTGGACGCTCGCGTTGGCGGGTGCCGCTGGGTGGGAGACGGACTCTACGTTCGCGTCCGTGGCCGCCCATGGTGAGCTGGTACGAACGCTTGGCTACGTGCCCGAGGAGGAGCTGGCGTGCCTGTATCGCCAGGCTGGAGTGTTCTGTTATGTGTCGCTGTATGAGGGGTTTGGCATTCCCGTGCTGGAGGCGATGCAGTCCGGCACGCCGGTTCTCACCTCATCGGTCTCCAGCATGCCCGAGGTCGGCGGCGACGCGGCGCGCTACGCCGACCCGCATGACGTCGGCGATATCCGCCGAGCGCTCGGCGAGCTGCTGGAAGATCCCGAGCTCCGCGCCCGCTGCTCGACGGCCGGCGTCGCGCGAGCGGCGCTGTTTGACTGGAATGTCACGGCGCAAACGGTGCTCACGGCGCTGGAGCAACTGGTGGAGTAGTGCCCGCGATGCCGTCTCCCCAACACGTGCTGCTCAACGCTCTCTACCTTGCTCCCGGCGCCTCGGGCGGCACCGAGACCTACCTGCGTGGGCTGGCTCCTGCGTTGGCGAGCGAGTTCCCAGGTCTGCGCATCACCGTCGCCACGACGCGCTCCGGTGCGCAGGCTCTGCGTGCGGATGGCTGGGAGGAGTTCGCGGCGGTACGCGCGTTCCCGTGTGAGGACGGTCAGCGCGTGCGGCGGCTGTGGTGCGAGCAGGCGCTGCTGCCGAAGCTCATTCGCGGGGAGCGCGTGGATGTGGTGCACAGCCTTGCCAACATCGCACCGCTGTATCCAGGCGCGCGCTCGGTCGTGACGCTGCACGACGTGACGTTCATGACGACGCGTACCTTCGGCCGGCTGTCCACCTGGAGCATGAGCTTCTTCGCCAGGGCCGCCGCGCGAAGAGCGGACCGGCTGATCTCCGGCACAGCCGCCGCGCGCGACGAGACCTGCGCGGTACTTCACGTCGATCCGGCTCGCTTCAGCGTGGTCCATCACGGTTACAAGCCGACCAGCGTGACGCACGCCATGTCTGAGCAGGAGACACGCGACCGCTACGAGCTGCAGGGCGCACGGGTCGCCTTGTGCGTAGCCGCCAAGCGTCCACACAAGAATCAGGAGTTGCTGATCCGGGCCGCGCAACGCCTCGATCCCGACATCGTGTTCGTGCTTGCCGGGCATGCTGAGCCCTATGAGCTCGAGCTGCGCGAGCTCGTCCGCGAGCTCGGCTTGCAGGAGCGCGTGCGCTTTGTCGGGTACGTGTCCGACGCTGAGCTTGAGGGATTGTGGGGTGTAGCCGACTGCGCCGCGCTACCGACGCTCGCCGAGGGCTTCGGTCTACCTGTGCTGGAGGCGATGAGTCATGGGGTGCCGGTCGCGGCGTCTGGGATCCCGGTGCTGCGCGAGGTGGGGGGTGAGCTGCCGTACTACTTCGATCCTCACGACGCCGACGATGCCGCACGCGCTATTCGCGAGGCGCTGGCCGATGTGGTCACGCGCGCGGAGGGGCCGCCGTACGCGGCTCGCTTTACCTGGTCCGCGGCCGCTCGCGCTACCTACGAGGTTTACGAGCGAGTGCTGGTCGATGTGTAAGTCCGATTAAGCCCCAAGAGTAAGAAACATAGGTTGTGTGAGATGGCGGCCGGCACTTATATTCGGTGCCGTCCCGATTCTTGACCATGCGTGGTTGCTCATCGCAGGCAGCTCGTCATTACGGATTGTCACTTCCTATAAATGGCTGCTGGAGCGGTGCTCGGCGGCATTGGAACTTCGACATACTCTCCCGCGAGTCCTCAAGCGGGTGGCTTTCGAGGTGCACTTGCTGCCAGGCGAAGCAGGGCCTCGGGGTAGGACAGACTCGCTGGAGGGGTGGGCTCGCCAACACGAGAGCCATTGCCGCGCGCGGTGGATGAGTTGGCCTGTGCCAGACGCTCCGAGCCCACTTCCTCCGAAAACGCTCAGCGAGAGAGACGCAGCACTCTTTGCCAAAGTATGCGAGGAGCGGTACCTGATGAGCGAGAGGCTTGCCCACAGCGCCATGGAGGTGACTTTGCTGCCTGGTGGTCGGCTCGCTACGTCGGATGGGCTCGTGCTCACGCATGATGGGCTTGTTGCTTCTGAGAGTGCGTGGGACGAGCCGCATCTGGCTGCGACGGACATTCTCAGGCAGCGCCGTCTTCCAAAGGCCAAGCGGGTTCCGGGACGCCATGCGTCGCTGATCTCGCAGTGGGGTGATGCTTATTACCATTGGATGACTGACGCACTGCCAAGGATTGCGGTGCTCGAGAAGGCGGGATGTATGGATGCAGCCTTGGTTGTCTCGGGTCAGCCCAAGAGTTGGCAGCTACGTTCGCTTGAGCTGCTTGGCGTACGTAACCAGCTCACGTCGTTCTCTGGCTATCTGCAGGCGGACATATTGGTGTGGCCGCGGCAGGTCGCTGTAACAGGCAACATCCCGGCTTGGGCTTGTGATTGGTTGCGGCAACGTCTGGTGCGGCAACCTGGTCGTGCGCAACGCCGTCTGTATCTGACTCGCCGCAACGACACGCGAAGCGTCACAAATGAGGAGGCTGTGTGGGCTTTGCTCGATCCAATGGGCTTCGAGCTGGTTGACGCCGGTACTTTGCCGCTTGACGAGCAGATCCGGCTGTTCTCGGAAGCCGCTGTCGTCGTGGCTCCACATGGGGGCGCGCTGACAAATCTCCTCTTCGCAAAAGAGGCAACCGTTATCGAGCTGTTCGATCCGGGTTACATCAATCCGTGCTTCTACGCCTTGGCTGATCGATGCGGGCACCAATACTGGTACGCCATGGGCCGGCCTGTTGGCAACGGCTGCTTTGAGATCGACGTGAGGGTACTCGCAGCCACCTTGGCGGCAGCTGGCATAGAGCCCACTCCACCCCAGTATGGGGTTGGCCTATCAACAGCTCGCATTGGGGAAACGTCGCACTAGGCACCGTTAACGCAGGCGTCCGCTTGGATAGCCTGCGCGGGGAATGCACGTTGGCCTGAACCTGATCTTCCTTGTCCCCGGCGAGACGGGTGGCATGGAGGTCGCGGCTCGCGAGCTGATCCCCGCGCTGCTGGACGCCGCGCCGCCTGAGGTGCGCTTCACGGCGTTCGTTAACCGTGAGGCGGTCGCGGCCAAAGATGGACCCTGGGGTGAGCTGCTGCCAGCGGTGACCGTGCCCGTAAATGCGCGCAACCGCGTGCAGTGGGTCGCGGGCGAGCAACTGCTGCTGCCGCGGCTGGCTGCGCGGGCGGGCGTCGATCTCGTGCACAGCCTCGCGAGCACTGCCCCGGCGTGGGGTCGCTTCCGGCGCGTTGTGACGGTCCACGATCTGATCTATGCGCGCTTCCCCGAGGCGCACGCCGGCATCCGCGACCTGGGCATGCGTGTGCTGGTGCCGCTCGCGGTGCGTCGCTCGGACCGCGTGATCGTGGATTCGCAGAGCACGCAGCACGATCTCGTTGAGCTGCTTGGTGCCGCGCCGGAGCTCATCGATGTGGTTCCGCTTGGCGTGGGCACGGTGAGGCGCAGCGAGCCGATGGCCGAGCCGTTGTTGCGCGAGCGCCTAGATCTGGGCGAGCGTCGCATCGCGCTGAGCCTCTCCGCCAAGCGCCCCCACAAGAACCTCGCGGCTTTGATCGGCGCGCTTGCGCGTATCCCCAGTGAGCGCCGTCCGCTGCTCGTGCTGCCCGGCTATCCGACTGCGCATGAGGCGCAGCTGCGCGAGCATTCGTTGGCCGCCGGCGTGCAGGGAGATGTGCGCTGGCTGGATTGGCTGTCGGGCGAGGAGTTCGAGGGGCTGTGGCAGCTGGCCGACGCGTTTGTCTACCCGTCGCTGTACGAGGGCTTTGGGTTGCCGGTGCTTGAGGCGATGGCGCGCGGCGTCCCTGTGGCGTGCTCGAACGCCTCCTCGCTGCCGGAGGTCGCGGGCGATGCGGCGCTCACGTTCGATCCTCAGGACGAGGCCGCCATCGCAAGCGCGCTCGAGCGGCTGATGTCGGACGGCGCCGAGGCCGAGCGTCTGCGCGCGCTCGGGCTAGCGCGTGCACGCGAGTTCACCTGGGAGCGCACCGCGCGGTTGACTCTCGACAGCTATCGCCGAGCGTTGTCGTAAGGACCGAGCACGGACCCGCGGGAAGTCCTAGCCATGCATCATTTCCCGTACTGCTCCAGCACCGCGCGCAGCGAGGACTCAAGCGACAGGCGCTCGGCGTTCTCGGCAAACCAACCGGCTGTGCTCTCACGCAGCGCGATGCCCGCCTCGTGTACGCGCACGATCGCATCGGCGATCGTCTCGGGGTCGGTGTTGGGCGCGATTGTGCCGTTGACGCCCTCCGCCACCAGCTCCACGGCGGCGTTGTCAGGCGCGGACACGACCACAGCCGGTGTGGCGTGGGCCGAGGCCTCGACGACCACCATGCCGTAGCCCTCGCGCTCGGAGGGCAGCAGCACGCATAGCGCGCGGCGCATGTCGGCATCCACCAGCTCGCCGGATGCGAAGCCTGGGGCTGAGATGAACGAGGCGGCACGATGCTCGGCGATTGCTGCGTCCAGCGCCTCGCGCTCGGGGCCGTCGCCGTAGAACACGCCTCGCAGACCGTCGATCCGCCGTGCGGCGCGCGCCACGGCCGCGACGCCGACGGTGACGCGCTTCTCGGGGATGAGGCGCCCAGCGAACAGCACGAGCGGATCGGCCTCGCGTGGGACGGCGGGTTCGATGGAGGGCTGGGTGGGGCCGGCGTACAGGCCGCGCAGGACAGTGATCGGGCCGCGCAGGCCCAGTTCGCGCAGGCGTGCCGCGTGCAGTTCGGAGAAACAGAACGCGCGCTGAGGTGCCCGCGCGCACAGGCGCTGCACAAGCTCGCCGACGCGTCCGCCGAGGCCACCGAGATAGTCGCGCCAGTAGCCGGCGCTCCACACCTCAAACCAGTCGGTCACGAGACGGTAGCGACCCAGCGGACGCGCGAGAGCGGCCGCCAGCAGTGAGAAGTAGGGAAACGCGCAGGTGTGCACGACGTCGTAGCGGCGGCCGTGGCGCAACAGGTGCCACAGCACGCCCGCGCCGAACACCAGTGGCGGCAGGACGCGCCTGCGGGCAGAGGAGGTGGGCGCGCCTCCGTCTGTGTAGAGCGCCATCCGCGGCCCGGCTGTGACAACCCGCACACGCGGGTCGAGGTCCAGCTGCTCTCCTCGCTCCCACTGGCGCAGCGTCAGGTAGGTCACCTCGTGCCCCTCGGCCGCTAGCCGCTCGGCGAGGTTGCGATACCAGCGCTCGGCACCACCCACGGTGTAGGGGAACAGGCAGTCGTAGATCAAGCAGACGCGCATCGGCCTGGAGACTGCCAGGAATGAAGCCTTCAGGTTGGGAAGGTTCTAGGCGGGGACCAGCACGTTCAGAGACTGTGTCGCGACATGCATCTCGCGTGCAACTGGTTGTTTGTCGCTCGTGTAGAGCAACCAAGCCTCACCAAGGGCCTCAATCAGATCGTCCATTGTCTCCCCGGAAGCGAACAGCCCGGGATGACTGGGCACCTCAGCCCAGTACATGCCGTCCTCCTCGTGGACGAGTGCTTTCAACTCAATCTGATCCTGCTTTCCCATGATGTCCTTCCTTGGGGTGATCTTCATCATAGGCCAGCCTGGCGGAGAATCGACATGGTCAGGCGAGGGCCATAGTCGCGGCCCTTGTGCATCGGCAAAGTTATGGGGCGCTCGCCAGCCTTGGTCATCTTGACGACGTGCTTCCCGCCGGTAGCCTGCGTCCAGCCGTTGTACTGCAGCAGGCGGCGCATTGACTTCTGGTTGTGGGTCGTGGTCATCCGTTGCAAGCTACGGCGAGATTGGGACGGAACTCGGCGCGACGGTCCCCTCCGTCCCGTCCGCTAGCATCTGGACCCGCGAAGCGCCCCTTTTCTAGACGTTGGTGCGCCACTTTTGAGTGTGCCGGGCGTTTGTGCCGGTGGAGGCCGACCCCGAAGAGAGCGGGCCCGACAAAGCTATGAGCACCGCACAGAAGAGCAGGCCCGTTGTGGAGGCCGCCGAGGACAGCACATCGACACTCGTGTCGGTCGTGATCCCCTGCCTGAATGAGGCTGAGAACATCGAGGAGTGCGTGCGCACCGCGTGTGAGGTGCTGCGCAGCCACGACATCGACGGCGAAGTGCTGGTTGTGGACAACGCCTCCGAAGACGACTCGGCGGCGCTCGCGGCGGCCGCGGGCGCGCGTGTTGTCTCAGAACCTCGCCGCGGCTACGGCAGCGCCTACCTGGCCGGCTTCGCGGCGGCGCGCGGCAAGTACATCGTGATGGCCGACGCGGACCTGACGTATGACTTCAACGAGATCCCTCACTTCGTGGAAGAGCTCGACGGTGGCGCGGAGCTCGTGATGGGCGACCGCATGGACAACATCCAGCCGGGTGCGATGCCGTGGCTGCACCGCTACATCGGCAATCCGATCCTGACGGGCCTGCTGAACCTGTTTTTCCGCACGGGCGTCAAGGACGCCCATTGCGGGATGCGCGCGCTGCGCACCGATGTGCTGCCGCGTCTGGATCTGCGCACGACCGGTATGGAGTTTGCCTCCGAGATGGTGATCCGAGCCTCCAAGGAGAAACTGCGGATCGCCGAGTTCCCGATCGAATACCACCCGCGCGGCGGCGAGTCGAAGCTGTCGAGCTTTCGCGACGGCTGGCGCCACCTGCGCTTCCTGCTGGTGCACAGTCCTACCCACCTGTTCATCGTGCCAGGCATGACGCTGGCAGGGCTCGGGACTTTGATCGTGTTGCTGGTGGGTGGTGGATTGGATATTTTGGGTCGTTCTTGGGGTATTCATGCGCTGATCGGTGGAGCCTTGTTGATGGTTGTGGGCACGCAGGTGCTCGCGCTCGGGCTGTGCGCGCACGCCTACGGCACCTACTTCATGGGCGAGCGCGACCCGTGGTTCGATCGGATGCGTGCGCGCTTCAGGCTTGAGCACGGGCTGCTGCTGGGAGGCATGTTCGTGCTGATGGGTCTCGCGCTCGGCGGGGTCATCGTAGGCACATGGATCTCCCACGGCTTCGGCTCGCTCGCTGACGAACACCTCGCTGTGATCGCCGCGACGCTGCTGATCGTGGGTATCCAGATCTTCTTCTCGTCGTTTTTGCTGAGCATCCTCGGGCTGCGTCGTAGATAACCTCGGATGCGGCTAGGGACGTCCTTGCCAGATAGGGGGTTCTCCCCTACAGATACCGCCAAGCTGTTCGCCTCGCGTCAGGTGTGGTTGCCCGCCGCCCTGGTGGGTGTGGTGATGGTGGGCTTGATCGTCTGGCAGTTGACGATCCCGCGTCCCTATTTCACAGGGAGCAACAGTGTGGGGGTCGCCAGTGCTGTGGCCGCGGTCGAACCGGGACAGACGCTGTGTGTGCCAGGCTTGAATCTGCCGGCCGAAACCGGCGTCGTGAAACTCGCCCTGTTCGCGCAGGAGCCGATCGTGCGTGTGGCGGTACGCGTAAAGACCGCTACGGGTACGACGCTGTCGGATGTGAGTGCCCCCAGCGGGCCGGGTGGGGGCACGAATCTGCTTGCGACGATTCCAACGCGTCCATCCTCTCCGGCGAGCGTGCCGGCGACCGTTTGCTTGACGCCGCTCAACGGAGCATTTGAGATCGGCGGCACCGCGGGGTACGAGTTCGGCCAGCAACTGCCGAGGATCGGCAAAACGCTGATCACCAGCCGCGTGTCGGTCTGGTTCCTTCCCCCCGCCGGCAAGGAACGCTCGCTGGTGTCGCTGGCTGGCGCCATCTTCTCGCGCGCGGCACTGTTTCGCCCGGGCATCGTTGGGGCGTGGACATACCCGTTCCTGCTGTTTGTCGTGTTGCCGCTGACATGGTTGGTGTCACTGCTGCTGCTTGCGCGCGCGGCGTGTGGCCGTCCGCTAAGTGTGCGCGGTCGCCGCTTGGGCGCAGGAGTGATGATCGCGACGGTCGCGTTCTTGAACGCCGCGAGTTGGGCGCTGATCACGCCTGCGTTCAACACGCCAGATGAGCCTTCCCATTTCGCTTATGTGCAGTATCTGGCGGAGACGGGTCATATGCCCTCGAAGGTGCCCAGTGCGCAAGTTCCCTACTCGTCCGATCAGGTGCTTGGCCTTAATGCCGTCGATACCTATTCGGTGATCAGCAATCACGAAGCGCGCCCGCCGTGGCTGGCGCTCAACGAGCGCCAGTGGGAGCACTTGCGTGCGATCAGCCCTCACGCCCGCGGCGATGGCGGCGGCTTCACCGTGGCGGCGTCCAGCCACGAACCGCCCTACTACGCGCTGGCGGCAATCGGATACGAGCTTGTCAAAACGCAGTCGGTGTTCTCGCAGCTGACCATGATGCGACTTGTCTCAGCCCTGCTGGGCGCGCTGGTGGCGGCGTGCGCGTTTGGCATCGTGCGCGAGCTGCTCCCGCGCCAGCGGGTGGCGGCGGTGGCCGCCGGTCTGCTTGTTGCGTTTCATCCGATGTTTGGCTTCATCTCCGGCGCGGTCAATAACGACAACGGCATCAACGCGGCGGCGGCGCTGGTGTTGTATTTGATGATCAGGGCGCTCAAACGCGGTTTTGGCTGGCGTTTGGCGCTTGGTCTCGGCGTGTCGCTTGCGCTTGCGCCGCTGATGAAGGAAACCGGATATGAGCTCTATCCGGCGGCGATAGTCGGTCTGCTCGGCCTGTTGTGGCGTGCGCGGCGCCGCTTCGATCCGCGGCCGTGGGTGGCTCTGTTCGCGGGCTTCGGTGCTGTCGTGGGAGGGTGGTCTCTGCTCAAGCCGCACATGCTCGACGCGGTCGTCGGCTCGAGCGGCGCGGGCGGTGGCGGGGTCGCCGCGACCAGCTCGGTCAGCCTGGCGCTGCACATGCCGGGGCGCTTTGCTGTCTATATGTGGGAGCTGTTTCTGCCGAGGCTCTCGTTCATGGGAGATCTGTTTCCGTCGGGTTGGCCGTTCTTCCAGGTCTACATCGAGCGCGGATGGGCGTCGTTTGGGTGGTACACCTTTGACTTTCCGCGCTGGGTGTATGTGATCATCGTGATGGTGATGGGCATCATGGGGCTACTTGCCCTGTGGGCGGCATGGCGCAACCGCGCCGCGGTGCGTCGTCACGGCATCGAACTGCTGTTGATCGTGCTGTTCCCGGTGTGCGTGCTGCTGGCGGTTGAGGCCGCGTTCTTCGCGCCGGAAGGAGGGCGCACCGTGGTTGCTGAACAGGGGCGCTACATCTTCCCGGCGATCGCCGCGCTGGCGGCGATCGCGGTGGGGGGGACGGTTGGGTTGGGTCGTCGCTGGCAGGTGCCGCTGGCGACCGCGCTGGTGGTCGCGATGATCGGGCTGAGCTACGCCTCGCAGCTGCTGACGCTGAGCAGCTTCTTTACCTGATCGGTTGGGGTCTGTATTACGCCCGTTCGCGCTCGCGCAGCGCGTGGCGCAGCCCCGCTTCGACTTCGTCGGTGGCCCGCTCCCATGTGTGGGAGGCGACGAACTCGATGCCCTCGCGCGAGCGGCGCTCCCACAGCTCGCGATCGTCGAGCAGCCGCTCGAGCGCGTCGGCGATGCGGATGGGGTCAAGCGGGGCGAGCTCGAGCGGTCCGTCTGCGCCGAAGATCGACTCGGCGCTGACGCCTTCGAGCTCGACGCACGGCAGCCCGCAGGCGAGCATCTCCTTGGGCATCAGCGAGAAGTTGGTGAGCGACAGGCACAGGCCGACGGTAGCTTCGGAGTACAGCTGTGAGAGCTGATTGGTGCTGAGCACGCCGAGGTGCTCGTAGGAGAACGCGGCGTGCGGACGGGAGTCGGCGCCGAACAGGACGATGCGCGTGTCGGGCCGGCGGCGCGCCAGCTCGCTGAGCGCCATCAGACCGACCGGCACAGCACGCCGCGGCGTTGTGTGACGCGCGTAGTAGATAACCGTGTCGCGGCGGCGCTCCAGCGGCTGTGGCCGGTAGGTGTTGTGGTCGGCTCCCAGTTCGAACGCGTCCGCGCTCGCGCCGTAGCGGTCGATGAGGACGTCTCGCAGCCACGGGCTCGCGGCGATGCAGTGCAGGTCGTGGCGATAGGTGTCCTCAGCCAGGATCCGCTCGGTCGAGCTGGCAAAGAACTCGGGCTCGTGGTCGTTGACCAGATAGGCCCGCGCGCGGCAGCCGTCGAGCAGCAGCGATTCGTGGACGGTTTGCCAGCCGGTTGCGATCACCACGTCGGCGCCCTGCCAGGAGTCAAAGCCCTTGTAGACCGGTCCCTCGAACGGCGCGAAGAACTCCCTGATGTCGTGGCGCAGCACCGCGGGCCAGATGGCGCGCATGTAGCCGTGGAAGTCCGCCAGCCACACGCTGCAGGCGTGTCCGCGGCGCTCCAAGCGGGAGAAGATCTGAAAAAGCGTGTTGTGCCCGCCGCTGCCTCGGCTGAACGGGGGTATCACCATCGCCAGGCGCAACCGCTCGCGCTCGGCGATTCCTGGCGCGGGGGCGAGCAGAGGCACGGCGCCGCTGCTGCGGACGCGCATGCACGCGTCGTAGTCGTCGTGGGCGATCTTTGCGTCGACGTGCGTGGTTGCCGGCAGGGCGGGGGAGATGTCGGGCGGTGCGGAGGAGTCATCGGGCGGCGTGGGCGCGAGCCCCGGGGAGGATGCCTCGGTGGCGGTCTCGCTCTTGCCGACCTGCGAGCGCCCCTCGAGCGAGAGCCTCGCGCGCATCGGAGCGGGCACGCGCTCGGCGCGCGAGCCGAGCGCGGAGAACACCCGTCGCCCACCGTGGTGCACGGCCGAGCGTGTGCCCCAGCGGGCTCGCTCGCCGCGGCTCAGTCCATGCTCGGCCATCCAGCGGCGGTCGCCGGCCACCGCGTCGCGAACGTAGCGAGCGGTTGCCAGCGCGCCAAACGGCTCGACGTGGCCGGTGCTCTCGCGCAGGCCACGGTACTCGTCGAAATAGCGGCGCATGAACTCGATCGCGCCGTAGTCGTGCGCGTGCAGGACCGCCGCCCGAGGGTGGTAGACCTTGGCCCAGCCGGCCCGCAGCAGGTCGGTGCCGAAGGCCTGGTCCTCTGAGTAGGCGACCTCGCGGAAGCGGATCTCCTCCCAGCAGGCGCGCCGGTAGCAGGCGTTGACGTTTGAGAGGAAGGTGGAGTCTCCGGAGTGCTGGAGCACCGGGCACGTGCCGCCGTCTGAAAAGCTCGCAAAGAACTCGGTCAGCTCGCGCGCGATCATTGGGCTGGTATCCGCTCGTGGCAGGTGCGGGCCGTAGGCGGCGCCGACCCGTTCCTCGAGTGCGAACGCTTCCAGGTAGGCGGCAAGCCAGCCGGGGCAGGGGGTGGCATCCTGGGTGAGGAAGCAGATCAGCTCTCCGGATGTGCGCTCGGCGCCGAGGTTGCGCGTACGTCCGTGGCCGAACTGGTGCGGCTCGATCTGCAGCAGCTCCACGCCGGCGCTACGCGCAATCTGAAGCGAGCGGTCGCGCGAGCCGGAGTCGATTACAAGCGTCTCAGATACGCCCTCGCGGGCGAGCGCGTCGAGCAGTTCCTCCAGGTAGCGCTCCCCGTCGAGGACGGGGATCACCACGGAGACCTCGCTCACGAGCCCAGCAGACGGCGCTTCAGCCGCCTGATCTGCCAAAACACAGCCCTGACGGCTCTCAGCGTGAGACGCAGCTCGTTGGCGCCCGGGCGCTCCATTAGCCGGTTGAGGTCGACGTGCAGACGGTCCAGCCAGTAGGCGCGCTCCTGCCACTGCGCGACCGCTGCGTTGGCGCGGGATTGGACCTCGAGGAGCTCTGACTCCAGGGCCGCGACGCGCGCGCTCAGGCGCTCGTTTTCGCGCTGGAGCTCCTGCTCGCTGGATATGTCGGCGGCGCTCATCGCTATAGCTTCTCCGAAATCAGGGGAGCCTCGCGGTTGAAGTACCACAGGCCGAGCGCAAAGAGCCCGGCGATGATGCCGAGCGGGATCGCCAGGCGTGGGACGCCGCCGAGTGCCTGTGCGGCCGTGGGGCCGGAGTGCAGTAGCGCGTTGCGCGCCTGTGTGAGGATCGCGCCGATCGGATTGATCACGAGGATGCGAGAGAAGGGGATACCGAGGAAGTGGTGATCCTTGGCCGACTGCACGGTGTAGAGGATCGGCGAGCCGTAGTAGAGCAACTGCGCAAATACTTCCCAGATCGGTTGCACATCGCGAAAGCGCACATACAGCGCGCTCAGCAGCATGCCCACGCCGACCGAGAAGGTCACGAGCAGCGCCACGAGCGGGATCAGCTGTAGCCAGCTGACGCTCGGCTCTATGCCGGCGGCGAGGATGAAGATGAACACGACGATCAGGTTCATGCAAAGGTTGAAAAAGCAGAACAGGGCTACCGACAGCGGCACGACAAGGCGTGGGAAGCGGACCTTGCGCAGCAGACTCTCGCGCCCGACGAGGCTCGGCACCGCTCCGGAGGTGGCTTCTTGGAAGTAGGTGAACAGGATGATCGACTGAAGCAGATACTCGGCGTAGTTGGGGACGGAGTTGCCCTTGTTGACTTCGAGGATCACCGTGAATACAAACAGCGTGACTCCGAAGAACAGCAGTGGACGGACCAGCGTCCAGGCGTAGCCGAGGATCGAGCCGAAGAAGCGCAGCTTGAATTCGGTGCGGGCCAGCATGAACGTGAGCGACCAGAAGCGCTGAGCGCCCCCGCCCAGAGCGGAGGGCCCGTACACGCGGTGACTGGCGCTCGCCGGTGGCGGGGTGGGCAGGCCGACTTCCGGCACGGTGCTCATAGTCGCTCCAGCTTGGCTTCGACGGGCAGCTCCAGGATGCCGCCGCTGCCGGTGCCGTGGACCATTACCGAGGCCATGTCCTCGACCAGGGCGAGCGCGCTCTCGCCGGTGCCCTCGCGGGCGAGCGAAGGAGTCATCAGATAGCGCGAAGGGGTGAGCCAGTTGGGGATCGCAAAGCGCGCGATGATCGATTCGCCGGCCTTGAAGGAGCCGCTTGCGTGCGCGTGCTGGTCGGAGCGCGCGACGATGATCGTGTGGCCGAGATCGGTGCGCAGCGTGACGGCGAACACCGGATTCTCGAGGTCCTCGGCGATGCGCGCCTCAAAGCACATGCAGAGGCGGTCTTCCTGGCTTGCGCTCGTGATGCGCTCGCCGCGCTCGTTCTCAAACCAGGCGTCGGCGATCGAGGTGCCCGAGCTTGTGTGGCTCTCGTCGGGGGCGTCGTGGGCGAGCTGGCCGAAGTTGAGCTCGTGATAGGCGCGGCCGACCTCGCGCGGATCGCCGATCTTGGTCATGTGGCCGTGCTCCATCAGCATCGCGCGGTTGCAGAAGCGCTCGACCGAGTACATGTCGTGGGAGACGAACACGATCGTCTTGCCTTCGCGCTTGAGGCGGAAGAACTCCTCAAAGCACTTCTGCTGGAAGGCGGCGTCGCCGACTGCCAGCACCTCGTCGATCAACAGGATCTCGGCGTCGACCTGGATCGCGGTGGCAAACGCGAGTCGCACGAGCATCCCGGAGGAGTAGTTCTTCAGACGCAGATCCATAAAGCCCTCGAGCTCCGCGAAGGCGACCACGTGTTCGAAGCGCTCCATAGCCTGTTTGCGGCTGAGTCCGAGCATGATCGCGTTGATGACGACGTTGTCGCGCGCGTTGAGGTCGGGGTTGAAGCCGACGCCGAGCTCGATGAACGGCGACAGCCGACCCGCGATCGATATGCGTCCGACGTCGACGCGGTAGATGCCGGCGATGCACTTCAGCAGCGTGCTCTTGCCGCTCCCGTTGCGCCCGACGATCCCAAAGAACTCACCCTCGGCGATCTCCAGCGAGATGTCCTTGACGGCGTGCAGTTCGTCGTAGGTGGTGCTGCGAAACGGGTGCAGCACACGCTCCTTGAGCGTTGAGTACTGCTGATGGGGCAGGCGGAAGGTCTTGCTGACTCCCTCCACGGAGATGGCCGCGGTGCTCATCGGGGTTGTGGTCGCGGGCCTGGCGGGATGGGGCGCGGCGGTGGTTGCGGTGGTCGACAAGGGTATGGGAACGCTAGCAACCGCCCACCCGGCAAACGGTCCGCCGTTGACGGCGCTCAGACGCGCTGCAGTACGTAGACGTCCTGATTGTCCTGGTTGCGACCGGGTGCGAACTCAAGAACGCGCCAGCGCGGGCAGAGTTGCGTGAGAATCCACTCGGGGGTCAGGAAGGCTGTGCCCCAGGCGGGATTGACGACCCCCCAGTCGCCCTGCTCGCCGAACTCCGGCGCGTACCAGTGGCCGCGGCGATACAGCGCGCCGAGGATCTCGTCGGACTGCTGGGGGGTGCGCAGCGAGAGCATCGCGTAGTAGCCGACCGCGGTCAGTCCGTGGGTCGTGAAGAGCAGGTGGCCGCCGGGACGGATCACGCGGTGCATCTCTTCGAACCAGCGCAGGCCGAGCGCGGGCGCAAAGTGCGACCAGATCGAGATCGCGTAGGCCAGGTCGAGCGAGCCGTCGGCGAGCGGCAGCGGTGGAGCGTCGCCGCTTGCGAAGAACTCGATGCCTGGCAGGTTCTCCCCTGCCCACGCGATCGCGGGTCCGTTGGGGTCACAGCCGTGCCATTTGATGTTTGGGTAGAGGGCCGCGAGTACCCGCACGACCCGCCCCGAGGAGCAGCCGAAGTCCAGGGCGGATCGCATCGTGGCGATGTCCGCACCGACACCGGCCAGCGCGTCGAAGACCATGTCGGCCTCGTACAGGCCACCGGCGGCGGCTGTGGCGCCGCGTGCCATCACGTGGATGTCCTCGGGCGGTTGGGCGGCCGGGAGGCCGCACTTGTGCGTCACCGCAGGCGTGCCGAGCCAGATGCCAAACGACAGGATCATGTGGCGGCGCGTCGCGACGTCGGACTGGGCCTCGTAGAGCTCGCGCAGCTCGGGCGTGGCTTCGATCAGCCGCTCGACTTCGGCGATGTCCTCGGCGTTCAGCCGGTCGTACAGCACGTGGCTTGCTCCCGTGGAATGGCCCGCGAGGTGTCCAGGCCCGAACTCGCGTGCGAATCGCGCCGGCGCGCCCGGTTCGGGTCCGGGTGGCGGCTGTGGCTCAGGCTCCGGTGGGAGCTCTGGCTCCGCTGGTGCGATCGGCTCGGGCTTCGGAGAATCGCCGGTGGCCCCAAGCGCGCGCTGTGCACCGCGCTCGATCAGCCGGGCAAGCCGCTTGTGGTCTCGGAGTGCCGCCATGAGCCGGGGAACCTAGCAGCCTGCTTTCGAGAGAGGCGACGAGCGAAGGCGGCCCTCAGCGACGCTCGGCGAGGTCCTCGCCCAAATGTTCAGTCATTACAGCTTGCTTGTAACGCGCAACGATTCTCAACCGAGGCACGAGTGTTGGAATGCGGTGCCAATCAACGCAACGGCCGGAGACGGGCACGGCCCAGATCTGCTCGCCGAAGGGCAGAGTGTGGGCTCCGGGGTAGTTGATGATGCTGGCCTTGAAGCGCGCGCCGAGCTTGTCGAGCAGCAAGCGCAATTCGCGTGTGTCGAGGGAGCTGATGGTGGCTGCCGCCTTCGCCTCGATCCCCACGACGTCACCGGACGCGGACTCGAGGGATTGACTTCGCGCTTGTAGGTGTCGCGGTAGAAGAACAAATCGACGGGTGTGGTGCTCCACGTCGCCTGCTTGACGGGCTCCATCACCACGAACGTCCGAACACCGGCCGATCCGGAATAGCGACCGTTGTGGGTACCATTCCAGCGGCCCTCCGATTGGGGAGCGTCAGTAACTATCTGCATGTCTAGGCGGGTCGCCCTCTGAGCCAGACGTTGCCCCCATCGCTGATCGTCTCGGGGGAGCCGGCTAGGGCATTGCGCACCGCCTCGGTTCGTGTGGCCACGAGCGCGGCGTTGACTTGCCGGATCTCGAACTCACTATTGAACATAAGGAATGCCCGTAGAGCATACCGCTAGTTCCAGGTCTGTCCGCGATCGAAGATCCATGGCTCAGGGCAGTCTGCGGCGGCGGGTGCGCGGGGCGCTGCGATATCGTGCCTGTCTCTGCGGCGACAGGAGCCGCGTGTCACCGAGAGGCAATCAAATGTTCGAGCGAGTCGGCCAGCAACCCAAGGACCGACGATCTGTTGGCGGTGGAGACGCGTGAGCGTGCGACGTCGCGCCGCGGCGCCGCGCCTGATCGAGTGGACGGGTGAGCGGTGCGTGCCCTGGGCGCCTGATGTGCAGGTCGTGTACGAGCACTTCCACCGCTACATGTGGGCGGCTGGTGTCGTGCGCGGGCGCAGGATGCTCGATCTCGGCAGTGGCGAGGGATTCGGTGCTGCGATCCTCGCCGAGTCCGCCGCACAAGTGGTGGGCGTGGACGTCGACGAGCGAACCGTCGAGCACAGTAGGCTCAACTATGCCGCGGAGAACCTCGAGTTTCGTGTCGGCACGGCGCTGGATCTGTCGGACTTCGAGGCGGGATCTTTCGGCGCTGTGGTTGCGTTCGAGATCATCGAGCACGTGCAGGACCAGGAGCAAGTGCTCGGCGAGGTGGCACGGCTTCTGGCGGAGGACGGCATCCTCGTGATGTCCACTCCTGATCGGCGGCTCTACACAGAGGTCACCGGCCAGCACAACCCGTTCCACGAGCAAGAGTTGGGGCTCGAGGAGTTCCATGAGTTACTCGGCTCGAAGTTTCCCTATATAGCCAGCTGGGGCCAGCGGACGATCACCGGCTCGCACTTGAACGCCATCGATGGCAGGCGACACGACAACCGCTCGCCGATTCAGCCCGATTTCTACATCGAGCGCGCGGGCGATGAGTGGCGCCAAGCTGGTGATCCAGCCGCCCTATATGTCGTGGCGCTTGCCTCGAAGACTCAGCTCCCCGAGTTTGCGAGCACCTCGACTCTAGCCGACTGTGGCCTAGAGCTTATGCGCGCCAAGGAGCACGACACCGTTATCGCGGCCTCCGAACGAGATGAGGCGCTGCATTTGAACGGCGAACTGTCGGCCACGCTTGAGCATGAGCACGCACAAAGGGAGCACGAACGCGCACAGCATGATCGCGAGCTGCGCGACCGCGATACACAGATGTCAGAGGAGCTCAACCAGCGCGACCTCGACATCCTGCGTGGCCAGGACGATCTACTCCAGTTGCGCGCTGAGCTCGTCTCACGCGATGCCGAGCTCGTCTCACGCGATGCCGAGCTCGCCGCGGCCAGGCAGCTGAACCGTCGCACGGAGGAGTCGGTGACTTGGCAGGCGTTTCAGCGGGCGAGAGGTCGGTTGTATAGCGCGATCGGTGAGACGTCGTTGTTTGCCAGATCGTTGCGCCTCTCGCTACGGCTCGTGGGGAGAGTGATGATCAAGCGACCAAAGCCCGTAGGTCCTGCGACCGGAGCGGACGAGGGCCAACACGTAGGTGCAAGCGAGGACACGCCTACCACCGTGATCTCGATGCCCGAGTACGAGGATCCCAAGGTGTCGTTGATCATTCCGCTGTACTCGCGCGCAGATCTCACACTTGCCTGCCTCGGGTCGATCCGTGAGAACACAACACACGCGAGCTATGAGGTGATCCTCGTGGACGACGCGGCCGATGATGAGACCAAGCGCCTGCTTGACGGGGTGAGCGGCGCGAAGATCGTGCACAACGAGAAGAATCTCGGCTACCTGCGCAGCATGAACCGGGGCGCAAGCCTCGCGCGCGGTCGCTGGCTGGTGCTGTTCAACAACGACACCGAAGTGACGCGCGGGTGGCTCGGAGCGATGCTCGCCTGCGCCGAGTCGGCCGAGGACGTGGGTGTGGTGACCCCGAAGTTCGTCTACCCGGACGGCAGTCTCAACGAGGCCGGTGGGATCATCTGGCGCGACGGCACCGGCGTAAACTACGGCCGCGGTGATGTGCCTGATCACTTCCAGTACGAGTACCGGCGAGAGACCGACTACGGCTCAGCCGCCGCGTTGATGGTCAGCGCCGATCTGTGGAAGTCGGCGGGAGGTTTTGACGAGCGCTACCTGCCGATGTACTACGAGGACACAGATCTGTGCTTCGAGGCGCGCGAGCGCGGACTGCGCGTCCTCTATGAGCCCGAGGCGGTTGTGGTCCACATCGAGGGTGCCACGGCAGGCACCGATGCGGAGTCTGGCCACAAGCGCTATCAGGAGCGGAATCGCTCGAAGTTCGTCGCGAAGTGGCGTCACCGACTCGAATCCGAACACATGCGGCCAGCGCCGACGAACTTGCGGGTCGCGGCCAACCGGCATCGTGGGCCGCACGTACTGGTGGTCGATCATCGGGTGCCGATGTGGAATCACGATTCCGGATCGCTGCGAATGCTGAGCATCATGCAGGCATTGCTCCAGTTGGGCGCTCGTGTGACCTTTATGCCCGACAATCTCACTCCGACGGAGACATATACACGCGCGCTTCAGAGGATGGGGATCGAGGTGCTCTACGGTCAGCTTCACGTAAACGCTGAGCTGGCCACGATCGGGCCGAGACTCGACCTAGCGATCCTCAGCCGTCCTCACACAACGAGTCGCTGGCTTGACACCGTGCGGGAGTACGCGCCGGCAGCCACTGTCGTGTATGACACTGTCGATCTTCACTGGTTGCGGGAAGCTCGACGCAGTGCGCCAGGTGGATCGTCTCCGGAAGTCAACGCGGCTAGCAATGGGGCTGTTGATCCGCTCTGGCCGAAGGCCGAAGCGTTGCGTCAGATAGAGCTGGCACTGATCCGAGCTACCGACATGACGCTTGTGGTGAGCGACTCTGAGCGTGCTCAGGTTGAGCGCGACGTACCGGGCGCAAATGTGCTCGTAGTGCCAAACGCTCACGATATAGAATCGTTCGTGCGGCCGCCCGAGAATCGTTCGGGAATCATTTTTGTCGGAGGGTTCGAGCATCCGCCTAACACCGGGGCTGCGATCAGCCTCGTCAAGGAGGTCATGCCGGCGGTGTGGCGTGAGCTGGGTGACGTGCAGGTCACCATCGTTGGTCCTCATCCCCCACCCGAGGTGCAAGCGCTTGCAGGTCCGTTGGTGGACGTTACTGGCTGGATTGAGGATCTCAAACCGCTGCTCAATCATGCGAAGCTGATGGTTGCTCCGCTTCGCTACGGAGCTGGGTTGAAGGGCAAGGTCACTCAAGCCCTTGCCGTCGGCTTGCCCGTAGTAACCACCCCAATTGGGGCCGAGGGCATCGATGGAGCCAACGAATGTATTCTGGTCGCTGAGGATTCTCAAGCGCTTGCTGCACATGTAATCCGGGCCTATCGCGACGATGAGCTCTGGCGACGCCTTTCATGCGCAGGCCAGGAATTCATCGCCGAGCACTGTTCGACCGCGGTGGTTCCCGGCCGGCTTAGTGAGCTCCTTAAGGGCGTGTCAGCTAAGATTATCCCCGGGGTGGCTGCTCACTGAAGTGCCTGCAGTCATCCGTTGCAGATCAACTAATTGTGGTGCTGCGCAATAGCATAAACATCCGCTCATCGTGCTCAGACGAAGATGGGTCGGAATTCTCAGTGTCACCGACGTTCATCCGCTCGAGAATCGACCAACCGGCACGCTCGACTATCCGCTCGAGGCCTGATGGGGAAAACATCCAGTAGTTAGTTGCATCACCGTTGGCCTCCTCTGGCGCTACGAGATAGGCGACGGGCAAATGGCTGATCGGAGTCTGTGCGGCGCCTGCAAAACGCGCTACACGAGTGCTCAGGAGACAGTGATATGACCGTGACGCCAACTCCCGCAGTACGTAGTAAGGATTCTGCAGGTGATAGAGGATCCCAAACAGGAATACAAGGCCGTAGCGTTCGCGGGGCAACGAGAATTGGCGATCGAGGTCAATGTCGTGGATGTCTACTACAGAACTGAAGTGCTCTCTAAGCGTTCGGGCGCCTCGCAGTCCGTTCATGTTCGTGGCAGAGGTGTCGATAATGTCAACCTGCCAGCCGGCGACATCCTCAAGAGCAAAAGCAAGGTCACCGTCGGCTGCTCCGATGTCGGCCACCGGCATGCACTGAGCTAGCTGTTCAAGGTTGCGATTCTCGCCCGTGAGCATCCTGTCCATGTGCACGATGTTGCCGAGGATATCGTATGGATACCAAGGGAAATCCTCGCCGACCTGCTTGCGGGCCATATGCAGACGCTCGATCTGGTCGTCGATAGCGGCGATGAGTTGATCTACATCCATGTCGGCTGTCAGGATAGCGATGACGGTCGAGCCGTGAGTTGGGATCGCGACGGACGCATCACGTCGTTTGTCTATTGGCGGCATGCAACATGGTCGAGTGTCTAGCGACACCTCGGTCCTCTACACTCGCGGTATCGCGGGGTCGCTCGCAGATCACGATGCCACCATCTACTACTAATGTCCGAAAGATAGCCGCTAAGCTGTCGGGTCACGCAGAGCGTATCGGTACCGTTCTTGATAGAGTCGGCAACGCCTCAGTGGTCCGCTGGATCCCAAAATCTGCACTCGGTCCAGTCACGGCAGTCACTCTCCTGACCTTGCTTACCGTGGTGGTCTTTAGGCAACAGCTGTTTGATCACTGGACGTTTCCCTGGGACTTCTTGGGTTCCTACACAACCACTCCGGCATATATCGCGGCGGTCTTTGAAGGTGGGCATATCCCCTCTTGGTCACCATTTGTTGCCAGTGGATTCCCGGTCAATGTCGATCCGCAAGCAGGAACCTACTTTCCTGCGTGGTGGTTGCTGGGTGGCTTGGGGATACCAGCGACGCTTCGGGTATTGACCACCGTCCAAGTCGCCCATGTGCTATTTGGATCTTTGGGGGTGCTGATCCTGGCACATGCTCGTCGGCTCAAGTGGTCGTGGGCAGTGTTGGCGGCAGTCGCCTACCTGTTCTTTGGTGGCTTTTATGGGGAGGCCGAGCATGCCGATATATTCAGGGGATTCTCCTACCTGCCGTGGTTGCTCTGGTCTCTCACGCCACCAGATAATGGCGGCCGGTGGGTCCGTCTTGCCGCATTGCCGCCGCTGGCTTGGCTGATCGTCTCAGGCGCCTATCCGGGGCAACTGGTGTCCTTTAGTCTGGCAGGATTTACCTACGTAACCGTGGCTCTGTACGTCGGGGGGCGAGGGGTATGGCATAGGTACCGTTATGCGATGGCCCTCGCGGCGCTCGCGGCCGGAGCCGTGTGCGTCGCCGTCTTGATTCCTTATCTACATGCAGAACAATCAGGTGAACTCCACCGTATATTTGAACCTACCGCGGCGGTTCGCGCAAGCGAGTCGATATCGCCACTCGACCTGTTGGGTCTATACCTGAACAATTTTGCCTGGACTTATGACGGCACCATAACGGCGTGGGCAGTTGGGATTCCAATATTGGTCGGGCTCGCGTGTCTCAGATTGGAGACGCTTCGTAAACAGGCGCCGCTGGCCGCTTGTGGAGCCGTCGCACTCGTCCTTGCAATGGCGCCCAAGATCGGAGTTATAGGCAGAGCGATGACCTCTGTACGTCCACTATTTCCCAGTAGGTTTCCGGCAGCCGAATATAAGTCGGTAGTGGCTGTGGCACTGGTGGTACTGGCAGCTGAGGCTTGGAGTCAGACTACGATTCGTCGCCGCGGTCTCGCTCCGCGAGCGGCATTTGCTGGGTCCGTTCTGTTGGTGGGCGCTTTGTTTGCGCCGTCTACCTATGCGCAACCGACTCGCGCTCTTTGGCTGGTCGTGGTCGTAATTTTTGTCAGCTTCACGCTGGTTCTGATACGTATGCGTGCGCACCTGCTTGTTTGCCTCTTGGTAGTGCTGGTCGTGATCGACGGCGTGCGTGAGATCAACGATTATCGTCTTCTGGGGCATACTTCACCATGGCAAGTACCCTCGTCTGAAATGACGTCCTACCGTGCACGTGACGGCTATGTGCGAAAGCTTCCAAAACTGCTAGCTCAAGCCCCAGAGAGTAGACCTGCCCGTATACCGCCGGCGGTCTCGCTAAGCATTGCACCCACGGGCAACAATCTTGACGCGGCAGGTTGGGTTGGCGATGGTTATCACATGATCGACTACGGCGGCACGATTGAGCGCGTGCTTTGGCAGGCGGACCACAGTCCAGTTTGGTCGGCCATGTTGCTTGCCCCGTGGCACGGATACACATTTTCCTGCACGGAGGTCGGTTGCCGTTCGGGCACTGTGCATCTACCCTCTCCAGCTCAGTGGCGTCCCAGCGGACAGGTTCGGACGCTTACCTACGGGGTTCAGAGCATCACATACGAAGTTAGCATCAGAAAACCAATGCTGATGATAGAAAACGAGCTTGCAATAGATGGCTGGACATCGGACACACAGAAGGTACGGTCGGTAAACGCAGGAATCCCTCTGAGGGCATGGTGGTTGTCACCAGGTAAGTACACTTTCAGTGCTTCTTACAAAGATCCAACCAAGGCGGACCAGGAGCTTGCGCTGGTCATAGCACTGATTGCCTGGCTGGGGTGTGCTCTCATTCTGTATCGGAAGAGGACCAAGACTGTGGTGTTGTAGCAAAGGGTAAACGATTAGCGGTTACTTGATATCCCAGAGGAACCACGTAGAAGGTTGGTCTACGACTTATGAAACGCATTATCAAAACCTTGTGGTTGTCACCCGCCGAGCATTTTGCTGCTCAGCTCATTCGCTACGGGATTGTCGCTGGCTGTGGTTACCTGCTCGCCATTGTGGTTTACTCGGGTGAGTTGGCAATCGGTATTCGGGCATATCCAGCACTGGGTATCGCTTTTGTGCTCAATGGCATCTTCAATTTCACTCTTATACGGCTTTGGGCATTCCCACGTAGTGGTCGACAAGTTCGCAGTGACTTCAACCGCTTTTGTCTCGTAGCGGCTGGTTCGTTTGTGGTCAACTACGCAAGCTTTGCTGTCCTCTACTCCGGGATCGGCATTTCTGCCGTTACAGCACAGCGTTTGGCGATCTTGATCGCTGCTCCTATCACCTTCTTGGCCAATCGATTCTGGTCATTCCGTGCATCTAGGTCTGACTGTCAGTCCGAGATAGATTGTGATGCAAGCGCAACCTCGGCCAAGAAGGAATCATATTCCCGAATGTAGTCATCAGGATCGTAGACATGAGAGGCCAGCACAAGCAGCACAGAATTTGGCTCATAACGGAATTGACTGCCCCACACCAGCGGAGGAATGTAAATCCCCAGCGTGGGATTGTCTAGTACCGTCTCTCCTCTGTATTGTCCGTCGTCGACAGCGACATTGACGCTGCCGGATACGCAGACCAAAAACTGGTGACAAATTCTGTGAGCGTGCTCCCCCCTTACCTCGCGACTCGGCACGTCGTATACCATAAACCAGCGCTTGGGTATAAATGGAACGTCGTCGCTGGGAAGTTCACCAGCGGTCAACCTGCCCCGTAGGTCTGCAAACTCTGCAAAACGTTGTAGATGGACCCCAGGCACCCCGATGGTAATCCTGCCCGGCTTACTTTCGCTGGAGGGCTTGGTCTGAGTAGTTGGACCCTCGGTTTGGACATAGCCAGTGATTTGGGCTGGATTGCCTGTCACTACTGCGTATGGAGGAACGGAGCGCGTTACAACAGCACCCGCACCCACCATCGCACCTTGGCCGACCTCTATACCGGGGAGGATGGTTGCATTGGCACCGATTGATGCTTTGGTACGGACGATCGTGCTCGGGTGCTCGTGTAGCCATTGGCGGCTACGGGGGAATCGGTCGTTGGTAAATGTGGCGTTTGGTCCCACAAAGACATCGTCTTCAAGCGTAACTCCCTTCCAAAGCTGAACCCCACACTTCACAGTGACCCCATTGCCAACCACAACGCCACCCTCTATAAAGACGCCGTCACAGATATTGCAATCGGCACCCACCTTTGCGCCTGCCAGCACATGGGCAAAAGCCCAGATGCGTGTCCGTGGACCCACTGTATCGGTCTCGCACAGGGCCTGTTTATGTACGAATACGTCACGCATTTGCTTCCTCTTGAGGTGTCGTGTCTATGATCTCACGCACAATTGCGCCAGGACGCCCCTTGATGCTCTCATATGCTCTCCAGACATAAGAGCCTATGATACCGAGACCAAGCAAATTGAGACCCAAAAAGAAGAGCAAGATCAGGATGGTTGTGGCGTAACCAGGAACGGTGATCTCTCCTGTTATACGCGCAACTAGCACAATGAGTCCAATAGTGAGGCTGAGAGACATCCCTACGATCCCGACTACCCATAGGAGTCTGACCGGCAGATCGGTAAATGCAAAAACACTGTCGGATAGATAGCGAAACTTGCGGCGTAGTGTCCAGCCGCTCTCGCCGGGTCTTGGGAGGCGATCATAAGCAACAAGCTCACGCCGGAAGCCGACCCAAAAAAGCTGAGCAACTAGAGATGTATGAACATCCTCCAAAGAGCACACGACATCCCGAACAGCGGCCGTGCAAGCAAAGACGTCTACGCCTCCCGGAGGAATATCGCTGAGGATAAACCGTCGGTATAGGCGCCAATAGAGCTTGGATGCACCGTCGCCAGGATCATTGCGACTGGCACGCTTGCCCGCCACCACGTCAATATCACCGGTTGACAGTCTGCCTAGAAACTCGACTACCAGCTCCGGTGGCTCCTGAAGATCGGCTGCCATGACTGCGATGTATCGCCCGGAGGCTAGGTTCATTCCTGTCCGTATGGCAGCGAATGCGCCAAAGTTGCGTGAATGCTCCACTATACGTGCGCGTGTTTGTTTATTATTAAGCGCGCGCAAAAGTAGTTCACGAGAATTATCAGGGCTTCCGTCTACGACGAATATCGTCTCAAGATCTCCATCTACGTGTTCAGCAATATGTTTGACGGTGCGAACGAGTGCTGTGATGGAGGTAGCGTTGTTGTATACAGGTATAACAAGTGAGTTGACAGGGGGTTTCATGCGCAGGCCTTCAAGCATGCGTCGATGATATAGGAGACTTCGTCCTCTTCGAGATAGGGATGGATTGGTAGTGAGATCTCTTGTTTGGCGAGCTTACGGGCGATGGGTAGCCCTCCGATCGTGACACCCATTCCGTTAACCGCCTTCTGGTCGGGACACAGGCGTGGATAATGGCGTCCGACGGCGATCCCGAACTCCGTTAGTCGCTGGATCACGCTGGTGGGATCTCTGTCGAGTACCTCAACCGGAAAGAGATGGTGCCCTGAGCGACCATCTTGAGCAACGACGGGTCGCAGTCCGCTACCGTCTAGGGCTCGAATGTAGCGCAAAGCTATTTCACGACGACGCGTGAGCCATCTATCAAGCCGAGGTAGCAGTGCCGTTCCGAGAACTGCGGCATGCAGCTCGTCGAGACGGCTGTTGAGACCTAGCTCAACGTGCTCATATCGTGCGCTTTGCCCATAGTCACGCAGTCTTCTGGCCCGTTCGGCCAAGTCCTTGTCTGACGTCAACAGGACGCCACCATCTCCCATTGCCCCAAGATTCTTTGTTGGATAAAGACTTGTGCCTGCAGCGATTCCTATGGTACCTGTCGGCCGTCCATCGCGTTCTGCGCCCAATGATTGCGCACAATCCTCGATCACGATGACATCATATTCATCCCGTAGACGTTGAAGGCCCGCTGGGTCCAGGGGATGCCCATATAGGTGCACCGGCATCAGAGCTCTGATAGAGGGATCTGCTTTGAGTGCCATTGCGACCTGATCAAGATCGAGTCCGCCAGTCTGGTCCACGTCACACCAGACTGGCTCTCCACCAGCACGGATGATCGCCAGGGTCGTGGCGAAGGCCGTGAGGGGAGTCGTGATGACCCGCGCACCGAGTGGCAATCCAGCACAACGCAGCGCTATCTCAAGCGCGTCAAGGCCGCTTGCGACTCCGACTGCATGTAGAGGAGTGCCCCACCATGCGGCGAACTCGCGCTCAAAGTTGTAAACCTCATGGCCGAGTACAAGCCATCCACTATGGCCTACTCGATCGATGGCGCAGATCGCATCATCACGAATATCTAGCCACTGACGCGCAAAATCGTTGGCGAGGATATTTGGCGGCGGACGAACTGGCATGACTTGATCCTATGTGGGTCTGGGGATCGATATCATGGAGTGGCTACAGGGCTGCGATCTAAGTAGATGGAAAGAATGTGCTCGTGTAACGTGGCATTGGTAGTAGCGCCTATCAAGGTGCACGAGGAACATGATACGCGACAATCCGCAAGTTTATGCATGGTAGCGCGACTTAGGCGGTAGCGGTTGGAGTTGGGGCGTCCATCTGTATGGGCTCAGCAGCCTCTTGGTGGGACGGATTGAACTCGATTGGTTGATGATGTAGTGGATGTCTTATCCGGCCGGATCGGGTATCCGTTAGCCGTCGAATATAAAATCTCGCTGGTCGCTCTATCATGATATGGAGCCCTATCGCGAGGCAAAGGATCGCGCCAAGGGTTAGTGCCTCAAAAGTGATTGTAGTAGCTGATGTGGCGACGGCCCAGCGTCCCGCGCCAAAGTACTCCAATGCAGGTTGGTGGACTAGATAAAATGCATAGGATGACTCCCCCAGTAGGATCATCACGGGGAATGATAGTACGCGAGCAAAAAGACTGACTGGAGCGATCGCGAGTCCAAAAATGAGTATTGCGCTCGGTACCGCGTAACCTACATCCCAACTCCATGCGCTGTATAGGTTTGCTGGCCATGCCATGAGGGTCACAATCACGATTGCGGCGATGATAGAGATGGACCCGCCCGCGCGGGCGACGGTGCGCCGGTCGCGTAGTAGTACGTATAGCCTAGCTGTGAGAATTCCAAGTGAGAAATCGCCTATGCGTGTGATAGGTATCACGTAAAGCCAGTGGTGCGCAGACTCGGGATTGAGCCAAGGCAGGTTGGCTCGGTTAGTTAGGACAAACCATCCGGTGACCGCGAGCATGGTTAGTACGATGGCGACGGAAGAAAGAAGTACTGCTCGGGTGGTGCGTGTACGTGCCAGCAGCAGGACAAGAAAAGGGAAACAGGCGTATAGAAAGCACTCAACACTGACTGACCAGGCTGGGCCATTGAAGTTATATGTCTCGTCGAGGTTCGTATCCCAAGCCTGAATGGCTAGGGCGTGCTCCCACCAGCCTTCGATACTCTGACCGAAGGCGTGGTCCCTAACTAGAATATAGAATAGGATCAGAACGTAGAGGGGGTAGATACGAGCAAAGCGCGCTACTCCAAACTGCCATGTGGCTGCCATGCTCGGTCGACGCATCCGGTCAAAGTAATTGACCGCGAGCACAAAACCGGAAAGAGTGAAAAATAGCGTTACCCCCATGTATCCGGATTCTATAAACGCTTTCAACACTTTTGAGGCCCCGTGCGGAGGTCCGATGTGACTAGCGTAGACGGCAAGCGCTGCGAGTATGCGAAGGCCGGTGAGGGCGGGCAGGCGTGGAACCACCTTAACTGTCTGTGCGGCGCGTGTCTCCTGGGCCTGTTTGCTCGATATATGGGTCGTCGTGGGAGCCTGCATGCGTGCATGGTATCGACGTAGGACTGTCCGAGAACTCGTCAGGCGTGTCGTAGGCGGTGGCGGTGTCGGTACCAGAGTGGGCCGCAGGCGAGTTGGATGAGGCCGAGATAGTCGCTGTGGTTCTTGTCGTAGCGGATCAGCAACGCATGGCAGCGTTGTAGCCAAGCGATCGTGCGCTCGACCACCCGCTGGGTGTGTCTTCTTGCCCCACCCGTTGCGCTTCTCTTCGCCGATGCGGCGGATGTGCGGCACATACCCGCCTTGGGCGCACGCGGTCTCGCTGGTCGGGTTGTTATACCCCTTGTCCAAGCAGAGATTCTGGACGATCGTGTCGGGATCGGGACGGGGAATCACGATCGCGTTGATAGTCGCGGCCAAAGCTTGGCGTCGCGCATGTCGAGGCCCTTGATCGTGATCCCGAGCGACCCGCCTTCCTGGTCGACCAACACACTCTTCTGGTGCCGTCTTGACTCTTTCAGTGGGGTTGGGGCTACACTGGCCAGACCTCCTGAGTTTTGGTCTCGGTCCAGACCACTTCTGAGCGCTCCGCGTCGAAGTCCGCGTTCGGCCGCTAGTTTGTCGGGGCGCACGCGTGAGCGCCTGGATGCCTTGATGAGCCGCTCCCTTGAGGACGTGCGCCTGGCAGCATTGATGGTCGACGGGATCGAGCTGAAGGGCCACTGCGCCATCGTCGCGCTGGGAGTCAGCACCGAGGGAGTCAAGATCCCGCTGGGATTATGGGGCGGCTTCACGGAGAAAAGACAGTTACGGCGCACCTCCTCGCCGACTTGGTCGACCGTGACCTTGATGTCGAGCAGGCGTCCTCGTCGTCCTGGAGGCTTCTAAGAGCCGGTTTCAGAATGAATGGTGGGGTAGTCGGCGAAGTCTCCGGTAGGTGTGCTCGACTATTGGAGATGTGGAGGTGCCATCGCGGTTTGAGGTCGATGACGCGCTGTGGGCTGAGGTCCGGCCGTTGTGCCGATGATCGAGCGTCGCCGGCGCTATCCGGGACGCAAGCGTTTGGACGATCGATCGGCGTTGAACGGGATCTTGTTCGTGCTGCACACAGGGATCGCGTGGCGTGATCTGCCCGCAGAGTTCGGGTACGGGTTAGGCGTGACCTGTTGGCGGCAGTTGCGGGAATGGCAGCAGGCCGGTGTGTGGGAGCGCCTGTACCAGGTCGTGCTTGAGCGGTTGGACGCGGCCGGCGAGATCGACTGGTCCCGAGCTGCCGTGGACACGAGCCATATTCGTGCGCTTTTGGGGGGCTCCTCACTGGCCCCTCACTGGTCGACCGTGCGCGCACGGTCTCAAAGCATCACTTTCTGGCCGGCGCAGGCGGTCTGCCACCGGGGCTCACCCTGATTGGCGGCAACCATCACGACGTAACGCAACTATTGGTGTTGCTGGACGGCGTGAAGCCCGTCGCGGTAAGGTCGGCCGTCCACGCAAGCGCCCCAGAGCGCTGTTCGCGGATCGTGGCTATGACTACGACAAGTATCGGCGCGAGGTGCGAGCCTGCGGCGTAAAGCCAGTGATCGCCAGACGCAACACGACCCACGGTTCCGGGCTCGGCCGTCGCCGCTGGGTCGTCGAGCGGACCTTCACGTGGCTACACCAGTTCCGAGGACTACGAATCCGCTGGGAGCGCGACCCCGAACAACACCTCGCGTTCCTACACCTCGCCGCCGCAATCATCTGCTGGCGACACCTCAGTCATTATGAAACTGGTTCTGAGTGCTACGCTCCACTCACGATGTTGCGGAAAAGACACATAGCTCCGAGATCCGCGAAATGATGGTGAAGGTTGGCGACAAGGAGATTGGCATCCCCTATAGACCAGGACAGCCAACTCTGGTTCGGACCAGCATCCGCATCGTTCCGCAGTGGATCATGAAGCTGCTTCA